>NZ_JBIVYX010000002.1:0-361300 GCF_044759225.1 Streptomyces sp. NPDC101132
CAGATGTGGAAGCCCGGTAACGGGTGGAGCTGACTGGTACTAATAGGCCGAGGGCTTGTCCTCAGTTGCTCGCGTCCACTGTGTTAGTTCTGAAGTAACGAACCGTGTCATCGTCCGGTTGGTCAACTTCATAGTGTTTCGGTGGTCATAGCGTTAGGGAAACGCCCGGTTACATTCCGAACCCGGAAGCTAAGCCTTTCAGCGCCGATGGTACTGCAGGGGGGACCCTGTGGGAGAGTAGGACGCCGCCGAACAATCATTGTGGGAAAGCCCCGCACCGATTCGAAAGAATCCTGGTGCGGGGCTTTTCTGCGTTTGCGTAGGATCCGGCCATGATCCAGAAGGAAGCCCAGCAGCACGTCATACGTCCCGTCCGCGCCGGCGAGTGGGAGAAGGTCAAGGAGATCCGCCTGGCCTCCCTCGCCGATCCCGTCGCCCCCATCGCGTTCCTCGACACCCACGAAGCCGCCTCCGCGCGGCCCGACAGCTTCTGGCAGGAACGGACCGAGGGAGCCGCCTCGGGCAACGTGGTCCGCCAGTTCGTGGCCGAGGACGCCGCCGGCCGCTGGGGCGGCAGCGTCAGCGTGCTGGTGGAGCGGGCCGGCAGCGACAGCGTGCTGGAGGACCCCATCGAGCAGGACCAGGCCCACCTGGTCGGCGTCTACGTGCGGCCCGAGCACCGCGGCACCGGGCTGATCGAGGCCCTGTTCTCCGCGGCCGTCGAGTGGTCCTGGTCGCTCCGGGAGCCCGAGCTGGCCCGCGTACGCCTCTTCGTGCACGAGGAGAACGCCAGGGCGGCCGCCTTCTACCGGCGCTTCGGCTTCGAGGCCACCGGCCGGACCGTGCCCGTGCCCGGCGCCGACGGCGCCCGGGAGATCGAGTACGCGCTCAGCCGCGCGTAGCGCTCGGCACCTCGGGCAGCTCCGCGTCCGGCCAGCGGGCCCGGCCCTGCTCCCGGCTGCGCAGCAGCGCCAGCAGGGGCAGCGAGGGGTCTCCGACGGCGGGGGAGAGGAGGGCGGGCAGCTGCGGCACCGGTGCCACGGCGGCGACGTCGTCCAGCACCAGGCTCATTGGTGGGTCGAGCCGACCGTCGGATGACCGTGCGGCCATGCGGCGGCCGTGCTCGACCACGCTTGACGCGAGTGCGGTGAGCAGGGGCATCGCTCCGGGAGAGGTCCGGGGATCCTCGATGGGCTCACCCACCACGTAGAGGGTGCCCCCTTCGGCGGGGAAAGATGCCAGCGCCAGCGAGTCCGTTCGATTCGGGGTGCAGGCGTCCCTGATGTGCACGGAGGACATCGAGGACAGGGCCCGTGCGGTGAGCTCGCGGGCGATCTCCCGGCGCTCCGGGTGTGCGGTGAGGGCGTTCTCCAGCTCCCCCGCAGTGCCGGGGGCCGCCTTGGGGTGGGTGCGGAGGATGCGTACGGGTTCCTGCGTGCCGGCGCCCTGGGCCCAGCGGTGGAGCTGCTTGAAGGGCCGGTCGTCCAGGGCGGCGGCGTGCAGCCAGCTCCGCAGGAGCGTTTCGGCGGTGTCGGCCACGGCCGCGTCGATGCGGGCCTGGGGGCGGACGGGGGCCAGCAGGGCGACCGCCCGGGCGGCCGCGGTGTCCCGGTCGGCGCAGCCGGTGCCGGGGTGCCAGTGGAGCCGGGCGGGCGTGTCGCACTGGTGCGTGGGGTCGTACAGGAGGACGGGACCGAGCTTGGCCCGGGCGTCCTTCGTCGCGGCCCAGAGGGCGGGTGAGGACGTCACGACCAGGGCGGCGCCCTCCGCCTCCGCGATGCGGCGGACCGCGGCGCGGTAGCGGTCCTCGGGGCCGCCGTAGCGGACCCGGGGGCCCTTGGTGTCCTCCTCCCACCACGCGGGGCGGGCGGGTGCGGCCGTGGGGGCCTCCGCGGGGCGCGGGGCGGGTACGGGCTCGGGTGCGGGTTCCCGGGCGGCGGGTGCCGTCGGGGACTCGGGTGCCGGGGCGGGGGTGTGTGCCGGCGGTGCGGGGGCCTTGGACGCTGCCGGGTGCCGGGGCTCGTACGGTTCCGGGGACTCGTACGGGTGCCGGGGCGCGTACGGATCCGCGGGGGCAGGCGCGTACGTCCCGGGCGGCGACGTACGGGCCAGGGCGCGGCGGGCCTTGAGGCGGGCCAGCACGCCCATGGCGAAGACCACCAGCACGAAGAGCACCAGCAGTTGGCTGATGAGGATGCCCCAGAAGAGACCCCAGCCGGAGAGTGCGGCGGGCGGGGTGTCGGGCCAGGCACCGGCCAGGTCGTGCGGCTGGGCCACCAGCTGCCGCAGGGCCACGGGCGTACGGGAGAACGTGACGGTGTCCGGCCAGGCGCCGCGCGCGAAGAGCGCGGCGAGGCCGGTGGACGTCCAGACCAGGACGGTCAGGCCGAGCAGGAAGGCCAGGAGGCCCACCAGCAGGGCGTCGGGGACGCCCCGCGGCTGGTGTTCCCGCCCTCCGTGCGTTCCCCCGCCGGCGTGCCCCCGTGCTCCGTCCCGCGGCATCTCAGGCCACCGTGGATTCCGCGGAGTCGCCGTGGAGTTGCTGTTCGATCAGCATGGCGCGTTCCTCCGCCTCCAGTTCGGCCGCCAGCAGGTCGTCGGGGAGCTGGTGTCCGGCGGCGGCCGAGGACTCGGTCATGGCCCGGTCGGTGTAGACGAGGGGGCGCTCGGCTTCTGTGATCAGGTGTTTGACGACCTGTACGTTGCCGTTGACGTCCCACACCGCGATGCCCGGGGTGAGGGTGGGGATGATCTCGACCGCCCAGCGGGGCAGGCCGAGGACGCGTCCGGTGGCCCGTGCCTCGTCCGCCTTCTGGGCGTAGATGGTGCGGGTGGACGCCATCTTGAGGATGGCCGCGGCCTCGCGGGCGGCGGCGCCGTCCACGACGTCGGACAGGTGGTGGACGACGGCGACGAAGGACAGGCCGAGGCGGCGCCCGAACTTCAGCAGCCGCTGGAACAGCTGTGCGACGAAGGGCGAATTGATGATGTGCCAGGCCTCTTCGACCAGGAAGATGCGTTTCTTCCGGTCTGGGCGGATCCAGGTGTGTTCCAGCCAGACGCCGACGATCGCCATGAGGATGGGCATGGCGATGGAGTTGCGGTCGATGTGGGACAGGTCGAAGACGATCAGGGGCGCGTCGAGGTCGATGCCGACCGTGGTCGGGCCGTCGAACATGCCGCGCAGGTCGCCGTCGACGAGGCGGTCCAGCACCAGGGCCACGTCCAGGCCCCAGGCGCGTACGTCGTCTATGTCGACGTTCATCGCCTCGGCCGATTCCGCCTCGGGGTGGCGGAGCTGCTCGACGATGTCGGTGAGGACCGGCTGGCGGTCGAGGATCGTCTCGTTGACGTAGGCGTGCGCGACCTTGAGGGCGAAGCCGGCGCGCTCGTCGAGGCCGTGCCCCATCGCGACCTCGATGATGGTGCGCAGCAGCGCGAGCTGGCCGGTGGTGGTGATGGCCGGGTCGAGCGGGTTGAGCCGGATCCCGCCGTCGGCGGCGGCGACGGGGTCGAGGCGGATGGGAGTTATCCCCAGCTGCTGGGCGATGAGGTTCCACTCGCCGACGCCGTCCTCGCCCTGGGCGTCCAGGACCACGACCTGGCGGTCGCGGAAGCGGAGCTGGCGCAGGACGTAGGTCTTCTCCAGCGCGGACTTGCCGTTGCCGGACTCGCCGAGGACGAGCCAGTGGGGTGCCGGGAGCTGCTGGCCGTACAGCTGGAAGGGGTCGTAGATGTAGCCCTTGCCGCTGTACACCTCACGGCCGATGATCACGCCGGAGTCGCCGAGGCCGGGGGCCGCGGTGGGGAGGTAGACGGCCTGGGCCTGGCCGGTGGAGGTGCGGACGGGCAGCCGGGTGGTCTCGACCTTCCCGAAGAGGAAGCTGGTGAAGGCGTCCGTCAGCGCGGACAGCGGATCTCGCATGGCGGGTCTGCCCTCCAGCTAGCGTCGGATGCCGGTGGCGAACGGCAGGGTGTTGACGAAGGCGCGGTGGTGCTCGCGGTCGCACCATTCGAGCTTGAGGTACGACTTGCCGGCTGAGGCCCTTATGGTCCGCTTGTCGCGGGCGAGGGCTTCCGGTGATCGCGATGACACGGTGATGTACCCGACCAGGTTGACCCCCGCCGCACCGCTGGCGAGATCTTCACCCCTCTGGTCGAGCCGTCCGTGGGCGGCGATGTCCCGGGGGTCGACGGTGCGGTTCATCTTGGCGGCGCGGGAGGCCTCGGCCTCGTCGTTGGTCTTCTCCGTGAGCATCCGCTCGATGGCGATCTCGGTGGGTTCGAGGTCCATGGTGACGGCGACGGTGCGGATCACGTCCGGGGTGTGGACCAGCAGCGGGGCGAGGAAGTTGACGCCGACGGGGGTCATCGGCCACTCCTTCACCCAGGCGGTGGCGTGGCACCAGGGGGCGCGGGTCTGGGACTCGCGGGTCTTGGCCTGGAGGTACGTGGGCTCGACGGCGTCGAGTTCGGCCGGCCAGGCGTTGCGCTTGGTCATCGCCTGGATGTGGTCGATGGGGTGGTCCGGGTCGTACATGGAGTGCACGAGGGAGGCGAGGCGGCCCTGGCCGAGGGGCTGGCGGACGCGGATGTCGGCCTCGGCGAGGCGGGCGCAGATGTCGGTCAGCTCGCGGGCCATCACGACGGCGAGGCCGGCGTCCTTGTCGAGCCGGCGGCCCTTCTGGGGGGCGGCGGCGCGGGCCATGGCGTGGGCCTCGGCGGCCAGCTCGCGGGTGTAGTGCATGCAGGCGACGAGGTAGGCGCGGTGCTGCTCGCTGGAGGTGGAGACCATCGACTGGAGCTGGTCGTACGAGTCCTTGAGCCAGCCGGGGGCGTGCTGGTCGCCGCGCTGGGCGACGTCCTTGGCGTGGGCGTCGGGGTCGGCGGGCAGGGTGCGGGCGAGCATCTGGAGGCGGGTGACGAAGCCGTCGCCGTTGGCCACGTGCTTGAGCAGGGTGCCGAAGCGGTCGACGAGGGCCTCCTGGTCCTCGCTGTCGCGCAGGCCGACGCCGGGGCCCTCGATCTCGATGGCGGCGGTGACGGTACGGCGGTCCGCGTGGAGGAGTACGGCGATCTCGTCCGGCCCGAAGGGCGCGGCGAGCCAGCTGATGCGGCCGATGCCCGGGGGCGGTCCGACCTCGACCTCGCGGCCGTCGGCGGCACGGGTGCCGGCCTCCATGGCGCCGGAGCGGTAGGTGGTGCCCCGGCGCAGGGTCCGCTTGTAACTGCGGTTGATCTCGAACCACTTGTAGAAGGTGCGGTGCTTGTACGGGACGTACACCGCCATCAGCGCCAGCATGGGGAAGCCGGCCAGCGTGATGATCCGCAGCATCAGGTGGGGGACGAGCAGTCCGCTCATCATCCCGAGGAACGCGCCGAAGATGATCAGCGCGATCTCGCCGGTCTCGCGGTTCTTGCCGATGATCGCGTTCGGCCGGGCCCGGCCGATGAGATACGTACGGCGGGGCGCGACCGGGTGGATCTGATGGGACTGGGTCGTCAACGCCCGTCACCTCCTGTGCCTGTGGACCTGCTGGTGTGCGGCGTGCTCACTCCGGAGCCGCGGGGCGGGGGTGCGGCGGAGGGGACAGTTCCGCCGCCGACCCCGGTCCCGCCGGAGGAGCCCCGGCTGCTGTGGGCCGCCACTCCGCCCGCGAGCGGGTTGGCGGGCCTGGTTTCGCCGCCGCCGGCGCGGTGGGCGCCGCGGCTGCTGTGGGTCTTGATGCCCTGCGACACGAGGGAGGCCGGGGAGCTGATGACGGCGGCCGCTTGGGCGCCGTCGGTGGCCTGCTTGCGGTTCGTGCGTGCGGAGGCGATCTCGTCACCGAAGCCGGGTACGAAACGGTAGATCATCGCGGAGGCGAAGATCGCCAGGAGGATGATGGCGAGTCCTGAGACGACGGCGGAGAACGCGTCCGGCCCGTCGTCGCCCGCGAGGGCCCCGGCGAGGCCGAGGACGATGACGATGACGGGCTTCACGAGGATCACCGCGATCATGATCCCGGCCCAGCGCCTGACGTGCCCCCACATGTTGCGGTCGACGAGTCCGGCGTACACCGCGGTTCCCAGCAGGGCGCCGACGTAGAGCAGGGCGGCCCTGATGACCAGTTCGAGCCAGAGCACGCCGGCGGCGAGCACGGTGACGAGCGCGACGACGATCAGCATGATCGGTCCGCCGCCGATGTCCTCGCCCTTCTTGAGCGCTTCGGCGAAGGAGCCGAAGAACACGTCGGTCTGGCTGCCGGTGCCGGTGGCGATCACCTCGGTGACGCCGTCGGTGGCGGAGACGACGGTGTAGAGGATCAGGGGGGTGAAGGCGGAGGCGAGGACGGTCAGCCAGAGGAAGCCGATGGCCTCGGAGAGGGCGGTGGTCAGGGGGACGCCGCGGATGGCGCGCTTGGCGACGGCGAGCAGCCAGAGGACGAGCGTCAGCACCGTGGAGGCGGCGAAGACGACGGCGTACTGGCGGAGGAAGGCGGCGTTGGTGAAGTCGACGTTGGCCGTGCCCTTGACCGCTTCGCTGAGCTTCCCGACGATCCAGGCGCCGGCGTCGGCGCAGCCTTTCGCCAGGGATGACAGGGGGTCGAGGGCGTCCGACGGGTTGTTCGGTGTCAGCCCTCCGTTGCGCGGCGCCCCGCCCTGCCCGCCGCTCTGGCAGTACTCGCGGGCGGGTCCGCGGATCAGGTCGCACGGGTTCTTGGACGGCTGGGGGGCGGTCGGGCCGGGGCTGGGCGCGGCCGCGGCCCGTCCGGCGAGGACGACGACCGCTGACGGGGCGGCCGCGAGGACCGCGGCCAGCGAGGTGATACGTCGGCTAGCGCGCATACGTGAACCCTCCGAACTCCGACACCGCGTCCGTCATTTCCTGGGCCGTCGACGCCGCCTGGTCGCGCGCGACCGGCACCGGTCCGTCCTTCTGCGCGAACGTCGAGACCCGCCAGTCGCCGTTGATCCAGCGCAGCTCGAAGGTGTTCGTGTACCAGCTCTCGGTCACGGGGTTCTTGGACCCCTCGCCCGCGATGCCGAAGAGGGTGGAGTACCAGACCGAGACGCTCGCGGCGTCCCCCTCGTACCGCTCCAGCTTGGTCCCCACGGGGTTCGTGCGGGAGATGAAGGTCATCCCCTTGGGTGCTCTGCCGTCCGCGTCGAGCCCGATTCCGGAGAGGAAGCCCTTCTCGGAGTAGGCGCGGTCCAGGTCCGTCAGGCGGGCGGCTGCGACGTCGGGCAGGTAGACCGCGTTCACGATCCGCCGGCGCCGTTCCTTGTCGAACATTCCGTCAGAACCCAGCGCCACCGCGTAATTGGCGGCAGCCGACTCCGCCCCCTGTTCCGTGTGGCCGAAGCCCGCCGGCACGTCGTTGTGCCGGCCTGCGACGGGGCGGGTGCCCGTGGGGGCGGTGGCGCCGGTGGTGGGGGACTTGGCGTCGCCGGTGCCCGCCCCGTCCCCGCCGCCGCCCTGGTTCGCGAACGCGATGGCGGCGATGAGCAGCACCACGACGCCGACGACCGTCACCAGTCCGCGGGAGGCGCGGGCGGGGCGGCGGGCGCCGCCGTACGGGTCGCCGCCGGGGGCGTCCGGGAGGCGGGTGCGGGTCTGGCCCGTGCCGCCGACCCGTTCGCCGTCGTCGTAGCCGTACCCCTCGTCGTGGCTCATGCCGCGCCCGCCCCCTCAGCAGTGTCGTGGTACGACGGTAGCTGTGCCGGTTCCCGCGTGGGCGCGGTGTGGTGAGTCGTCATCAGGAAACGCAACCTCAGCCGGTGGGCGGTGGACGTGCAGAGGGGTCGGGGACGGGGGCGGCGGGGCCGGCGTGCGGTCGGGTGGCGTCCTGCGGGGGCTAGACGGCCATCCCGTACACGATGGTGAAGAGGGTGCCGAGTGATCCGATGATGAACACCCCGGTCAGTCCGGCGACGATGAGCCCCTTGCCCTGTTCCGCGCTGAACGTGTCGCGCAGGGCGGTCGCGCCGATCCGCTGTTTGGCCGCGCCCCAGATGGCGATGGCGAGGCAGAGGAGGATCGCGACGGCCATGACCACCTCGATCATGACCTTCGCTTCGTTGCCGAGACTCCCGAACGGGCCCCAGTTCGGGGCGATTCCGCCGATGATGGTGGTGATGTCGCCCTTTTCGGCTGCCAGGATCATGTAACTCACCGCCCCTGTTGGGTAGTTCCGTCAGCCCGTGCCCTCCGGCAGGGGTCACGCACTATCTTCCCTGATGAAACCGCCGCCGTATGTCGACTTGGCGGCTATCTTTGCCCGATCTCTCGGCACGCAGGTCCGCTCACGTCCGCTTCCGGCGCTCTGACCTCGCGCGGAGCCGCTCCGGGCGGGGGCCCGGACCGTTTGTATGCGAAAGCCCGTATGGTCACTCTGTGTATCACGGGGGGTGACGCCGGGCAATGACCGGCGAGTGGGCCAAGGGTGTCGCCCGTGTGGGGGAGCCGTTCGGGCTCACACGTGTCCACGGGCTGGTGGATTCCGTTGTACGGGGGTTTGCGCCGGTTCGGTGGTCCCCGTTCGGCGCAGGCCGGGGGGCCGGCGTACGGCCAATGCGCTGACATACGTCCGACATTCCGGCTTTCGTTCCATCGCCGTGCCGTGTTCCGGGGGATGCTCACGCTGCTTCCGGCCGGAGCGTCCGAGGTTCGGTACGACGAAGGAGCAGACGTATGGGTCCTGAATCCAGGACTAGACGCAAGGCTGCGCTCGTCGGTGGTCTCGTACTGCCGATCGCGCTGGGCCTGGCGGGCCTCAGCAGTCCGGTGTTCGCGGACAACAGCACCGGCACGGCGGCCCAGGTCGCGAAGGCGGGCGGTGGGGGCGGGGACGAGTGCCCGAAGCCGCCGCGGCCGCGTTCGGCAGGCGAGGCGCCCGGACTGGTCGGGCAGGCGCTGCCGACCGGCACCAAGGGATGTCCCGGCCCGCCCGGACCTCCTGGTCCGCCCGGGCCGCCCGGGCCTTCCGGGAGGCCCGGACCTTCCGGGCCTCCCGGACCGTCTGGCCCGCCCGGACCGTCCGGCTCTCCTGGACCGGCCGGTCCGTGCCAGAGCATCGACTCGTACCTGCCGTCCAACGCGGAGGAGTTCGCCTTCGTAGTCAAGAACGGCGTCGCGTCGCTCGGTCACCGGACTCGTCCCGGCGGGGTCATGGGTCAGTGGGGCCCCTACACCTGGGACGCGCTGAACAACGGTGTCCACGCTGCGTCATACCCGGCCAACGTGTGCACCGGCACGCTCGCCTCGCAGGGTAACGACCTCTACCTGAAGGTCATGACGACGGGCGGCACGGTCTACCAGACCACCTGCGCAACGAACGGTGTCGCGTTCCCCGTGTGTGTCGCACCCTGGGAGCAGATCGCGCAGCAGCCCTGATCCGCGGGGCGTCATGAGGGCGCTGCGGCCGGAGCACGAGCCGGCCGCAGCGCCTCGTGGCGTTCGCGGCGGGCCCGTGCCACCGGCGGCTCCCGTGTCTAGGCCCAGTGCGCCGGCCGGGTCAGGGCCGGCGGGATGCGGGTGGCGGCGTCGCCGCGGGCGGCGTTGAGCTGTGCCTGGGTGAGGAAGATGACGCCGGTGAGGTCCGCGCCGGCGAGGTCGGTGTCCCGCAGGTCGGCGCCGATCAGGTCCGCGCCGCGCAGGTCGGCACCCTTCAGGTCGGCGGCGATCAGGTAGGCGCCGCGGAGGTTCGCGCCGCGCAGGTCGGCCCCGGCGAGCCGGGCGCCCATGAGGTCGGCGCCGCGGTGGTTCTTCTTCTTGCGGCCCGGCGCCCCGGCGCGTACGAGTTCGCTGGTCTCCAGCAGCAGGACGTTGACCTCCTGGCGCAGCGCACCCACGTCCAGGGCGGCAAGCGTCGCGGCGTCGGCACGGGTCAGGGCCTCGACCTTCTCCCGCGCGCCGCGCAGTCCGTCGTACGCGGGGCGGGCGGCGGGCAGGGTGAGGGCCTCGGTCACGTACCAGAGCAGCTCGTGGAGCTGCCGCATGACCGGGAAGACCTCGAACATCTCGCGCGAGGTGCCGGGGTGGGCGCGCCAGTCCCGGCCGCCGAAGGTGACCTGGGAGACCTTCTGGCCGGCGCCGAAGCAGTCGAAGACGGTGCAGCCGCGCCAGCCCTCGTCCCGCAGCCGGGTGTGGATGCCGCACCGGAAGTCGTCCCGGAGGTTGGTGCAGGGCGTGCCCGCCGGCTTGTTGCGGGCGAAGTCCGCGGAGGCGGCGAAGGGCAGGGCCACGCAGCAGAGCCCGAAGCAGCTGGCGCAGTCCGCCTGGAGGTCGGCGGGGGCGGTCGGGTGGGGCACGGTGGGGCTCCTGGGTGCGGTGCGGGACCCCTCATTGTCCCCCGACCGTCATCCGGCGGGCGCGGGTGCCGCCGGTCCGGGAGCGGTGAGCCGCATCTCCAGTGCGGTCCAGGGGGTGCCGTCGACCTCCACGCAGTCGGCCAGCACCTGGTGGGTGCGGAAGCCGAGGCTCTCGTAGAGGTGTCGGGCGCGGGTGTTGTGGGTGAAGACGCCGAGCGTGAGGGAGGGGACGCGCAGGTCCTGGAAGGCGTACCGGACGAGTTCGGTCAGCATGGCCCGGGCCAGGCCCCGGCCGCGTGCCTCCGGGGCGATCATCACGCGGCCGAGCCGGGTCTCGCCGCCGCCGGGCGGTACGCCGAGGGAGAAGTGCCCCACGGTCGTGCCGGTCGCGGTCTCGACGGCGGCGAACTTCCGCAGCCGGGCGTCGGCGGCGTACCCGCCGAGCTGGGCGTCGTCCAGGGGCCAGTCGAAGGTGGTGCCGGCCCAGGTCACCAGCCCGGCCCGCGAGGCGCCGACCCATGCCCTGAGCGCCGCGCCGTCCCGCGCCAGGTCGAAGTCCCGGAGTGTGATCACAACTCCCAGTATCCGGATCTCCGTTGATCGGCAGAAGGCTTCGGACAAGGATCGGGGGCATGACAGAACTGATCGCCGTGGCCGTCATCACCGTGCTCGCCGTCATCAGCCCGGGCGCCGACTTCGCGATGGTGGTCCGCAACAGCTACCTGTACGGGCGCCCCACCGGCCTCTTCGCGGCCGCCGGCGTCGGCGCGGGCGTCCTCGTGCACGTCACGTACACGATGCTGGGCGTGGGCCTGCTGATCGCCTCCTCGACCGCCCTCTTCACGGCGATCAAGCTCGCGGGCGCCGCGTACCTCGTCTACATCGGCGTCCGCACCTTCCGGGCCCGCGCCGACCTCACCGTCGACCTGGCCGCCGGGCCGGGCCTGACGCGGCTCGGGGCGCTGCGCGGGGGCTTCCTGACGAACGTCCTGAACCCCAAGACCACCCTCTTCGTCGTCTCGACCTTCACCCAGGTCGTCGGGCCGGACACGCCGCTGTGGCAGCAGTCCGCGTACGGCCTCTTCATGTCCCTGGCGCACGTGGCCTGGTTCTCGGCGGTGGCCCTCTTCTTCTCCACCCCGGCCCTCCGCACCCGCATGCTCCGCGCCCAGAAGGCCCTGAACCGCGCCATCGGCTCGGTCCTGGTCGGCCTGGGCGCCACCCTGGCCGTCGCCCGCTGACGCCGGGGGCGGTGCGGCTGCCGGTCACGGTGGGGCCTGGTGGGGTGGGCTACTGGTGGGTAGCCTGCTGGGATGGGTGAGGCGTTCTACGAGCGGGTCGGCCGGGGGCGGTACGTCGCGAGCGAGTTCACGCGCGGGCCGTGGGATGCCGGGGCGCAGCATGCCGGGCCGCCGGCGGCGCTGCTGGGGCGGGCCGTCGAGGAGCGGCCCGGGGCGCGCGAGGACATGCAGCTGGCCCGGGTGACGTACGAGATCCTGCGGCCGGTGCCGATCGGTGCGCTGCGGGTGACCACCGAGGTGCTGCGGGCCGGTCGCGGTACCGAGATCGTGCAGGCGGCGCTGGTGCCCGAGGGCGCGGACGCGCCGGTGATGCTGGCGCGGGCGCTGCGGATCAGGGCCGCGGCGGAGCCGGTGCCGGCCGTGGTGCCGGGGCCGGGGGTGCCGCCGCCGGGGGAGGTGGCGGAGACGCCGTTCTTCCCGGTGCCGTGGGACGTCGGGTACCACACCGCGATGGAGACGCGGTTCGCCGTGGGGGCGTTCACCGAGACCGGTCCGGGGACCTGCTGGATGCGGATGCGGGTGCCGCTGGTGGCCGGCGACGCTCCGCGGCCGCTGGACCGGGTGCTGGTCGCCGCCGACTCCGGCAACGGGGTCGGCAATGTGCTGGACTTCGGCAAGTTCGTGTTCGTCAATCCCGATCTGACGGTGCACCTGCACCGGCATCCCGTCGGCGAGTGGGTGTGCGTGGAGGCGCGTACGAGCGTCGACGCGGCCGGGATCGGGCTCGCCGACTCGGTGCTGCACGACGAGAAGGGGCCCATCGGGCGGGGTGCGCAGAGTCTGTTCGTCGCCTCCAGGTAGTCCCCGTCGGCCGTTGCCGGGCCGGCCCCCTTCCCTGGCGTGCGCCCCCGGTCCGGGTTCCGTGCGCCCGGTCGTGGGGGTGTGTGCGCCCGCGGGGTCGTGCGGGGGCGTCGCGTGGCCGGGCTTCCGGGTGGAATAGTCATGGGGGCACACGCAAAAGCCCACTGAACCCGGTGGGTCTGGGGGAGGGTTGACGGGTGCGCAGATTCTGGGTCGCGGGCGGTATCGGCATCGGGCTGTGCCTGAGCTTCCTCGGGCTGCTCGTGATAGGGACGTACTCGGCCGCCGCCGGCCTGATCGGCAGCGGCGGCGGGCGGGCGGTCGGACTGGCCAAGGGCGCGGTCCCGGCGCGGTACCAGTCGCTCGTGCAGAAGTGGGGAAACCTCTGCGAGGCGCTCAACCCCGCCCTGCTGGCCGCTCAGCTCTACCAGGAGAGCGGCTGGAACCCGCAGGCCCGCAGCCCCGTGGGAGCCCAGGGCATCGGCCAGTTCATGCCCGGCACCTGGTCGGGCCACGGCATCGACGGCGACGGCGACGGCGACCGCGACGTCTGGGACCCCGCCGACGCGATCCCCTCGGCGGCCACGTACGACTGCGAACTCGCCCGGTACGTCAGGAAGGTGCCCGGCAACCCGACCGCCAACATGCTCGCCGCCTACAACGCGGGCGCGTACGCGGTCATCAAGTACGGCGGCGTGCCCCCGTACCGCGAGACGCAGAACTACGTGAAGGTCATCACCACCCTCCAGCAGAGCTTCGCCGCGCCCGTGGGGCGCGTCGCGCCCTCCCGGCAGGCCGCGACGGCCATCGACTTCGCGCAGCGCAAGCTCGGGACGCCGTACCTGTGGGGCGGCGAGGGCACGCCCGAGCACCGGGGGCGGTTCGACTGCTCCGGGCTCACGCAGGCCGCGTACCGCACCGTGGGGATCGACCTGCCGCGCGTGGCGAACGACCAGTACAACGCCGGGCCGCACCCCTCGCGCGAGGAGCTGCTGCCGGGCGATCTGGTCTTCTTCTCCGACGATCTGACGGACTCACGGGCGATCCGGCACGTCGGTCTGTACGTCGGGGGCGGCTATATGATCAACGCCCCGTTCACCGGAGCGGTGATCCGCTTCGACAAGATCGACACTCCGGACTACTTCGGTGCCACCCGGGTCACCGAGGACGGTGCGGAAGCCCTGCCGACCCGGCCCCAGGTCTAGCGACGCTCCGTTAAGCCAAGGCCCTGAGCTGCGACGATGAGTCACCTTTCGATAACGTTGGGGTGATCATTCGGTGGAGAGTGGAACGTACGCGCCAGAACGGGCGTTCCATGGTCATCGGGGGCTGATCGCGGGGGCGAAGGGGCGCACGACGGCGTGCGCCCGCAGGGGACGAGGCAAGGGCAAGGGGCCGCAGCACGATGGCTGAACTCGCGACGGGTGGGCCGAACCCCGATGTAAGCCTGCTGTACCGCGTCAACGGGATCGCGCAGGACGCCCCCGACTGGTTCGACCGCGCCGTGGGCCTGGTCGGCGAGTACGGCCTGGTCCTCGCGCTCGTCCTGCTCGTCCTGTGGTGCTGGCGGGGTGCCAGGCGCCGCGGTGACACCGAGTCCGTCGAGTCCTTCGCCGCCCTGGTCTGGGCGCCGTTGGCCGCCGGCATCGCGCTGCTCGTGAACGTCCCGCTGCGCGGGTTCGTCGGCCGTCCCCGCCCCTTCGAACAGCACGAGGGGCTGGAGGTGCTGGCCGCCGGCAAGACGGACTTCTCCTTCGTCAGCGACCACGCGACCCTCGCGATGGCCCTGGGCGTGGGCCTGTTCGTCGCGAACCGCCGGCTCGGGCTCGTCGGCATCGGCCTCGCGCTCGTCGAGGGCCTCACCCGCGTCTACATGGGCGTCCACTACCCCACCGACGTGGTCGGCGGGTTCGCCCTGGGCACCGCCGTCGTGCTGCTGCTCGCCCCCCTCGCCATGGCGCTGCTCACGCCGGTGGTACGCGCCGTCGCGCGCTCCCCGCGTACCGGGTGGATCGTCCGTTCGCGCCGGGCGTGCGCGCCTCGGCCCGTCGAACTGGCCCAGGCCCAGGCCGCCGAGGAGTTCACGCAGGAGAGCGACCTCGCCGCCTGAGCGGGGTGCCCGGCTGTCAGGCCGCCGGAGCGGTGTCACCCCGTCAGCAGGCGGAGCACGGCGAGGAGTCCCGCGGCCAGCAGGCACAGCGCCGCCGCGCCGAAGCAGGCCCGTACCGCGGTACGCGACCGGCCCCCGCTCAGGGCTCGCGCTCCTCGCCGTGGTCCGGCCCGCCGTCGCGCCGGTGGCGCGAGCGGAGCCAGAGGCCGGTGGCCGTCGCCGCCGCGCCCGTGGTGCCCAGGGCCAGGGCGACGTCCGCCGGGCCGTCCGCCGTACCGACGGGCTTGTGGTCCGGGTCCCCGCCCGACGTGCCGCCCGAGGCGCCCCTCGCCGTGCCCGCCGCCTGGGCGAGGCCGGGGGCCAGTGCGAAGCCGAGCACGATCGCGTACACGACGACGGTGAAGCTGGGACGCATGGGTCGCATGTGACTCCGCCCTGTGGAGGTGGTCCCCCCTCCTCCGACCAGGGCAACCGCCCGGCACCGGGTACGCCAGCCGGCGCACTCCTTACGGGTGACCGGGCGCCCGGCAGGTGTCGTACGGGCCCCGGCGCGGGACGCTCCGGCCCTGCGGGCGCCGCCGCGGGCGCGACCGCAGGTCCACCCAGGGGCTCGTGCCGGGCGGGCCCTACAGCGGCCGCCCCGCGTGGGCCGCGGCGTCCTTGCGGGCGAGGTCCCGCGAGCGGCGGGCCGGTCCGCGCCAGCCGCAGCTGCACCGGGCGGTGCAGAAGGAACCGCGCTCGGAGGTCTCGGTGACGTGGCCGGAGCCCGGGGTGCCGGTGGACCGGCCCTCGTCCTCACCGGCGGTACGCGGCGCCGGGACGGCCGCGCCGTACGCGGCACCGGAAGGGGCGACAAGCGGAAGGGACGGCCGGGCTTCGGAGTGCGTGTCCACGCCACAACGGTACCCGCCACCGGCGCGGCACCGGCCGGTTCCCGACCGTGACGGTGAACCCCGGACGTCGTTATGCGGAGCGGGTGGGGGCCTCGGGCAAGCAGCGGTGACGCGTTGGGGGTTGGCAGGCGATGGTGGTGCACGAGCACAGGCGCAGGGGCGGGGCGGTGGCCGCCGCCGCGGTCGTGTCGGGGGTGATGGCGGGACTGCTCTCCGGGTGCGGTGCGGAGGGCCCCGGCGCGGCTCCCGACGGCGCCGAGGCGGTACGCGGCGCCGCCGACGTGCTCGCGCGGTCCGGCAGTGCCCGCGCGCGGACGGCCATGGAGATGGCCACCGGCGGGACGCGGGTGACGATCCGCGGCGAGGGCGGGGTCGACTTCCGCAACCGGATGGGGCAGCTGCTGGTCATGCTGCCGGCCGACGCGGCGGGGAAGTCGGAGCACCGGCCGATCACCGAACTGCTCACGCCGGGCGCGCTCTACATGAAGAACCGCGGCGCGGGCGTGCCCGCCGACAAGTGGGTACGGGTGGACACGACCACCCTCTCCGACGGCAACCTCGTCACCGGCGGCGCCACCGACCCGGTGGCCGCGGCCGAGCTGCTGCGCGGGGCCCGCGACGTGACGTACGTGGGCGAGACCGAGCTGGCCGGCACCAAGGTGCGGCACTACCGCGGGACCACGGACATCGGCCGGGCGGCGCGCAGTGCGTCGCCGCACGCGCGCGGGGCACTGGAGGCCGCGGCGAAAGGGTTCAGCACGGACCTGGTGCCGTTCGACGCGTACCTCGACGAGGAGGGCCGGCTGCGGAAGGTCCGGCACCGGTTCAGCTACGTGAACAATGGCGTGATCGATGTCTCCTCGACCACCCTGCTCTACGGGTTCGGGACACCGGTGACCGTGCAATTGCCTGCAAGCCGGGACATTTTCGCGGGCAAGATCGCGGAGTAGGCGTCGGGGCGACACGGGCTGGCCATCGCGGGGTATCCGGAAATGGTCCATCCGTGTCATGCGCGGCGTGTGGCGGCCTCCCTACGCTGAGGAGCCGACGACGGCAGGGAGAGGGTGATGCGCGTGACACCGGCAGGCGGTGCGACTGTCCAGGACTACGTGGCCCTCGCCGAGATCGAGCTGTGCGGCGAGCTGATCATCGCCGCCTCGGCCGCCGACGAGGACCGGCTGAGCCAGGACCGCATCGACGAGGTGCTGCTGGCGGGATCCGGGCCGGCGGCCTGAGGCCTGAGGCCTGAGGGCTGAGTCTTGAAGCCTGAAGTCTGAAGCCGGGCCCGGGACCGCGTACGGAGGGGACCGGCCGCGGCGCGCCGGGGGAAGGCGTCAGGTGCGCAGCAGGCGGGCGATGGCCTTCGTGGCCTCCTCCACCTTGGCGTCGATCTCGTCCCCGCCCTTGACCGCGGCGTCCGCGACGCAGTGCCGCAGGTGCTCCTCCAGCAGCTGGAGCGCGAAGGACTGCAGGGCCTTCGTGCTGGCCGAGACCTGCGTGAGTATGTCGATGCAGTAGACGTCCTCGTCGACGAGCCGCTGGAGCCCCCGGATCTGGCCCTCGATGCGCCGCAACCGCTTGAGGTGCTCGGCCTTCTGGTGGTGGTAGCCGTGGACCCCGTGTGCGTGATCGGCGGCCTGGCCGGCCGTCTGGTCAGCCGCGTGACCGGCCGCCTCGGTGGTGCCCGCCGCCTCGGTGGTCGTCATCGTGTCTCCCGGTGTCCGGTAAGGGGCTGCATACCCCTCGTGGGTATAGGTTACTCGGCTCTGCCCGAAGGGGCAGGGGCTCCTGCTCCTCACTCTGCCTGATGGAGGACACTGGGGAACCGCCGGTTAGCCGTGGCCGGAGGATGCGCCTAGCATCAGCCTGACCGAATCCGATGCACCCCGAGGACCTCACGTGCGATTTCGTCTGACCCCCAGGGAGACGAGCTTCTACGACATGTTCGCCGCATCCGCGGACAACATCGTCACGGGCTCCAAGCTCCTGATGGAACTGCTCGGAGCGGACTCGTCCGCCCGGGCCGAGATCGCGGAGCGGATGCGGGCAGCGGAGCACGCGGGCGACGACGCGACCCACGCGATCTTCCACCAGCTCAACTCCTCCTTCATCACGCCGTTCGACCGCGAGGACATCTACTCCCTCGCCTCGTCGCTCGACGACATCATGGACTTCATGGAGGAGGCCGTCGACCTCGTCGTCCTCTACAACGTCGAGGAGCTCCCCAAGGGGGTCGAGCAGCAGATCGAGGTCCTGGCGCGGGCGGCGGAGCTGACCGCCGAGGCCATGCCGCACCTGCGGACGATGGACAACCTCACCGAGTACTGGATCGAGGTCAACCGCCTCGAGAACCAGGCCGACCAGATCCACCGCAAGCTGCTCGCCCACCTCTTCAACGGCAAGTACGACGCCATCGAGGTCCTCAAGCTCAAGCAGATCGTCGATGTGCTTGAAGAGGCGGCCGACGCCTTCGAGCACGTGGCGAACACGGTGGAGACCATCGCCGTCAAGGAGTCCTGACCGTCGTGGACACCTTTGCGCTGGTCGTGACCATCGGCGTCGCGCTCGGCTTCACGTACACCAACGGCTTCCACGACTCCGCGAACGCCATCGCCACCTCGGTCTCCACGCGGGCGCTGACCCCGCGCGCGGCCCTGGCCATGGCCGCCGTGATGAACCTCGCGGGCGCCTTCCTGGGCAGCGGGGTCGCCAAGACCGTCAGTGAGGGCCTCATCGAGACGCCCCACGGCAGCACCGGCATGTGGATCCTCTTCGCGGCGCTGGTCGGCGCGATCGTGTGGAACCTGATCACCTGGTACTTCGGGCTGCCCTCGTCCTCGTCCCACGCGCTCTTCGGCGGCATGGTCGGCGCGGCGCTGGCGGGCGGCACGGAGGTCATCTGGTCCGGCGTGGTCGACAAGGTCATCATCCCGATGTTCGTCTCGCCGTTCGTCGGCCTGATCGTCGGTTACCTGGTGATGGTCGCGATCATGTGGATGTTCCGCCGGACCAACCCGCACAAGGCCAAGCGCGGCTTCCGCATCGCGCAGACCGTCTCGGCGGCCGGCATGGCGCTCGGCCACGGCCTCCAGGACGCCCAGAAGACGATGGGCATCGTGGTGATGGCCCTGGTCATCGCCGACGTCGAGCAGGCGGGCGACCCGATCCCGGTCTGGGTCAAGATCGCCTGTGCCGTGATGCTGTCCCTCGGTACGTACGCGGGCGGCTGGCGCATCATGCGGACCCTGGGCCGGAAGATCATCGAGCTGGACCCGCCGCAGGGCTTCGCGGCCGAGACCACCGGCGCCTCGATCATGTTCGGCTCGGCGTTCCTCTTCCACGCGCCGATCTCCACGACCCACGTGATCACCTCGGCGATCATGGGCGTGGGCGCGACCAAGCGGGTCAACGCGGTCCGCTGGGGCGTCGCCAAGAACATCATCCTGGGCTGGTTCATCACCATGCCCGCCGCGGCCGTCGTCGCCGCGCTGTGCTTCTGGGTGGTCAACCTCGCCTTCGGGTGACGGCCCGTTCCACCCCTGCGACAGCGCCCCCGCCGGACCGTTCCGGCGGGGGCGTCGTCGTACGCGGTCAGCCGGTGAGCTGGTGGCCGAAGTGGAGGTGGGCGGTCGGGCCGCCGAGGGCGCGGGAGTACAGGCTCGTCGCGCCGGTGCCGGTGAGGCCCGCGGGGCCGGTGCGCAGGATCCAGACGCGGCCCGAGTACGTGTCCTCGCCGGGCCCGCCGACCAGCACCTCGGCCGCGCCGTCGCCGTCGGTGTCGGCGGCCAGCACGGACCAGCCGAACAGGTCCGTGGCCTCGGAGGTGCTGGGGACGCCGGCGGTGCCCTGGGTGACGACGCGCGCTCCGGTGGTGGTGACGCCCTTGGGGCCGCCGCGCAGCACGGTGACGGATCCGGCGCCGGGCTGCCCGGAGGGGTCCTCGCCCGCGGCGCCGATCACGATGTCGGCGTACCCGTCGCGGTCGGTGTCGGTCACGGCGAGGGACTGGCCGAACCGGTCGTACGGCTCGTCCTTGCCCGGTACGCCGGGGCTGTCCTGGGAGAACTCGCGGGCGGGCAGTGTGGTGCCGACGCCATGGGGGCCGCCGTACGTGACGGAGATCCGGCCGCCGGAGCGGGGCGCCGAGCCGTTCAGCGCGCCGCCGTCGCCGCCGACGAAGTCGGGGTAGCCGTCCTTGTTCAGGTCGCCGAAGGCGCCGCCGGGGCCGGCCGTGGCGGTGCCGACGGGGAAGAGGCCGGCGCCGGTGTGGCGCAGGACGAGGCCGGCCGGCTTCGCGGGGTCCTTGGTGGCCGCGACGACCTCGGCGACGCCGTCGCCGGTCATGTCGCCGGCGTGGACCACGGTGGGGTGCAGCAGGCCGGTGCCGGTGAACGTGGTGGAGGCCGGCTTGCCGGTGGTGCGGCTGACCGGGCCCGCCAGCAGGCGCACGCCGTAGGTCCGTACGCCGTCCCGGGTGGTGGACCCGGCGGCCACGATGTCGGCGGTGCCGTCGCCGGTCACGTCGGCCACGGCCACGCCGGTGCTCGGGGTGCCGGGGGCGGGCAGCGCGGTCGGGGCGGCGACCAGGGTGGAGGCCCCGGTGATGCCCTGGGGTGAGCCCCACAGGACGAGGTAGCCCTCGGGTGTGCGGACGACCAGGTCGGTGTGGCCGTCGCCGTCGAGTTCGCCGCGGCCGGCCGGGTTGCCCCAGCGGGCGTTGGCCGTGAGGTCGCCGGGGATGCCGGGGGTGTCCTGGGTCAGCAGGGTGGCGCCGTCCCGGCGGAGGCCGGCGGGGGAGCCGTACACGACGGAGACGCCGCCGGCGTCGGGTGCGAGGTATCCGCCGTTCGCCGAGCGCGGGCCGGGGGTGTCGGGGGCCCAGACGGCGATGTCGCCGTAGCCGTCGCCGTTGAAGTCCGCCCCGCGCTGCGGAGCCGCGGCGGCAGCGGTCGCGGCGGTGGCGGTCGCGGCGGTGGGCGCCGCGGGCGTGGGTGCCGTCGCCGCGCCCCCGGTCGCCGCGCCCGCCGTCGCCGTCGTGCCGAGTGCGGTCGCCGCGGCCAGCGCGGCCAGGACGACGTAGGTGTTCCTGTGCAAGACAACCCCCCCCCCGTGGATCATGCTCCTGACAGAGAGTTGACCGGTGTGCCCGCCGGATGGTTGTGGTGACCCGGGTCACAGGTCCTGGAGTGCCCGGAACGTGGGTGGGCCCGCCCCCTCGTGAGGGGGCGGGCCCGGATTCGCCTTGCGGTGGCACCGCCATGCAGCACCGCAGGACGTGTGGGGGAGCCGTTCGGCTCGCGCGGCGGCGGCGCCGCGGGTCCTCCTAGCCGAAGCGGCCCGAGATGTAGTCCTCGGTGGCCTGGACGGAGGGGTTGGAGAAGATCCGGTCCGTGTCGTCGATCTCGATGAGCTTGCCGGGCTGGCCGACGGCCGCGAGGTTGAAGAACGCGGTGCGGTCGGAGACGCGGGCGGCCTGCTGCATGTTGTGCGTGACGATGACGATGGTGAACTGCTCCTTCAGCTCCCCGATCAGGTCCTCGATGGCGAGGGTGGAGATCGGGTCGAGGGCGGAGCAGGGCTCGTCCATCAGCAGGACCTGCGGCTCGACCGCGATGGCGCGGGCGATGCACAGGCGCTGCTGCTGGCCGCCGGAGAGGCCGGAACCGGGCTTGTTCAGGCGGTCCTTGACCTCGTTCCAGAGGTTGGCGCCCTTGAGGGAGCGCTCCACGATGTCCTGGAGCTCGCTCTTCTTGAACTTGCCGTTCAGGCGCAGGCCCGCCGCCACGTTGTCGAAGATCGACATGGTGGGGAAGGGGTTCGGGCGCTGGAAGACCATGCCGACGGTGCGGCGGACGGCGACCGGGTCGACGCCCGCGCCGTACAGGTTCTCGTCGTCCAGCAGCACCTTGCCCTCGACGCGGCCGCCGGGGGTGACCTCGTGCATGCGGTTCAGGGTGCGCAGGAAGGTGGACTTGCCGCAGCCGGAGGGGCCGATGAAGGCCGTGACGGAGCGGGGCTCGACGGTCATCGAGATGTCGTCGATGGCCTTGTGGTTGCCGTAGAAGGCGGAGAGACCGGAGACGTCGATGCGCTTGGCCATGGGATTCAGAGCTTCTTTCGTGGCCGGTCAGCGGCCGGTCTTCGGGGCCTTCCAGCGGGCGATGCCGCGGGCCACCAGGTTGAGGATCATGACGAAGGCGATCAGGACGAGCGCCGCGGCCCAGGCCCGGTCGAAGGAGTCGGCGCTGCCGACCTTGTACTGCTCCCAGATGTAGAGGGGGAGCGAGGACTGGGCGCCTTCGAAGGGGTTGCCGTTGATCAGCTGCGAGCCGAAGACCAGCAGCATGATCGGCGCGGTCTCACCGGTGATGCGGGCGACGGCCAGCATCACGCCGGTCGCGATGCCGCCGATGGCGGTGGGCAGCACGACCTTGAGGATCGTGCGCCACTTCGGCACGCCGAGGGCGAGGGAGGCTTCGCGCAGCTCGTTCGGGACGAGCTTGAGCATCTCCTCGGTGGACCGGACGACGACGGGCATCATCAGGATCGAGAGGGCCAGCGAGCCGGCGAAGCCGGAGGGGCCCTGCTCCAGCATCAGCGTCCACGTCGTGAGGATGAAGAGACCCGCGACGATGGAGGGGATGCCGGTCATGACGTCAACGAAGAAGGTCACGGCCCGGGCGAGCGCGCCGCGGCCGTACTCGACCAGGTAGACGGCGGTCAGCAGGCCGATGGGGGCGGCGATCACGGTGGCCAGCAGCACCTGCTCGATGGTGCCGAGCAGGGCGTGGTAGACGCCGCCGCCGGGCTCGATGCCGGCGACGCCGGCCATCGAGTGGCTCAGGAAGTAGGCGTCCAGCACCTTGATGCCGCGGACGATGGTCACCCAGATCAGGGAGAGCAGCGGGACGACGGCGAGGACGAAGCAGACCCACACGACGGAGGTCGCGACGCGGTCCTTGGCCTGGCGGGCGTTCTCGACGATCGTGCTGGTCGTGTAGGTGATCACGACGAACAGCGCGGCGGCGATCAGGCCCCACTGCATCTTGCTGTCGAGGCCGGCGACCGCGCCGATACCGGTGCCGAGCGCGAGGGACACGGCGGCGATGGCGGCGGGGGCCCAGCGGGGCAGGCCGCCTCGGGTGAGGGTGCTGGGGGCGGCGGACTTGCGGCTGCGTACGGGCCGCTGGTCCTGCAGTGCGTGGCTCATCAGGCGTTCGCCCCCGAGTACTCCTTGCGGCGCGCGATGATCATGCGAGCGGCGCCGTTGACCAGCAGGGTGAGGAGGAAGAGGACGAGACCGGAGGCGATCAGCGCGTCACGGCCGTACTCGTTGGCCTCGTCGAACTTCGCGGCGATGTTCTGGGCGAACGTGCCGCCGCCCGGGTCCAGCAGGTGGCCGGAGATCAGGAAGCTCGGGGAGAGGACGGTGGCGACGGCCATGGTCTCGCCGAGGGCGCGGCCGAGGCCGAGCATCGAGGCGGAGATGACGCCGGAGCGGCCGAAGGGCAGCACCGACATCCGGATGACCTCCCAGCGCGTGGCGCCGAGGGCCAGGGCGGCCTCCTCGTTCATGCGCGGGACCTGGAGGAAGACCTCGCGGCTGACGCTGGTCACGATCGGCAGGATCATGATCGCGAGCAGGATGCCGACGGTGAACAGGGAGCGGTCGACGCCCGCCTGGGTCTTGTCGAAGACGTAGGTCCAGCTGAGGAACTCGTCCATCCAGGACGTGAGTCCGCTCAGGTACGGGACGAGGAAGAGGGCGCCCCAGATGCCGTAGATGATCGACGGCACGGCGGCCAGCAGGTCCACGACGTAGGCGAGGGGACCGGCCAGCTTGCGCGGCGCGTAGTGGGAGATGAAGAGCGCGATGCCGACGGCGATCGGGACCGCGATGACCATCGCGATGACGGAGCTGACCACGGTGCCGTAGAGCAGCACCGCGATGCCGAAGACGGGGGGCTCGCCCGTGGCGTTCCAGTCGAAGGTGGTGAGGAAGTTGCCCTCGTTCTTCGACAGGGCCAGGACGGCGCGGTAGGTGAGGAAGACGGCGATCGACGCCATGATCACCAGGAGCAGGATCCCGGAGCCCTTGGAGAGCCCCGCGAATATCTTGTCACCGGCCCGGCCGGTGGACCCGCTCGAGGAGACCGGCGGAGCCTGGTCTGTCTGGGTGGGTGTGAAAGTAGCCATGATCTTTCCGGTCTGGATGGGGGCGGGGCCCCCTGGCGGCGGTGCACCGGAGGTTCCGGGGGCGGGTCCGTCCGGACGGGGACGGACCCGGTCCCCGGAGTCGTGCTCAGGAGAGCGAGGAGATGACCTCGCGGACCTTCGCGTTGATCTCGGCCGGGATCGGCGCGTAGCCCTTCTCGGAGAGGAGCTTCTGGCCCGCGTCGCTGGCCGTGTAGTTCAGGAAGGACTTGACGGTCGGGAGCGTCTCGGCCTTGTTGCCCTTGTCGCAGACGATCTCGTAGGTGACCAGGACGATCGGGTACGCGCCCTCGGCCTTGGTGGCGTAGTCGAGCTTCAGGGCGAGGTCCTTGCCCGTGCCCTCGATCTTGGCGGCGGCGATGGCCTTCGAGGCGTTCTCGGAGGTGGCCTTCACCGGGGCGGCGGCACCGGTGTTGATGTCGACCGTCTTGATGCCCTGCGAGGCGGCGTACGAGAGCTCGAAGTAGCCGATCGCGCCGTCGACCTGCTTGACCTGCGCGGCGACACCGGCGGAGCCGGAGGCGGCCTGGCCACCCGGGGCCGGCCACTTCTTCTCGGGCTCGTACGGCCAGTCGGCGGTGGCGGTCTTCGACAGGTACTTGCCGAGGTTCTGGGTGGTGCCCGAGTCCTCGGAGCGGTGGAAGGCCTGGATGGCGGTGGAGGGGAGCTTGGCGTTCGGGTTGAGCTTCTTGATCGCCTCGTCGTCCCACTTCTTGATCTTGTCGTTGAAGATCTTCGCGAGGGTGGGGGCGTCGAGGACCAGGTTGTCCACGCCGGAGACGTTGTAGCCGATGGCGATCGGGCCGCCGACCATCGGGAGGTTGACGCCCTGGCCGCCGGTGCAGACCTTCTTGGACTCCTCGACCTCCTTGGGCTT
The DNA here is from genome assembly GCF_044759225.1 of Streptomyces sp. NPDC101132. Classification (NCBI taxonomy): domain Bacteria; kingdom Bacillati; phylum Actinomycetota; class Actinomycetes; order Kitasatosporales; family Streptomycetaceae; genus Streptomyces; species Streptomyces sp. NPDC101132. Next base: position 24,490 of record NZ_JBIVYX010000002.1, read on the forward strand.
CAGCGGCGAGTCGGAGCCCGCGAAGCCGACGGTGCCCTGGTTGAAGGCGACGATGCCCTCACCGGAGGAGGAGGACTTGTAGTTGACCTCGACGCCGGCGCAGGTGGCCATGTAGCCGTTCACCCACAGGTCCATGGCGTTCTTCTGCGCGGAGGAGCCGGAGGCCAGCAGCTGACCCTTGGCGCCCGCGCACTGCGAGGCGTCGCCGGTCGGGGCCGCGGCCTTGCTGCTGCCGCCGTCCTTCGGGGTGTTGTTGTCGGAGCCGCACGCCGTGAGGGCCAGGGCGCCGGACACGACGAGGGCCCCGAGGGCAGAGGCACGAAGCCGGTTCTTGCGCTGAAGCTTCACTTTCGGGTGTTCCTTCCAGGAGCCGCCTGCCGGTCTCGTTACGGGGCGGCGTGCGAAGAGGACTACGTCTGGTTGCCCGGTAGCCACCGGCTCTTCGCCTGCGACCCGCACCGTGCACTGCCGAAATTAGGCAGAACAGGTGAAGCGGCCAACGGGGGTGGGTGAACGGACGGTGAACCATGGCGGACGGCCCGGTGCGACCCCGCCTCCCGGCGCGCCGGGGTGCGCGGATGCGCCCGGCACGTGTACGCGGGGCGGGACCGGTGGTGGGCCGCACACCCCCAAGGGCCAGTTTCCGGCCATGTGCGCCGTGCCGCTACGGGGCGCCCGTCGCCCGTACGGACCAGCGCGCCCACCCGTCCGGCCGACCGCCCGTACCGGTCCCGGCCGACCGCCCGTACCGGTCCCGGCCGACCGCCCGCGCCGGTCCCGGCCCGCCCCCCCGCCCGTCCCCGCTCAGCGCTCCAGCACCGCGAGGAACGCGTCCACCAGGGGCCGGTCGCGCAGGTGCGAGGGGCGCAGCCGCGCCCCGTACGGCGGCAGCCAGAGCAGCCGGTCCACCTCCAGGGAGGGCACGAAGCCGCCCTCCAGCGCCTCGGCGGCCCAGTAGTGCACGGTCTTCAGCCGTCCCTCGACCAGGTACCGGGAGGTCGGCAGCGGGGCGCCGAGCTCACACGCGTACCCGGTCTCCTCCAGCACCTCGCGCCGGGCCGCCTGCTGCGGGGTCTCGTCCCGCTTCAGCTTGCCCTTGGGGAAGGACCAGTCGTCGTACTTCGGCCGGTGCACCAGGCACAGCTCGGGCCGGCCGTCCGCGGCCGATCGGCGCCAGAGCACGCACCCGGCGGCGACCAGCGGTTTCGGCCAGTCCGTCACGGCGTACCCGTCCTCACGTGACCACCGCGGACGCCGCGCCGGCCGGCTGCCAGACCCGCTGGAAGTCGAAGCGCGCCGCCTCCACCTCGTGCCGCTGGTCGGCGTGCAGCACGCCCAGCGCGTACGCCGTCGCCGGGGCGATCCGGGGCGTGCGCGCCGCCTGCGCCGAGGCCGCGGCCGCCTCCGCCGCCTCCCGGTGCCGGTCCAGTGCCGTGCAGGCGGCCGTCAGCAGCGTGACGTCCGCCCCGAGCGCCTCCTGCGCGTACCGGTGCACCCGCAGCAGGCCGCGCACCCGGTGCCAGGGCGCGTCCTGGGTCTCGTCGTCGACCAGCGCCTCCGCGTTGTACGGGTGCGCGGCCCGTACGAGCGGCAGCTCGGCGGCGGCCAGGTGCAGCCGGTCCGCCACCTGGGCGGACAGCGGCACCAGCACCTCGTCGGTGCGGCCGGCCGCGGCGATGCCGTCGAGCGGCACCTCGGAGGCCAGCACGGCCACCGCGTCGGCCACGGCGTGGAACCGCGAGGACCCCAGGGCGTGCAGGGTCGCCGAGTGGGCCCGCGTCCTGGCCAGGGTCAGCTGCCGCTCCAGCAGCGCGGCGGCGCGCGCCGACCCCACGGTGAGCGACCCCCGCGCCGCTCCCCGCGGGCCGGGCACGCCGGGCGCGTCCGGGGCCCCCGAGAGCCGGTGCAGCGCGTCCAGCAGCCGGGTCAGCCGGGCGGCGTACGCGTGCTCGTCGGCCAGCGTCGCCGACAGCCAGGTCAGCTCCGTGCGCAGGGCGTCGGCCCAGGCGGAGTCCGTGACCGGCCGGAAGGTGGCCAGCGAACCGCTGATCCGGCGCGCCGCGGCCCGCAGCGCGCGGGCCGCCTCCACCCCCTCGGCCGCGTCGGCACCGCTCTCCTCGTGCAGTCTCAGTCCGCGCAGGAAGGCGGTCGCCTGCGAGCGGAGGTAGGAACCGAGCACGTCCCCCGCGCTGGAGTCATGGTGTTGCAGAGCCACGCCGGCGCCTCCGGGCGTCTATGAGCATCTCCTGTACGTGCCGCAGCGGCATGCCGTCCGCGTCGGTGCTGTGCCGGGTCCAGTCCCCGTCCGGGCCCAGGTGCCAGGAGGAGCTGGCGTCCGACATGCCGGTCTCCAACAGCCGGTCCAGTGCCGCTCGGTGTGCCGGGTCGGTGACCCGGACCAGTGCCTCGATGCGGCGGTCGAGGTTGCGGTGCATCATGTCGGCGCTGCCGAGCCAGACCTCGGGCTCGCCGCCGTTGCCGAAGGCGAAGACCCGGGAGTGCTCCAGGAAGCGGCCGAGTACGGAGCGCACCCGGATGTTCTCCGAGAGTCCGGCGACGCCCGGGCGCACGGCGCAGATGCCGCGGACCCAGATGTCGACCGGGACGCCCGCCTGGGAGGCCCGGTAGAGGGCGTCGATCAGGGCCTCGTCGACGATCGAGTTGACCTTGATGCGGACGTAGGCGGGGCGGCCGGCGCGGTGGTGCGCCGCCTCCTTGTTGATCCGGGAGATCAGTCCGTCGCGCAGCGACTTCGGTGCGACCAGCAGGCGGCGGTAGGTCTCGCGGCGCGAGTAGCCGGACAGCCGGTTGAAGAGGTCGGAGAGGTCCGCGCCGACCTGCGGGTCGGCGGTGAGCAGGCCGAGGTCCTCGTAGAGGCGGGCCGTCTTGGGGTGGTAGTTGCCGGTGCCGACGTGCGAGTAGCGGCGCAGCAGCTCGCCCTCCTGGCGGACCACGAGCGACAGCTTGCAGTGGGTCTTCAGGCCGACCAGGCCGTACACGACGTGGCAGCCGGCCTCCTCCAGCTTGCGCGCCCACTTGATGTTGGCCTGCTCGTCGAAGCGGGCCTTGATCTCGACGAGTACGAGCACCTGCTTGCCGGACTCGGCCGCGTCGATCAGGGCGTCGACTATCGGGGAGTCGCCGGAGGTGCGGTACAGCGTCTGCTTGATGGCGAGCACGTCCGGGTCCGCGGCGGCCTGCTCCAGGAAGGCCTGCACGGAGGTGGAGAAGCTGTCGTACGGGTGGTGCAGCAGCACGTCCCGCTCGCGGAGCGCGGCGAAGATGTCGGGCGCGGAGGCGGACTCGACCTCGGCCAGGTCGCGGTGGGTGCCGGCGATGAACTTCGGGTACTTCAGCTCGGGCCGGTCGAGGGAGGCGATGCCGAACAGGCCGGTCAGGTCGAGCGGGCCGGGCAGCGGGTAGACCTCCGCGGGGCTGACCTTGAGCTCCTGGACGAGCAGGTCCAGTACGCCGGGGTCGATGGACTCCTCGACCTCCAGGCGGACGGGCGGGCCGAAGCGGCGCCGCATGAGCTCCTTCTCCAGGGCCTGGAGGAGGTTCTCGGCGTCGTCCTCCTCGACCTCCAGGTCCTCGTTCCGGGTCACCCGGAACATGTGGTGCGCGAGCACCTCCATGCCGGGGAAGAGCTCCTCCAGGTGCGCGGCGATGACGTCCTCCAGCGGGACGTAGCGCTGCGGGGAGGCCTCCAGGAAGCGCGAGAGCAGCGGCGGCACCTTGACGCGGGCGAAGTGGCGGTGGCCGCTGACGGGGTTCCGCACGACCACGGCCAGGTTCAGGGAGAGGCCGGAGATGTACGGGAAGGGGTGCGCGGGGTCGACGGCCAGCGGGGTGAGCACCGGGAAGATCTGGTTGCGGAAGAGGGTGAACAGGCGGGCCTGTTCCTTCTCCGTCAGCTCCGGCCAGCGGATCAGGTGGATGCCCTCCTCGGCGAGCGCCGGGGCGACGTCCTGCTGGTAGCAGGCGGCGTGCCGGGCCATGAGCTCGCGGGAGCGGGTCCAGATCAGTTCCAGCACCTCGCGGGGCTGGAGGCCGGAGGCGGAGCGGGTGGCGACCCCGGTCGCGATGCGCCGCTTCAGGCCGGCCACCCGGACCATGAAGAACTCGTCCAGGTTGCTGGCGAAGATGGCCAGGAAGTTGGCCCGTTCGAGGAGCGGGGTCGCCGGGTCCTCGGCCAGCTCCAGCACGCGCTCGTTGAACGCGAGCCAGCTGCGTTCGCGGTCGAGGAACCGGCCGGTGGGCAGCTCGGTGGCCGAGCCGTCCTCGTCGTAGGCGTCCAGATCCGCGTCCAGATCCGGCTCCAGGTCGGACACGACCGCGGCGACGGTGTGCGGCCGGTGCGCGGCTATGGACCCGACGGAGGGCTGCGGGTGCCTGGCACCCGACCCCTGGGGGCTCTGCTGGCCGGGGACCTCTGTGCTGCTCTGCTGGCTCATGCGTCCATTCTTCCGCGCACGCGGCAGTACAGGCGCGTCGGAAGGGGGCGCGGTGAGGCGCAGGGCGACGGGGTCGGCCGGTTGACGGAGTCCGTTGCGCTGGGACGGGTCGGCGACGGGCTTCATTGCGCGAGCGTCGCAAGGGCGTCTGAATGCCTGGTTAATGGCGTGTGGCCTGCAGGGGACCCGCGGGGCAAGCCCGTGACCCTGCCGTCACCTGAACGGGTGTACGGGCCGCTCGCCGGCGTCACGGGAAGCTCCCGGCGCGGGCACCCGGCACCCGCTCCCGGCGCGCGCACCCGCTCCCGGCCGGGCGGCCGGGCACCCGCACCGGGCACCCGCTCCCCGCACCCGCACCGGGCACCCGCTCCCCGCACCCGCTCCGGGCCGGCCGGGGCCGTGCGGCCGGCCCGGCCGCTTCCCGAAGGTCCTAGGACTCGGAGCGGTACATCAGGTCCACCTCGTGGGTGAGGAAGCCGAGGCGCTCGTACACGGCGAGGGCGGCGGGGTTGTCCGCGTCCACGTAGAGCATCGCCGTCGGCAGGCCGGCGTCCTCCAGGTGGTGCAGGCCGATGGCGGTGAGGGCCTTGCCCAGGCCGCCGCCCTGCTCTCCGGGGAGCACGCCGACCACGTAGACCTCGCCCAGCCGCTCCGCCGCGTGGACCTTGGTCCAGTGAAAGCCGACGAGGTGCCCGTCGCGCTCGGCGAGGAAGAAGCCCTTCGGGTCGAACCAGGGCTGCGCCTTGCGGTCGTCCAGGTCCCGCTGGGTCAGCGCGCCCTGCTCGGGGTGGTGGGCGAAGGCGGCGGCGTTCGCCGCGAGCCACGCCTCGTCGTCCCGGCCCGGGACGAAGGTGCGGACGGTGACGCCCTCGGGGAGCACCGGCTCCGGGACGGGTGCGCCGTCGTTCAAGGGGCGGCGCAGCTGGCGGAGTTCGCGGAAGAGGGTGAGGCCGAGGACCTGGGCGAGGTGCCGGGCGGCCGATTTGCCCCCGTGTGCCCAGACCCGGATGCGCTTGCCGGACGCGGCCAGGAGGGCGGTGCCGAGGGCGCGTCCGTGGCCGCGGCCGCGCAGCGCGGGGTGGACGACCAGCTCGGCGGCGGGCGCCTCCACCGGGTCGGTGTCTTCCAGTTGGGCGTACCCGGCGAGGCGGCCGTGCTCGGTGAGCAGGAAGTGGCGGATGCCCTCGCGGCGGCCCCCGGTGAGCTGGAGGCGGCCCTGTTCCGACACGGCGGTGGTGCCGTCGGTGAGCCTGGCCTCCTCGATCAGGCCGAGGACCGCTCCGGCCTGTTCCTGCGTCAGTTCGTCGAGTTCCTGGATCTGCCGTCCGGGCTCCAGCGCCGCTGCTGCGTCAGTCATACGTCGAGCGTACGGCGCCCGGCCCGCGCCCCCGGGGCAACCCCGGCCAGGCGTCCGCCCGTACCGGTCCGTTTCGTCCCCCTACGCCACAGCGCAACTGAACGGTAACCTGCCACCCCCTGTCGCGCTACGCGCGTTGACCGTAGGCTGCGGACGCGATTTCCGCACCCGACCTCCAGATCGCACGCTGCCTCGAAGGGGAACTGATGACAGCGACCACCCAACGACACCGCCGGGCACGCCGGTTGACCGCCGCCGCCCTCGCCGTCACGGCAGGGGCCGGCGCCCTCATCGTGGCCGCGCTGCCCGCCGGGGCGGCGCCGAGCGCGGCGTCCGACCGGCTGGTCGACGTACAGCTGCTGTCCATCAACGACCTGCACGGCACCCTGGAGCCCCCGCAGGGCTCCTCCGGCAACGTCTCCGAGCTGCAGGCCGACGGCACGACCAAGGCGATACCGGCCGGTGGTGTCGAGTACCTGGCGACCTCCCTGCGCAAGGCGCGCGAGGGCAAGTCCCACACCATCACCGCGGCCGCCGGCGACATGATCGGCGGCAGCCCGATGCTGTCCGGCCTGTTCCACGACGAGCCGACTATCGAGGCGATGAACAAGTTCGGCCTCGACGTCACCAGCGTGGGCAACCACGAGTTCGACGAGGGCCGCAACGAGCTGCGCCGCATGCAGTACGGCGGCTGTCACGCGGTCGAGGGCTGCTTCGAGTACGGCAAGACCTTCGAGGGCGCGAAGTTCCCGTACCTCGCCGCCAACGTGACCGACGAGAAGACCAAGCGCCCGCTGCTCTCCCCCACCTGGGTGTGGAAGAAGGACGGCGTCAAGATCGGCTTCATCGGCGTGACCCTGGAGGGCACCCCGGACGTCGTCACCGCCGAGGGCGTCAAGGGCCTGAAGTTCGGCGACGAGGTCGAGACGATCAACAAGTACGCCGCGCAGCTCAACGCGCAGGGCGTGAAGTCGATCGTCGCGCTCATCCACGAGGGCGGCCTGCCCGCCTCCGGCGCGTACAACTACGACTGCAACACCCCGGGCGCCGGCGCCGGCATCTCGGGCGCGATCGTGGACATCGCCAAGAACCTCGACCCGAAGGTCGACGCGCTGGTCACCGGCCACACGCACCAGGCCTACGCCTGCTCCATCCCGGACCCGGCCGGCCAGCCGCGCACGGTCACCTCGGCCGCCTCGCTGGGCCGTCTGTTCACCGAGACCACGCTCACCTACGACCGCGCGACCAAGGACATCGTCCGCACCGCGGTCAAGTCGGCCAACCACGTGGTCAACCGCGACCAGCCCAAGGCCTCGGACATGACCGAGCTGATCCAGCGCTGGAACGCGCTGGCCGCCCCGGTCGCCAACCGCCCGGTCGGCTACATCTCGGGCGACATCAACGGCCGCGGTTCCAGCGCGCCGGAGAAGCCGCTCGGCGACCTGATCGCGGACGCGCAGCTGGAGGCCCTGTCCCCGGCCGCCAAGGGCGGTGCGGAGCTGGCCGTCATGAACCCGGGCGGCATCCGCTCGGACCTCGCGTACAAGGCCTCCGGGGCCGAGGGCGACGGCGTGGTGACCTTCGGCGAGGCCTTCACGGTCCAGCCCTTCACCAACATGATGAACGTCGTGGACCTGACCGGCGCCCAGCTGATCACCATGCTCCAGCAGCAGGTCACCGGCCCGGTCAACGGCGCGAACCCGAAGATCCTCCAGGTCTCCAAGGGCTTCACGTACACCCTGGACCTGACCAAGGCCGGTGCCGACCGCATCGTCGTCGACTCGGTCCGGCTGAACGGCCAGGCCATCGACCCGGCGCGCACCTACCGCGTCGCGATGAACGAGTTCCTCGCGGGCGGCGGTGACGGCTTCACCGTCCTGAAGGAGCACAAGAACAAGCTGGTGGGCGCGTCCGACCTGGACGTCTTCAACGCCTACCTGGGCGCCCACTCCTCGGCGGCCGCCCCGCTGGCCCCGCCGGCGGCGGACCGGATCACGGTCGTCAAGTAAGGCGTACGCAGCACAGCGCGTCCCGGAGGGGGCGGCGGGCCACACCGGCCGGCCGCCCCCTCCGGCGTTCCCGGGCGCGGTGGCCGCGGTGCCGGCGCCTCAGAGGGTGTCGAGGAACGCCCGCACCGCCGCCGCGAACCCCTCCGGGTCCTGGAGCTGCACGAAGTGGTCCGTCTCCAGGGCGGTGTACGCGGTTCCCGGGCGCCGCGCGGCCATGTCGAGGGCCTGCTCGGTGGGCAGGGCCTGGCTCTTGAGGCCGTGGACGAGGAGGGCGGGGCAGTCGCTCGCGAGCCACCGCGCCCAGTGGTCGCCGTGCACCAGGTTCTCGGAGTCGACCGTGTCCTGCGGGTGGAAGGGCAGCCGCCAGCCGCTCCCGTCGGGCAGCGGGCGCAGGGCCGGGGCGATCGCGGAACCCAGCGGGCCGCAGGCGGCGACGAGTTCCTCCCGGGTGGGGGCGGTGTACGGGAAGCCCAGGACGAAGGCCAGCGGGCTGGTGCCGTGGTCGGGGAGGTCGGCCGGCGCGTCCACGTTGACCAGTGCCTCCACGCGGCCGGGGTGGGCGGCGGCGAGGTGGTAGGCGTTGATGCCGCCGAGGGAGTGCCCGAGGGCGACGACCCGGTCGAGGCCCAGGTGGTCGAGCAGGGCCAGGAGGTCGGCCAGGTAGCCGGCGCGCGTGTAGTCGGGGGCGCGGTCGGAGTCGCCGTGGCCGCGCTGGTCCGGGGCGATGACCCGCCATCCGGGGCCCAGGGCGGCGGCGAGCGCGGTGAAGGAGGCGCCCTCGGAGAGGTGGCCGTGCAGGGCGAGGAGCGGCCGGCCGGCGCCGCCGCTGTCCAGGAAGGACAGGGCGCGGCCGCCGACGGACAGGCTGGAACGCGTGAACTCGCTGCTCATGACGGTCTCCTCGATGCGCTTCCGGGGCCGGGCGACTGCCGGCGACCCTGACTATACGAGCGTATAGGACGATTGTGCAATACGGTTGTATAGATCGAGCGCCCGACCGGGCATGCGGTACCTGTTCCCTACGTGACGTGAACACGTCATAATCCCTGCGACTGCGGGGCCAGCGAACCCAGGGGGGACGGGCCATGAGCCTGGATCGGCGTGCGTTTCTCGTCGGAGCGGTGGCGGCCGGCGCCTCCGTGGCACTGGGCACCGGTACGGCGGCGGCCGCCGGGACCCAGGACTGGATGGGCGCCCTCGCGGACGCGACGCCCCTGCGGCGGATGACCATCCCCGGCACCCACGACTCCGGGGCCCGGTACGGCGGCCTCTACGTGGCCTGCCAGAACACCACGATCGCCGAGCAGCTGTCGTACGGGATCCGCTTCCTCGACGTGCGCTGCCGCGTCACCGGCGGCTCCTTCGCCATCCACCACGGCGCGTACTACCAGAACCTGATGTTCGGCGACGTCCTCGTCGCCTGCCGGGACTTCCTCGCCGCGCACCCCCGCGAGACCGTCCTGATGCGGCTGAAGCAGGAGTACAGCGAGGAGAGCGACGCCACCTTCCGGGCGGTCTTCGACGACTACCTCGACCGGCGGGGCTGGCGCCCGCTCTTCCGCATCGACCCCGCGCTGCCGGACCTCGGCGGCGCCCGCGGCAAGGTCGTCCTGCTCGCCGACAACGCCGGGCTGCCGGGCGTCCGGTACGGCTCCGCCGACGTCTTCGACATCCAGGACGACTACATGGCGGAGCCCTTCGCCAAGCGCACCCGCATCGAGGACCACTTCCGCAAGGCCGTCCGGGAGCCCGGCAAGCTCTTCGTGAACTACACGAGCACCGCCGCCCTGCTCCCGCCCCGCTGGAACTCCGACCGCCTCAACCCGCAGGTCCACGCCTTCGTCGACGGCGCGGAGATGGCGGGCAGGACCGGGCTCGGCATCGTCCCCATGGACTTCCCCAACACCCGGTCCGGCCTCGTCGACGCGCTCCTCCGCCACAACGGCTGACCGCTCAGGCCCCCGGCACCTCCGGCGGCGGGGTCGGCGCGCCCGGCAGCCGGAGCACCGCCACCGTCCCCGGTTCCGCCGGCCGCAGCTCCACCGTGCCGCCCGCCTGCTGCACCGTACGGGCCACGATCGACAGCCCCAGCCCGCTGCCCGGCAGGGCGCGGGCGGACGGGGAGCGCCAGAAGCGGTCGAAGACGTGCGGCAGTTCGTCCGCCGGGATGCCGGGACCGTGGTCCCGTACGGTCAGCTCGCCGCCGTGCAGCTCCACCTCCACGGCACCGCCGGACGGGCTGAACTTCACCGCGTTGTCCAGCACGTTGACCACCGCCCGCTCCAGCGCGGCCGGCTCGGCCCGTACGTACCAGGGCTCCAGCGCGGCCATGTACGCCAGCTCCGGGCCGCGAAGCCGGGCCCGCGACAGGGCGCTCTCCGCGATGTCATGCAGGCCCACCACCCGGAGCGGCCCGGGCGCCGCCGCGTCGGGGCGGGACAGCTCCTGGAGGTCGCCGATCAGCGCGGCCAGCTCCGTCATCTGCGCCTTCACCGAGGCCAGCAGCTCCCTGCGGTCCTCCGGCGGGATGGCCCGGCCGGTCTCCTCGCTGCGCGCGAGCAGCTCGACGTTGGTGCGCAGCGAGGTCAGCGGGGTGCGCAGCTCGTGCCCGGCGTCCGCGATCAGCTGCGCCTGCCGGTCCCGGGAGGAGGCCAGGGCGGCCGTCATGGAATTGAAGGAGCGCGAGAGCCGCGCGATCTCGTCCTCGCCCTCGTCGGGGATCCGGACGGTGAGGTCCTCGGTACGGGCGATGTGCTCGACCGCACCGGTGAGTTCGTCCACCGGGCGCAGCCCGGTCCGCGCCACCCACAGGCCGGCCGCCCCGGCGCCGACCACGCCGATGCCGCCGAGGCCGAGCAGGACCCAGGCCAGCGTGCCGAGCGGCTTGTCGATGTCGGCAAGCGGCTTGGCGATCGAGAGGGCCAGCAGCTGGCGGGCGCCGTTCGGCTGCGTGGTGGTGGCCGGCTGGGTGTAGACCCGCAGCTTCGTGCCGGCCTCGGTGGTCACGTCGTGCAGGGAGGAGGCCAGGTCGCCCCGCGCCACGGCGAGGTCGTCGGCGGTGACGGGCAGCGTCTGCGGGCCGGCCACCCAGCAGTGCGAGCCGCCGGCCAGCACCAGCTGGACGCTCGCGTTGAGGTTGCCGCCCACCCCGACGCTCTCCGCGGGGGCGGTCGGCCGGCAGCCGATCGGGCTGGACAGGACCTGGTTGGCCGCCCGCGCCGCGGCGTCGGGGTCTATCGCCTTCAGCGACTCGTCCAGCTGCGTCCTGAGCTGGCCGCGCACCATGAACCAGCACGCGGCCGCCACCGCCGCCACCGCGAAGGCCACCGCGGCGGCCACCAGGATGGCCAGCCGGGAGCGCAGCGGGAGCGCGCGGAAGCTCCGGAGCCGGCGCAGCGGGCTCACTCGGCGCCCCCGCCGTCACCCGCGCGCAGCACGTACCCGACGCCCCGCACGGTGTGGACCAGGCGCGGCTCGCCGCCCGCCTCGGTCTTGCGGCGCAGGTACATCACGTACACGTCCAGGGAGTTGGAGCTGGGCTCGAAGTCGAAGCCCCACACGGTCTTCAGGATCTGCTCCCGGGTCAGCACCTGCCGCGGGTGGGCCAGGAACATCTCCAGCAGCGTGAACTCGGTGCGGGTCAGCTCCACCGGCCGCCCCGACCTGGTGACCTCGCGCGTGGCCAGGTCCATCCGCAGGTCGCCGAAGGACAGCACGTCCTCCGGCTGCCCGTCGCCGGCCGCCGGGGCGGCGTACGCGCTGCGCCGCAGCAGCGCCCGGATCCGGGCGAACAGCTCGTCCAGCTCGAAGGGCTTGACCAGGTAGTCGTCCGCGCCCGCGTCGAGACCGGTGACCCGGTCGCCGACCGTGTCGCGGGCGGTGAGCATCAGCACGGGCGTGGTGGACCCGGCGGCGCGCAGCCGCCTGGCCGCGGTCAGCCCGTCCATGCGGGGCATCTGGATGTCGAGCACGATCAGGTCGGGCTCGTACGCGGCCGCCTTCTCCAGGGCGTCGAGCCCGTCGACGGCGGTCTCCGTGCCGTACCCCTCGAAGGCGAGGCTGCGGCGCAGGGCCTCGCGGACGGCGGGCTCGTCGTCGACGATCAGAATGCGCTGTTGGTCGCCGTCGGCGGGGTTCATCGGGTCCGGTCCTTCTCAAGAGGGTGGAGGCCCGGGGGATCCCGGGCCTCCAGACTGACACGGCGGGATCAGAAGCCGGTGCCGAACAGGCCGCCGCCGGAGCCGTCGCCGGAGCCGCGGCCGGAGTCCTGGTTGCCGGATCCGCCGGTGCCGCCGCTGCCGCCGTCGCGCAGGGAGCCGAGGTCCTTCTTGACGGTGTTCACCGGGATGGCGAAGCCGAGGCCGACGCTGCCCGCGCTGGACTGGCCGGTGGAGGGCGAGTAGATCGCGGAATTGATGCCGATGATCTCGCCGTTCATGTTGATCAGCGCCCCGCCGGAGTTGCCGGGGTTGAGCGAGGCGTCGGTCTGGATGGCCTTGTACGTGGTCTTCGACGAGCCGGTGTCGCCGTTGAACTGACGCCCGCCGAACTCGAAGGGCCAGCCGCCGCCCTGCTGCCACTGCTGCTGCTGTTCGTTCTGCCCCTCGGACTTGGCGACCGTGACGTCGCGGTCCAGGGCCGAGACGATGCCGCTGGTGACCGTGCCGGTCAGGCCTTCGGGGGAGCCGATGGCCACGACCTGGTCGCCGACGTTCACCTGGGAGGAGTCGCCGAGCTTGGCGGCCTTCAGTCCGCTCGCCCCTTCGAGCTTGATCAGGGCGAGGTCCTTGTCGGGGTCGGTGCCGAGCACCCTGGCCTTGTAGGTCTTGCCGTCCGAGGTCCGTACGGTGATCTCGCTCGCCCCCGCGACCACGTGGTTGTTGGTGACGATCTCGCCGTCGGAGGTGACGATCACGCCGGAGCCGGTGGCCTTGCCCGAGCCGGTGGTGGCGCCGATCTCCACGATGGAGGGCATCACCTGCCGGGCGACGCCGCTGACCGTGCCGTCGCTCGACCGGGAGACGTTCGTGCCCAGGACGCCGGGGCCGGAGGTCCCGCCGTGGGTGAGGAACTGCTGGATCGCCACCGAGGTGCCGCCGCCGATCAGCGCGGCCGCCATGGCCACCGCGGCCAGGAGCGCGACCGGGCGCTTGGCGCGGGCGGCGTGCGCCGGACCCTCGCCGGGCGCGGCCGCAGGAGTGGCCCAGCCGGTGCCCCAGCCGGAACCGCCGTGGCCGCCGCCGGCGTGCCCGCCGCCACCCTGTCCGTCGCCACCCTGCCCGTCGCCACCGTGGGCCGGGGCGGCGCCGCTCCCGTGCGCGGTGGCCGGCGGGACCGTCTCACCGCGGATCACCTGCGGCGCGTGGGCCTCGAACCACCCCGGCGCGGGCGGCGGGTACGCCGGCGGCGCCGGGTGGCCGGAGCCGGCCTGGGTCTCGTGGGCCAGCCGCTCACGGCCGCGCTGGAACTCGTCGCCGAAGACCGGCTGCTGCTGGGTCGGGTTCTCCTGCTGCGGGTACTCGCCTTCGCGGCGGTGGCTCTCGGTCATGGCAACGACTCTCGCCGCGGATCATGAGAGCTTCCTGAGTGCGCGCTGAGAAGCCCGACAGAAGGCTGTATGCCCGATGTAAAGACGCCCGGCGGACGTCCCGCGGGGGCAGGGTCAGCCCACCGGGTCGCAGCCGCAGGAGCGGCGGACGACCAGGGCCGACGGGAACTGCTTCAGCCGCTCGCGCCGCGATCCGGCGACCCGCAGCGCGTCGTCCAGCACCAGGTCGACGGCGGCCCGGGCCATCGCCGGCCGGTCGGAGGCGATGGTGGTCAGCGGCGGGTCGGTGAGCGCCGCCTCCTTGACGTCGTCGAAGCCGGCGACCGCGAGCTCGCCCGGGACGTCGATGCGCAGCTCGCGGGCCGCGCGCAGCACGCCGATCGCCTGGTCGTCGGTGGCGCAGAAGATGGCCGTCGGCCGGTCCGGGCGCGCCAGCACCTCCAGTGCCACGCGGTAGGCGTCGTAGCGGTTGTACGGGGCCTCGATGAGCCGGCCCTCGACCGAGCGGCCGGACTCCAGCATGGCCCGCCGCCAGCCCTCGACGTGGTCGGCGACCGGGTCGCCGACGGAGGGGGTGTTCTCGATGCCGCCGATGCACGCCACGTACTCGTGCCCGTGCTCCAGCAGGTGGCGGGTGGCGAGCTGGGCGCCGCCGATGTCGTCGGTGACCACGGCCACGTCGTCGATCGCCTCGGGCCGCTCGTGCAGCAGCACGACCCGGGCGTCCCAGGCCTCGATCTCGCTGGCGGCCTGCTCGCTCATGCCCTGGCTGACCAGGATCAGGCCGGAGACCCGCATCCCGAGGAAGGCCCGCAGGTAGTGGACCTCGCGCTCGGTGCGGTAGTCGGAGTTGCCGACGAGCACCATCTTCCCGCGCTCGGCGGCGGCCTGCTCGACCGCGTGTGCCATCTCGGCGAAGAAGGGCTGCCGGGCGTCCGGGACGATCATGCCTATGAGGTCCGTGCGCCGCGAGGCCATCGCCTGGGCCACCCGGTCCGGCCGGTACCCCAGTTCCTTGATCGCGGCGAGTACACGCTCGCGCGTGGCCGGGGCGACCGGCCTGGGTCCGTTGTTGATGACGTAACTCACGACCGCGGTCGAAGTACCCGCCAGTCGCGCTACGTCATCCCGCGTCACCTTGGCCACGGGCGGAATTCTACGCGGGGTGACCGTCCCGTGGGCAGGGAGTCTGCCCACTGGACGATCACGATCCCGTACTCCTAACGGGCGACGGGGGCCCCGGCCTCGGACGCGGTGTCCGCCGCGGCCTTGCTGCGGGCCTCCTCGGCCGCCCGTTCCACCTTCTCCGGGGCGACGAAGCGGTAGCCGACGTTGCGCACGGTGCCGATCAGCGACTCGTGCTCCGGGCCGAGCTTCGCGCGCAGCCGCCGTACGTGCACGTCCACCGTCCGGGTGCCGCCGAAGTAGTCGTACCCCCACACCTCCTGGAGCAGCTGGGCCCGGGTGAAGACCCGCCCCGGGTGCTGCGCGAGGTACTTGAGCAGCTCGAACTCCTTGAAGGTCAGGTCCAGCACCCGGCCCTTGAGCTTGGCGGAGTACGTCGCCTCGTCGACCGACAGGTCGCCGTTGCGGATCTCCATGGGGGAGTCGTCGGAGCCGATCTGCTGGCGGCCCATGGCCAGCCGCAGCCGGGCCTCGACCTCGGCCGGTCCGGCGGTGTCGAGGAGCACGTCGTCGATGCCCCAGTCGGCGGTGACGGCCGCGAGGCCGCCCTCGGTCACCACCAGCAGCAGCGGACAGCCGGGTCCGGTGGAGCGCAGCAGCTGGCACAGGGAGCGCACCTGCGGCAGGTCCCGGCGGCCGTCGATGAGGATCACGTCGGCGCCGGGGGTGTCCACCAGGGCGGGGCCCTCGGCGGGCGCCACCCGGACGCTGTGCAGGAGCAGACCGAGGGCGGGCAGCACCTCGGTCGAGGGCTGGAGGGCGTTGGTCAGAAGCAGGAGGGAGCTCATCGCCGACCACCTGCCCGGTTCGGACGGTCGTGCGTGGTTCGCTGGCCCATCACGTCGGTTCCTCCTCGGTCCCGTCGAGGACTTTCGCGGCACTGCTTCGTACGAGGTGCGGCCCCCGCGCCCTGGGGCCCGCCACCGGAAGCGGTATGAACCAAGGGTTCCACCGGTCCCGGTGTTCGTGCTGTGTTCAACGTGCTGAAAGCACAAAAGGACCCGGGGGCAACGTTGCCCGGATCCTCTGCCCAGCAGAATAGCCCACATGAATCCCGCTGGAGAGGGCCGGGCGAAACCCGGTCCTGTGGTCCGCACCACGCTCCGCACGGCGGACGGGGTGCCGATCGAGGCGGTCCACGTGCCCTGCGCGGTGCCCTCGCGGGACTCCGGAACGCCCGGTCCGCACCCGGTCGCGATCGTGGTCGCGCACGGCTTCACGGGCTCTGCCGACCGGCCTGCCGTGCGGCGTGCGGCGACGGCCTTCGCCCAGCGTGCGGGCGTGATCACGTTCTCCTTCCGGGGCCACGGGCGGTCCGGCGGGCGGTCCACGGTGGGCGACCGCGAGGTGCTCGACCTGGACGCCGCGGTGGCCTGGGCGAGGGCCCTGGGATACCCACGCGTCGCGACCGTCGGCTTCTCGATGGGCGGCTCCGTGGTGCTCCGGCACGCGGCGCTCGGGGCCGCGGGACCAGGGGGGCGCACGGAGGCACGTACGGATGCGGTGGCCGCCGTCAGTGCGCCCGCGCGCTGGTACTACCGGGGCACCGCGCCGATGCGCCGGCTGCACTGGGTCGTGACCACGCCGGCCGGCCGCCTGGTGGCCCGGGCGGGGCTGGGCACGCGGATCTCCGGGGCGCGGTGGTCGCCGGTGCCGCTCGCCCCGTACGAGGCGGTGCCGCTGATCGCGCCGACGCCCGTACTGGTCGTGCACGGCGACCGGGACCCCTACTTCCCGCTCGACCACGGACACATGCTGGCCGCGGCCGGGCCCGCCGAGCTGTGGGTGGAGCGGGGCATGGGCCACGCCGAGAACGCGGTGGACGACGACCTGCTCGCGCGGCTGGCGGACTGGCTGGCCGTGACGGCTGTGAGGTAGCCACAGCACGAGGCGGCATCATGGAGGCCCGACGAAAGGAGCTGCTGTGGCAGCGGGAACCATCCGCTACTGGGCGGCGGCGAAGGCCGCGGCCGGGATCGCGGAGGAGCCGTACGCGGCCGCGACCCTGGCCGAGGCGCTGGACGCGGCCCGCGAGCGGCACCCCGGGGAACTGGTCCAGGTGCTGAAGCGCTGCTCGTTCCTGGTGGACGAGGCCCCGGTGGGCACGCGTCCGCACGAGTCGGTGCGGCTGACCGACGGCGGCACCGTCGAGGTCCTCCCGCCGTTCGCGGGCGGGTGAGCCGAGATGACCGAACGCCCGTCCTCCTCGCCGGCGCCGGGGGATCCCGACCCGTACGCCACGCAGACCTGGTCCTCCGAGACCTGGGACACCACCTACCAGCCGACGGTGCCGCCGCAGGCGGCTGCCGGTGCCCCCGCTGCTGCGGGTTCGCCGTCGCCGTCGTCGCCCTCGCCCGAGCGGGCGTGGCCGGACGCCTCCGCCGCCGGGCGGGAGTGGCCGGCAGCCGACGCCTCCGCCGCGGCCTGGCCGGCGGCCGGTACGGGTTCCGCCCCGGCCTGGCCCGAGGCGGGTACGGGCGCGGGCGCGGGCTCCCCGTGGCCCGGGGCCGGTACGGGAGCGGGTGACGCCGGAGCCTCCGGTACCGCCTGGCCCGGGGCCGGTACGGGTACGGGCGCGCCCGGCGTCCCGTCGGAGCCCGCGGCCCCGTCGTGGGCCCGCCGGTACGACACCCCGGCGCCCGGTACCGGCACCCCGTCCTGGGCCGCCGCCGACGACCGGTGGCCGGATGCCTCCGCCTCCGCCTCGGGGGCGTGGCAGGAGCCCGGCACCGGCTCCGCACCCGTGTGGCCCGAGGCCGGCACCGGAGCGGTCCCCGCCCCGTCCCCCGAGTCCGCCACCCCGTACGCCCACCCCCCGGCCGACACCGGCCACACCCCTGCCCAGCAGGGCGCGGACGCCCCGTACACCCCGTCCCCGCAGGTCGCGGACCCGTCGTACGGCCCGGTGTCTCACGGCGCGGACGGCTCTCATGCGGTCGGCCGGCACGGTGCGGAGGACTCGTACACCCCTTCCCGGCAGGGTGCGGACGACCCGTACGCGGGCGGCCGGCAGGGTGCGGATGACTCGTACACCCCGTCCCCGCAGGGCGCGGACCCGTCGTACGGCCGGGCCCCGCAGGGTGCGGACGGCTCGTACGCCGCCGTCCCGCAGGGCACCGACGCCGCCGCCACCGCCTATCTCCCGCCGGTCCGGGACGACGCTCCCGCCCCCTACGGCACCGACGCCGCGGCGACCGCGTACCTGCCGCCGGTCCGGGACGACGCCCCGGCGCCGCACGGCACCGGCACCGGCACCGGCACCGGCAGCGTGGCCGGGGACGAGGGCGGGGCCGGGGGGCCCGCGTACTCCTCTCCCGTGACCCTCGGGAACACCCGGATCCGGGACCCGAGGCAGGCGCGGGCCGAGGGCCGGTCGCCGATCATCGACCCGGGCCCGCAGTCCGCGCTGCTCACGGCGGGCCTCGGCGCCCTCATGGCGCTCGCCGCCGCCTTCGGCGCGTACGCCCTGCTGCTCCCGCTGGTGGCCCTCCAGGGCCTGACCGCGGCCGGCTGGTTCCGGCTCAACGGCATGTGGCCCGCCCGCCAGGGCATCGCCCTGGCCTTCGCCGGTGCCCTCGTCGCCGACGCCGCCGTGCTGGCGGTGGCCGAGCTCCACGCGCCCGGCGCGATCATCGGCACCCTCGGCGCGTGGGTGCTGCTGACCCTGGTGCTCCAGCTCCGCAGCCACGCCGACCCGGACGAGCGGGTGTACGGGCTGATGGCGAGCGTGGCCTCGGCCGCCCTCGCGATCGTCTGCGCCGGCTACCTCGCCGCCGACCCGGCCGCCGTCACCACCGGCGCCGCCGCCGTGGGCGTGGCCGCCGTGGTGCGGGCCCTGCCGCTGCCCCCCGCCCCCTCCGTGGCCGCCTCGCTGCTGTCCGCGGCGGGCGCGGGCCTGGCCGTCGGCGGGCTCACCTCCGTGGGCGCGGGCGGCGCGCTCGTGGGCCTCGCGGCGGGCGTGTGCACCCTGGTCGGGCTGCGCGTGGCCGCGTACGACTACCCGTCGAAGTTCGTCCACATGACCGCGGGCGTCGCGCTGCCGCTGGCCGCCGCCGCGCCGGCGGTCTACCTGGTGGGGCGGGTCGTCGGCTGAGGACGGGGTAGGCGCGAAGGCGGCGCGGCGGGACCACCGACCGCGCCGCCCACACGATCCGGCACGGACACACATGGGGGGCTACGACACCGTGCGAGCACTGCGGATACTGCTGATCATCGGAGTGGTCCTGACGGGCCTGCTGGTCGCCGTCGACCGGTTCGCCGTCGGGTACGCGGAGGACAAGCTGGCCGCCAGGGTCCACTTCAGCCAGGGCCTGGCGGGCAGCACGGACGTGGACATCAGGGGCTTCCCCTTCCTCACCCAGGTCGTGGGCTACGAGCTGGACCAGGTCGACGCCCACCTGCGCGGCATCGAGGCGGACACCGCCGGCCGCCGGGTGCGCATCACCTCGATCGACGCGAGCTTCCACGATGTGAAGCTGAGCGCCGACTACAACGGCGGCACCGCCGCCCGGGCCGACGGCGAGGCCTTCCTCTCGTACGCCGACCTGACCGCGGCCTCGCAGACCGGCGTGACGGTCGCCTACGGGGGCGCGCCGGGCAAGGTGAAGGTGACCGCCTCCGTCGAGATCCTCGGCCGCACCTTCTCCCGCAGCGTGACCTCCACGGTCAGCCTGGTGGAGGGCAACGTGGTGCGGGTGCGCGCCGAGCACGTGCCGGGCGAGGGCTTCCCGGGCCTGGAGGAGCTGATCCGCAAGAAGACCGACTTCGACCGGCCGGTGGACGCCCTGCCCAAGGGCCTCGACCTGACCTCCGTCACCTCGGACGGCAAGGGCGTACGGGCCGTCCTGAAGGGCACCGCGGTGAACCTCGGCGCCCGCTGACCGCTCCCGCCCACGAAACCGTCCCCCAAGGCCAGCCCAGGCTCCGCCCGAGCGGGCCTTGGCCGCATAGTGAGACGGCGCAGTCCGAACCGCAGATGGTGCCCTCCCGCCCAGGCCGCGCAGGGCTTGCGGCGGGTTCGGAAGGGGTCTTCCGTCCCGCAATCCGGACGATCCCGTCTCGGCATATGACACACCGGTGACAGGGGGCCCGGATCGTCCCTACGATCCCTTGTCATGAAGCGACAGGCGGACCTCACGAAGCGGCGGGCAGTAGACCTGTGCCGCGTCGCCGCCATGCTCTGTCGATCGATGTGAGCGACCGGCGCTTCACGTAAGCGCGCAGCTCCCTCCCGGCCGTACGCACACGACGGCCGTCCCGCGTGACACGCACCCCCGCCGCCCGCCCCGCCCCGGCCCGCCTCCCCGCGCCGCCGGACCGCGGACGCCCGGGCGCACCCGGAACCGCGCACGCACCACACCGCAGCACCCGCACAGCCCGCCGCACACTGCCCCGGAGGAGATCACCATGAGCCGCAGCGACGTCCTCGTCGACGCCGACTGGGTCGAGGCCCACCTGGACGACCCGAAGGTCGTCGTCGTCGAGGTGGACGAGGACACGTCCGCCTACGACAAGAACCACATCCGCAACGCCGTCCGGATCGACTGGAAGCAGGACCTCCAGGACCCGGTCCGCCGCGACTTCGTGGACCAGGAGGGCTTCGAGAAGCTCCTCTCCGCCAAGGGCATCGGCAACGACGACACGGTCGTCCTCTACGGCGGCAACAACAACTGGTTCGCGTCCTACGCCTACTGGTACTTCAAGCTGTACGGCCACCAGGACGTCAAGCTCCTCGACGGCGGCCGCAAGAAGTGGGAGCTCGACTCCCGCGACCTGGTCGACGGCTCCGAGGTCCCGAACCGCCCGGCCACCGAGTACAAGGCCCAGGCCCAGGACACCTCCATCCGCGCCTTCCGCGACGACGTCGTGGCCGCCATCGGCGCCCAGAACCTGGTGGACGTCCGCTCGCCCGACGAGTTCAGCGGCAAGCTGCTCGCCCCGGCCCACCTCCCGCAGGAGCAGTCGCAGCGCCCCGGCCACGTGCCGAGCGCCCGCAACATCCCGTGGTCGAAGAACGCCAACGACGACGGCACCTTCAAGTCGGACGACGAGCTCAAGGCCCTCTACGAGGCCGAGCAGGTCGACCTGTCGAAGGACACCATCGCCTACTGCCGCATCGGTGAGCGCTCCGCGCTGACCTGGTTCGTCCTGCACGAGCTGCTGGGCCAGGAGAACGTCAAGAACTACGACGGCTCCTGGACCGAGTACGGCTCCCTCGTCGGCGTGCCGATCGAGCTCGGCGCCAACAAGTAATCCGGGCACGCGACGCCCTCGTACGACCTCTCTAGGACAGGACAGAGAACATGTGTGGAGCACAGATCGGCGGGCCCGACCTCGCGACGCTGAAGCCCGGTGAGACCGCCATCCAGGGCCAGGTGACCAAGGACGGCGAGCCCGTCAGCGGTTACGTCCGCCTGCTGGACTCGACCGGCGAGTTCACCGCGGAGGTCCCCACCTCGGCCACCGGCCAGTTCCGCTTCTACGCCGCCACCGGCGAGTGGACGCTGCGTGCGCTGGTGCCCGGCAGCCAGGCCGACCGCAAGGTCGTCGTGGTCGAGCAGGGCGGCGTGACGGACGTCGCGATCGCGGTCTGACCGCGAGCTGACCGCCCGCGGTCACCAGAACAGGCCGGAGGGCCGCACCCCAGGGGGTTGGACGCCACTGGACGGGGTGCGGCCCTCCGCGCCGTCGCCGGCTCCCCCCGTGCCGTTCCGGTGCGGGGGGATTTCCGTACGCTGGAGACATGTACGCCCGGCGCCGACGCGTCTACTTCCTCATGATGGGCGGATGCCTCGTCCTCTTCGTCTCCGCCTGGGCCTTCGTGCGGCTGTGGTCGGTGGAGGCGGCGGTGGGGATGTGCGTGGTCGCGATGGTGATCCCGCCGGTGGCGGCCATGATGGCGAACCGCCGCGGCCCCGACGACCGCTGGTGGGACGACCCCTCCGGGGACCCGCAGTCCGACGAGTGGTGGGACGAACTGGACGGAAAGCGGCGGCGGGACGAATAACGTCCGCCCGGAGATCAAACCGTGATCCGGAACGGCGCAACCCTGTTCGGGACCCCGTGGTCTGCTGTGTGCACAGGTAACGAAACCTGTGTCGCAACGTCCTGTGGGGGGACCCTTGGAACCAGAGCAGACCATCCCTGAGCAGCGGAAACAGGAGGAGGTCCGACCGGAGCCGGTAAGTCCGGAATTCCCGGTTGCGAACGAACCGTCCGCGGAGCCGGAGTCCGTACCGGAGTCCGTACCGGAAGCGGTACCGGCCCCCGCCGTACGCCCGCGCCGCCCCGGCCGCACCACCCTCCTGATCGCCGCCGCCGCGGTGCTCGGCGCCCTCGCCGGCACCGCCACGGGCTACGCCGTCCAGTACGACCGCGAGCCCACCCCGCTCCCACCGCTGGCCCAGCGGTTGGCTCCGTCGAAGACCGCCCCCGGCGTGCCCGGCCGCACCAACACCCGGACCCTGAACGTCCACCGGTGGGCGAAGTCCGACGGCGACCTCCGCGAGCTGCTGGTGAAGAAGCCGAAGGGCGCGAAGGACTTCGGCGCCGGCAAGGCGGACTGGGTGCCCCTCGTCACGTACGCCGCGGACTTCGACTGGCCGGACCGCGCCTTCCGGCACTTCGCCAACGAGGACCTGCGCAGGGTGGCCCGGGTCGAGTGGCAGGAGCGCGGCGAGGTCTTCGTGGTCGTCGAACTCGCGCAGTTCAACGACACGACACAGCTCGCCGCCGCCGACTTCGCCGAGCAGCAGCAGGGTTACGAGGAGAAGGACGCGGGCAACGACGGCAAACCCCTGCCCGGCAGTGGCAACGGACGCGTCTTCGTGCACGACCAGCCCTTCCGGAAGGCCGGCTACGAGCCCGTCTACCAGGGCCAGGCCATTGCCCGCCGCGGTGACGTGGTGATGCGGGTCTACTACCGGAACAACACCCGCCCGGTGTCCGAGAAGGCCCTCATGGACCTGGCGAAGCGACAGTGGGAGCGACTGTGACCGAGCAGCCCGAGAGCCCTCTCGGGACCCCCGCGGCTGCCGCCACGGCGACGCCGGCTCCGGCCGCCGCTCCCGCCGACCCCGCGGCCCGGCGAGGTGCCCGCCGCAAGGCGGTCGCCATGGGAGCGGCCGTCCTCGTCCTCGCCTCCCTGGCGGCAGGCGGTGTCTGGGCCGACGCCAGGCTCGCCGAAGCCGACCGCACCGCGCCCACCGTCGTCCTCGCGGAGGCCCCGGTTCCGTCCGCCTCGGCGACGCCCGCCCCGACGCGGCCCGCGGGCCTGGCCGGCAGCCTCCTCCCCGTGCCCGGCGGCTACGAGCTCGGTCCTGACATCGACGAGTTCGGGCGCGACGTCGAGCTCTCCGAGCGGCAGGCCGTCGCGCAGTTCAAGGAGTCCTCCCGCAACCTGCCCGCCGCGCAGCGGAGCAAGCAGAGCAAGGCCGTGGACAAGCTGGGGCTGGGCGGCATGGCCATGCGCAGTTACCGGGCTCTGGGCGGCGACCTGGTCGTGGAGATCAAGCTCGCGCAGATCAAGAACGCGAAGGACGGCCGCAAGCTCGCGCAGTACCAGAAGGAGTTCGCCGACTGGCTCGGCATCTTCCGCAAGGGGCCGAAGATCGAGGGCCACGGGAAGGCCTCGTGCTTCCTGCTGCCGAAGACGGACGGCTCGAAGCTCGACGGCATGTTCTGCAGCGCGTACGAGGGCGACGTGCTCGTCAGCATGATGGCGACCGGTCCGAAGCCGTTCCAGACCACCGAAGCCGCGTCGATCCTGCGCGAGCAGCTCGACCACCTGACGTCCCCCGGGGAGCGCGTGTGACCGAGCAGACGATTCCCCAGCCGGAGGCGACTTCCGGGACCACCCCCGAGGTCGTCGCCGGAGCCGTCCCGGAGGCCGCTCCCGGGGTCGGTGCCCAGGCGGAGCCCGCTTCCGGTCCCGCCCCGCAGCCGTCGAAGGACCGCGGTGCGCTGCGCGCCCTCGCCCGCTGGACCGCCGCCGTGCTCGTCTGCGGAGCGGTCGGCAGCGGTGTGGCGTACGCGATCACCACCCAGGAGCGGACCGACCTGCCGGGGCTGAGCACCCGGGACGACGGGCGCTGGGCGTATCCGGCGGTCGCCCGGCCGCCGCTGCCCCCGGGGGCGCCGCTGCCCTTCGTCTCAGAGAACCCCGGCCGGGTCCACTACGCGGACCTCGCCGCGTTGCTCGTCCCGTCCCCGGCAGGGGCGCGCCCGGACACCACGCTGGGGGACGCGAAGACGCACGTCGCTCCGACGGAGCGCTTCCTCGCCCAGTACGACCCGAGC
This sequence comes from Streptomyces sp. NPDC101132, assembly GCF_044759225.1. Classification (NCBI taxonomy): domain Bacteria; kingdom Bacillati; phylum Actinomycetota; class Actinomycetes; order Kitasatosporales; family Streptomycetaceae; genus Streptomyces; species Streptomyces sp. NPDC101132. The sequence continues at coordinate 48,340 of NZ_JBIVYX010000002.1, forward strand.
GACCGGGAAGAGCTGCGCCAGGCGCTGGTGGACCACGGGCTGCGCCAGGTCGTCGCCCGCGGCTGGACGATGCCGGACGGCACGTCCACCCGCGTCTTCCTGCTCCGCTTCGGCAGCAGCCAGGTCGTTTCCGAGGTCATGCGCACGAACCTGAGCGGGGCCTCCGAGGCCGTCGTCAAGCCCCTCGGCATCGAGTCGTTCGAGCTGCTCGACGAGGCCTACCCGGCGGACGCGGAGGCGGACAACACGAGCATCACCGTCTTCGACGAGGGTGAGCCGCGCGGCGACGAGCACGTCCGGCACGCGTACGTCGAAGCGGGCGACGTGATCGCCCTCGTCATCCAGTCCCGGAAGGGCTCTGCCCCCGCGGTCCCGTTCCACCAGACGGTCGTACTCCAGGACCAGCTGCTCGGCTGACCCCGCCGCCCCCCTACGCGCCCCCCGTCCCCCGATGTGACGGTGGAGCGCACCTCGCAGAGAGGGTCCGGTCCCGGCCCGATAGTCTGGGACCGGCCCTCCCCCCGGCCGTGCGGCCGGGGAACCAACCGAATCGTCCGAGGAGCACCCCGTGCTTGAGGCAGTCTTCACCTCCCTGCTGGTCCTGGTCTGCGTCGGCGTTCTCGCCTTCACCGGCCTGGCCGTGAAGAAGCTGTACCAGGGTCAGCGCTGACCACCCCGGAACCCCTCTCCGCACCCACAGATCGCCTGAGCCGCTCATGATCCAGATCCCGTCCGACCTCAAGCCGGACCTCGTCCCCCTCGCGTTCCTCCTCGGCACCTGGGAAGGCGCGGGCGTCTTCGACTTCCCCGGCGACGAGAAGTGCAACTTCGGCCAGGAAGTCGTCTTCAGCCACGACGGCCGGGACTTCCTGGAGTACACCTCGCACAGCTGGGTCCTCGACGCCGAGGGCAAGAAGGTCCGCCCGCTGGAGTCGGAATCCGGCTACTGGCGCATCGACAAGGACCGCAAGGTCGAGATCGTCATGGTCCGCGACCAGGGCGTCGTCGAGGTCTGGTACGGCGAGCTGGCCGACGGCAAGCCGCAGATCGACCTGGTCACCGACGCGGTGGCCCGTACCGCGGCCTCCGGCCCGTACAGCGGCGGCAAGCGCCTCTACGGCTACGTCAACGGCGACCTGATGTGGGTCGGCGAGAAGGCGACGCCCGACGTCGAGCTGCGCCCGTACATGTCGGCCCAGCTGAAGAAGGTCGTCACCCCGGAAGAGGTCGCCGAGATGGCGCGCAACCTCCCGGACATGCCGGACGACGGCATCGCGTTCTTCCGCTGAGCGGAAGGGCCCGAGCACGCCGGAACGAAGGGGACCGCGGCCCGCCGCGGTCCCCTTCCGCGCGCTTACACTGGCCCCGTGGTGAGCACCGACTGGAAGAGCGATCTGCGGCAGCGCGGCTACCGGCTGACCCCGCAGCGCCAGCTTGTCCTCGAAGCCGTCGACACCCTCGAGCACGCGACCCCGGACGACATCCTCGTCGAGGTGCGCAAGACCGCGTCCGGCGTGAACATCTCCACCGTCTACCGCACGCTGGAGCTCCTGGAGGAGCTGGGACTCGTCTCCCACGCCCACCTCGGGCACGGCGCCCCCACCTACCACCTGGCCGACCGCCACCACCACATCCACCTGGTCTGCCGGGACTGCACCGAGGTCATCGAGGCCGACCTGGAGGTCGCCGCCGACTTCACCGCGAAGCTGCGCGGCACCTTCGGCTTCGAGACCGACATGAAGCACTTCGCGATCTTCGGCCTCTGCCGCGACTGCGCCGCGAAGCGCGAGGCGGCCCGGTCGTAGGCTTGGCCGTATGACGACCAGCCCGCTCCTCAGCCTGCCCGGTGCCGTACCCGCCGAGGGTCGCGACGAAGGCGTCGCCGCGCACTACGGAGACCTCTTCCGCGAGCAGCGCGCCCTCGCCGAGGGCCGCGGATTCGTGGACCTCTCGCACCGCGGTGTGATCACCGTCTCCGGGCCGGAGCGGCTGAGCTGGCTGCACCTGCTGCTCACCCAGCACGTCAGCGACCTGCCCGCGGGCCAGGCCACCGAGGCGCTGATCCTCTCCGCCAACGGGCACATCGAGCACGCGCTCTACCTGGTCGACGACGGCGAGACCGTCTGGGCGCACGTCGAGCCGGGCACCCAGGAGGCACTGACGGCCTACCTGGAGTCGATGAAGTTCTTCTACCGCGTCGAGGTCGCGGACCGGACCGCCGACACCGCCGTGGTCCACCTGCCCGCCGGGTCGGCCGTCGAGGCCGGCAAGGAGCACGTCGTACGCGAGACCCCGCACGGGCGGGACGTGTTCCTCCCGCGCGCGGAGCTGGAGTCCTTCGCCCGCGAGCACGGTCCGGCCGCCGGCCTGCTGGCGTACGAGGCGCTGCGCGTCGAGGCGCACCGCCCGCGGCTGGGCCTGGAGACCGACCACCGGACCATCCCGCACGAGCTGGGCTGGATCGGCACGGCCGTGCACCTCCAGAAGGGCTGCTACCGCGGCCAGGAGACGGTCGCGCGCGTCCACAACCTGGGGAAGCCGCCGCGCCGCCTGGTCTTCCTGCACCTGGACGGCAGCGACGTGCTGCTCCCGCCGCACGGCACGCCCGTGCGGCTGAAGTCGGACGGCGAGGAGGGCCGCCAGCTCGGCTTCGTCACCACCTCGGTGCGCCACCACGAGCTGGGGCCCATCGCCCTCGCGCTGGTCAAGCGGAACGTCCCGGTGGACGCCGAGCTGCTGGCCGGCACCACGGCCGCCGCGCAGGAGGTCGTCGTGGCGCCGTAGCGCCGCCGGGCCTCCGGTCCGCGCGCGGGCGCCGCGTCGCCCCTGTCCGCTCAGACCTCCAGCAGCACGGTGAACGGGCCGTGGTTCGTCAGCGAGACCCGCATGTCCGCGCCGAACCGGCCCGTCTCCACCGTCGCGCCCAGCTCCCGCAGCCGCGCCACCACCTCGTCGACCAGCGGCTCCGCCACGTCACCGGGGGCGGCCGCGTTCCAGGTGGGGCGGCGGCCCTTGCGGGCGTCGCCGTAGAGCGTGAACTGGGAGATCACCAGCAGCGGCGCGTTCACGTCCGAGCAGGACTTCTCCCCTTCCAGGATCCGCACCGACCAGAGCTTGCGCGCCAGCTGCGCCGCCTTCTCCGGGGTGTCCTCGTGCGTGACCCCGACCAGGACGCACAGTCCCTCGCCGACGATCTCGCCCACCGTCTCTCCGGCCACCACGACGCTCGCGCCGTCGACCCGCTGAACCACTGCTCGCATACCACTTGTGTAGCAGGCGTGCACCCGTCTGGGGCCGATCGGGTGGAGTGCGCCTGCACCGGGGCCACGGTCAGTGGCACGATGCACGCAGGCCGTGCGCCCAAGCGAGGGGACAACAATGGTGATGAGTTCTTCCGGTGCCGGGCAGCCCTCTGGACCCGTTCCGACGGCCGCGCGCCCGCCCGTGCAGCGCACCGGCGAGCGACCCGGCTGCGGCACGCTGCCGGACGTGCCCCGGCACGACCTGGGCCGGCTGCGGCTGCCCGAACTGCGCACGCTGCGCCGCGAGGCGACGCGTGACGAGGCGGACCTGAGCTACGTGCGCCGCCTGCTCCAGGGGCGCATCGACATCCTGCGGGCCGAGCTGGCGCGGCGTACCGACCCCGAGGCGCCGGTGGCCCCGGAGGCGCCCGTCGTGGACCGGCTCTCGGAGATCCTCGCCGACGCGCCCTCCAGCCGGGGCACCTCCGCCCGGCACGTCACGCTCGGCACCCCGCACGGCGAGGAGTACCGGCTGCTGGCGGCCGAGATGCTGGGGGACGTCGAGCTGTCGGACCTGGACGCCAGGACCGACGGCGAACTGCACGAGGGGCTCGGCCGGCTGGTCCGGTACGAGCAGCAGGTCTCCCGGCGCCGCCAGGCGCTCCAGCGCACCGCGGACGACTGCAGCGCCGAGATCACCCGGCGGTACCGGGAGGGCGAGGCGCAGGTGGACGACCTGCTGGCCTGAGGCCTGCCGGCCTGCCGGCCTGCCGGCCTGAGGGCGGGGGCCCGGGGGCCCGGGACCCGGGGAGGGCGGGCGGCGCCGGGCCGTGCCGCCCGCCCGCCCGCAGACCGTGCCGCCCGCGCGTCCGCCGGGCCCGGTCGGCGACCGGGCCGCCGTGCCGCCCGCCGACCGTGCCGCCCGCCGACCGTGCCGCCGGCCCCGCCGCCGGGCCGGTCCAACACGCACCGCGTGCCGGGGAAATTCGCGTGACGTTCAGGACCGCCCGGCCTAGCGTGACCGGAATGAGCGCTGAGATCCGCACGATCACCGAGCCCGAGGTCGAGGAGTGGACGCAGACGACGCTGACGGGCTTCCTCACCCCGCCGGCCGTCACCGCCGAGGACATCGCGCAGAAGGTCAAGTACACCGACCTCTCCCGCTGCCAGGGCGCCTTCGACACCGACACCGGCCGCTGCGTCGCCACCTTCCGGTCCTTCGCCCAGCAGCTCACCGTGCCCGGCGGCGCCGCTGTGACGGCCACGGCCGTATCCGGTGTGGTCGTGCTCCCGACCCACCGCCGGCAGGGCCTGCTCAGCCGGATGATGGCGGCGGACCTGACGGCGGCCAAGGCGCGCGGCGAGGTCCTCGCCACCCTGATCGCCGCCGAGTACCCGATCTACGGCCGGTACGGCTTCGGCGTCGCGACCTCCCTCGCGGAGTGGGAGGTCGACGTCCCGCGCGCCGGTCTCGACCCGCGGCACACCGTCTCGCTCGCCGGCGGCCGCATCGACCTGACCGACGCGGCGGGGGCGCGCCGGGCCGGTCCCGTGGTCCACGAGAAGCTGCGCGCCCGGCAGCCCGGCGTCACCGACCGCTCCGACCGCTGGTGGAACCTGGCGACCGGCCTGGAGCGCAACAGCTACCACCCCTTCAAGGAGCCCTTCTACGCCGTCTACCGCTCCGCGGACGGCGAGCCCGAGGGCCTCGCGGTCTACCACGCCGACGACAAGTGGACCGACGCCAAGACCCCCGACAACACGCTCACGGTGCGCGACCTGATCGCCGCCACCCCGGCCGCCGAGCGCGCGCTCTGGCACTTCCTCTGCTCGGTCGACTGGGCGCGCAGGATCCGTACGGGCTACCGCGCGCCGGACGACCTGCTCACCGGCCTGCTGCCGAACCAGCGCGCCGCGTCCATCGTCGCCAGCGCCGACTGGCTGTGGGTGCGGCTGCTCGACGTCGTACGGGCGCTGGAGGCGCGTACGTACGAGGGTCACGGCGTCCTCGTCCTGGACGTGGCCGACCCGGCGGGCCTGGCCGGGGGCCGCTTCCGGCTCGACGCCACCGGTGAGCGGGCCGTGTGCGCGCCGACCACCGACGCGCCCGACCTCGCCCTCGGCGTGGCCGAGCTGAGCGCCCTCTACCTCGGCGACGCCTCGCCCGTACGGATGGCCACGCTCGGCCGGATCGAGGAGCGGACGCCGGGGGCCGCGGCGCTCGCCGAGGCGGTGTTCCGCACGGCCCGCCGGCCGTGGAGCCCGGACATCTTCTGAGGCCGCGGCACCGACGGGCAGCGTGCCGGAACCACGTGATCGAAAGAAAGCACATGTCAGACGCAATGCCGGAGCACCCGCACGACTACGGCTCCGTGGTCCTCGCCCTGCGGGGGGCGGGCTGCGTCTTCGCCGAGGACGAGGCCCGGATGCTGGTCTCCGCCGCCCCGACACCCGCCGCGCTCGCCGAGATGGTCGGGCGGCGGGCGGCCGGGGAACCGCTGGAACACGTCGTGGGCTGGGCCGAGTTCTGCGGCCGGCGCTGGTCGGTGGGGCCGGGGGTGTTCGTGCCGCGCCGGCGCACGGAGTTCCTGGTGGGGCTGGCCTGCGAGGCGGCTCCGCCCGGCGCCGTGGTCCTGGACCTGTGCTGCGGGGTCGGCGCCGTGGGTGCGGCGGTGGTGGCTCGGCTGGAGCCGACGGCGGAGCTGTACGCGGCGGACATCGCGCCGGAGGCGGTCAGGTACGCACGGCGAAACGTTGCTCCGCTGGGGGGCGAGGTCTTCGAGGGGGACCTGTACGAGCCGCTGCCGCGGGAGCTGCGGGGGCGGGTGGACATCCTGGTGTCGAACGCCCCGTACGTACCGACCGACGAGATCGGGCTGTTGCCGCCGGAGGCGCGGGACCACGAGCCGCTGACGGCGCTGGACGGCGGGGCGGACGGCATGGAACTCCAGCGCCGGGTGGCGGCGGAGGCACCGCGCTGGCTGGCGCCCGGCGGCCGGCTGCTGGTGGAGACCAGCGCGCGCCAGGCGCCCGGCACCGCCGACTCCTTCCGGCGCGCCGGACTGGAGACCACGGTCCTGGAGTCGGAGGAGTGGTGCGCGACGGTCGTGGTGGGCCGCCGCGCCTGAGTTCCGTACCGCCCCCGCCGCGCTCAGACCAGGCGGAAGAAGAGCGTGTCCTGCGTGTACCAGTCGATGTCCCGGGTGGCCCGCTCCCACTCCTGGTGCTCGAACTCCAGCTTCTCGGCGAGCTCCTGCACGTCGTACCGGAAGTCCGGGTCCATCCGGTCCAGCACGGCGCGGTACGCGTCCGCGGCGGCCTTGGCCCGCGCCAGCGGCAGGTGCCCGATGGCCGGGTACCCGTCCGTCGAGCACGGGATGAACGGGAAGTCCGCCGGCGGCCCGTCGTACAGGAACCCGTGCGGCAGCAGGTCGGCCGGCACCCCGAGGCGCCGCATCTCGTCGTCCACCAGGCCGAAGAACGTGGACGGCTTGGAGTACGTGCCCAGGTGGTACGGGTCCGAGGCGTTGTGGTCGATGATGTGCTGCAGGGCCGAGTGGTACGCGTTCCCCGCGCACTCGGCGTCGGAATCGGTGTGCCCGGCTATCAGGTGCTCCAGGGCGTCCGGGACGGACAGCCCCCAGTCGACGTCCTGGCGGTCCAGGTCCGCCTGGTGCGCCCGCGCGTCCCTGCGCATCCCCTCCAGCCTGCGCAGCCGGTCCGGCGTCAGGTCGCCCTTGCTGCCCAGGAACGCGAGGACGTCGGCCTTGTCGGCGGTGGAGTACGAGATGTTGTGGCTCATGACGACCATGATGCCAACCGCCACTGACAACAACCCCGTTGCGCGCACGCGGCCAGGACGTCGACGATGTCGCGGCTGACTGCCGTCGGACGAGTCGAAGCACAGCGCGTCGGCGCCCGCCTCCAGCAGGGCCGGACGCGCTCCCGGTAGTCGTGGGTGTTGATGCCCGCGCCGACCCGCAGGCGGCCGGCGGCGTCCACGAGCCGGTCGGGGTGGCTGAGGACCGCCCCCTCGGTCCCACGGCCCGGACCGGCAGGGAACGCACGGCAGTTGTGGAGGTGCCACGCACTGCGGCAGAGCCCTGACCGGCCCGTTGGTCGAACGGGGTGCGGTCGTGACCCGGCACCTTGGCGATCAATCGGTGACTGCACGAATCGGGGGCCTCACCGGCGGTCGTACCGCGGGGCGGCGGCGGTCGCGCGCTCCCCGGAAGGTCTACTTTTGCAAGCGAGCGCTTGCAAAAGTTAGCGGGGTGCGGGAGGATCCGGTCCATGGGAACGCTCAACGTCGGAAACCTCGGCGAGTACTTGCGCGAGCAGCGGCGCCAGGCGCAGCTGTCGTTGCGTCAGCTGGCCGATGCCGCGGGCGTGTCCAATCCGTACCTGAGCCAGATCGAGCGCGGGCTGCGCAAGCCCAGCGCCGAGGTCCTGCAGCAGGTCGCCAAGGCGCTGCGGATCTCCGCCGAGACGCTCTACGTACGGGCCGGGATCCTCGACGAGCGCGATCCGGACGAGGTCGAGACGCGCGCCGCGATCCTCGCGGACCCGGCGATCAACGAGCGCCAGAAGCAGGTGCTTCTGCAGATCTACGAGTCGTTCCGCAAGGAGAACGCGGCCGCGGACGACACCACGAACCAGCACATGTGATCCGGGAGGACCACCCATGGCCATCGCCGATGACCTGCGTAAGACCCTCACCGACCCCACCCCCCTCTACTTCGCCGCCGGTACGGCCGACCTCGCCGTCCAGCAGGCCCGCAAGGTGCCCGGCCTGATCGAGCAGCTGCGGGCCGAGGCCCCCGCCCGTATCGAGGCCGTGCGCAACACCGACCCCAAGGCCGTGCAGGAGCGCGCCAAGGAGGCCCAGGCCGCCGTCACGGCGAAGTTCGCCGAGGTGGTCGGCTCCTTCGACGCCGACCTGAAGAAGCTGGGCGAGCAGGCGCAGGACCTCGCCCTGCGCGGCGTCGGCGTGGCCGCCGAGTACGCCGTCCGGGCGCGTGAGACGTACGAGAAGGTCGCCGAGCACGGCGAGCAGACGGTCCGCACCTGGCGCGGCGAGGTGGCCGACGAGATCGTCGAGATCGCCGAGGTCGTCGAGGCCCCGGCGCCCGCCCCGGCCGCCGAGCCCGAGGCGCGGGAGGCGGCTCCCGAGGCGCCGGCCAAGCCGGCGGCCCGCAAGGCCCCGGCGCGCAAGACGGCTGCCAAGAAGAGCGCGGCGGAGTCCCGGGAGGGCTGAGCCCCCGGGAGGGCCTGGCCCCTGGAGGGCCGGGTCCGAGCGGGCGGGATCCGCACCACGAACCGGGCACCGGACGCGGTGTCCGGTTCGTTGTTCGGGTGCGCGGGGTACCTTGGCCGCGTCAGACGGTTTCCGTGGGGCTTCCCAGTAGGCGGTGGACGGCATGTTGATGGCAGGGTTCGACTCGCTCCTCTCGTGGGTCTACGTCGGCATGCTCGTGTTCGCCGTCGTGGCCTTCGTCCTGGCGGCGCTGGCCCGGGAGGACGCCTACCGCGCGGCCGACAAGCAGACCAAGAAGTTCTGGCTGATCATCCTCGGCGTCACGGTGCTCGTCGACTTCTTCCTGGGGATGCTCTTCCTCATGATCGCCGGCCTGGTCGCGACGATCGTGTTCATGGTCGACGTGCGCCCCGCGCTCCAGCGCGTCGGCGGCGGTGGCGGCCCGCGCCGCCGGGGCAGCAGCAGCGACGGCCCGTACGGCCCCTACAACGGCAACCGCTAGGGACCCCGGCGGTACTGCGCACCGCGGTACCGCGGTACCGCGGTCCTGCGTACGGCCGTACGCCCCGTACGCCGCCCCCCGCGTCCGTCAGCGGCGGCCCGGCGAGCGGTCCAGCAGGACCACCGCCACGTCGTCCGTCAGCTCGCCCCCGTTGAGCCGCCGCGCCTCGGTGACGGCGGCCTCCAGCAGGTCCTCGCCGCGCAGCCCGTCCAGCAGGTGCCGGTTGATCATCTCGACCATGCCGTCCTGCCCCAGCCGCTCGCGGCCCTCGCCGATCCGGCCCTCGATCAGGCCGTCGGTGTACATCATCAGGTTCCAGGTGCCGCCCAGCTCGACCTGCTTGCGCGGCCAGCGGGCGCGCGGCAGCAGACCCAGTGCCGGGCCGCTGTCCTCGTACGGCAGCAGCCGCGCGGGGCGCCCCGGCCGGGCGATCAGCGGGGCCGGGTGGCCGGCCAGGCACAGGCCGGCGCGGCGGCCGTCCGGGGAGATGTCGACCGTGCAGAGCGTCGCGAAGATCTCCTCGTTGTCCCGCTCCACCTCCAGCACCTCCTGGAGGGTGGCCAGCAGGTCGTCGCCGCACAGCCCGGCCAGCGTCAGCGCGCGCCACGCGATCCGCAGCTCGACGCCGAGGGCCGCCTCGTCGGGGCCGTGCCCGCAGACGTCGCCGATCATGGCGTGGACCGTGCCGTCCGGGGTGCGGACGGTGTCGTAGAAGTCGCCGCCGAGCAGCGCGCGGCTGCGGCCGGGGCGGTAGCGCGCGGCGAACCGCAGGTCCGAGCCCTGGAGCAGGGGGGTGGGCAGCAGGCCGCGCTCCAGCCGGGCGTTCTCCTGGGCCCGCAGTTTCGATTCTGCAAGCTTGTACTGGGCGATGTCGGCCCGCTTGCGCTCGACCGCGTACCGGATCGCCCGGCTCAGCAGCCGGCCGTCCAGCTCGTTCCGGAAGAGGTAGTCCTGGGCGCCCACCCGTACGGCCTCGGCGGCCCGCTCCGCGTCGGACTCCGAGGTGAGGACGAGCACCGCGTGGCGCGGCGCGAGGCGCAGCACCTCGCGCAGCGTGTCGAGGGCCCCGTCGGCGGGCGCGGTGGTGCGGTCCGCCAGGCACAGGTCGAGCAGGATGCAGTGCACGTCCGGCGTGAGCAGCCGTTCGGCCTCGGTGAGGTTGCGTGCCGTACGGATACGGACGCGCTGGCCCTCGCTGTCGAGGATCTCGGGTACGGTCACGCCGCCCGACGGGTCGTCCTCGATGACGAGCAGGGTGAGGGCTTGCGTGGGCAGACCGGCCTGACCGCTCTCCGCGGCCGGGACATCCCTCTGCCGCGGTACGGGTACGGGCATCGACTTGGTTCCTTCCCTCCCCCCGAGGGTTCCGACGGGGACCATAGCGGTACCTGCGGCGGAACCGTCAATGGAGAAGTGAGAACGGCCACCGTCATATGCCGTATCCCGGGGGAAAGGTCCCGATCCGGGATGACGAACATCACGCCCCCGCGGAGATCCGGTCCGGCAGGCGATACGGATTCCGCACCGGGTCCCCACACGGCCCCCACGGGCGGGGCACCCCGGTCCGCGACCGGGGTGCCGCACCACGGCTACGCGTCCGGCCGGACGATCGCCTTGATCGGCATCGAGCCCGCGCCCGCGATCGTCACGTGCCGCCCCGGGCGGGGTGCGTGCACCATCGCGCCGTCGCCGATGTACATGGCGACGTGGCTCGCGTCGTCGAAGTAGATGATCAGGTCTCCCGGCCGCATGTCCCTGATCGGCACCTTCTTCAGCAGCCGCAGCTGCTCCTGCGAGGTGCGCGGGATCGGGGTGCCGGCGGCCTTCCACGCCTCGGAGGTCAGACCGGAGCAGTCGTAGCCCTTCGGTCCCTCGGCGCCCCAGATGTACGGCTTCCCTATCTGCGCGGTCGCGTACCTGATCGCGGCCTTGCCCGCTTCCGTGGCCTTGCCGTTGATCTCCTTGAGGACGCCGGACTCCAGCCACTTGGACTGTTCCTTGTACGCGTGCTCCTGCTCCAGCTTCAGCAGGCGCGCCTTCTCCTCCGCCTCCAGCTTGTCCTCGAGCGCCTTGGCCGCCGCGATCTTGGAGTCGATCTCCTTCTTCGCGGCCTCCTTCTTCAGGCGGTTGGCCTCCAGGGTCCGCCAGTGCGCGCTCGCCTCGGCCGCGTACCGCGTCAAGTCGTCCTGGGTGCGGTTGAGTTCCGCGATCACGCCCATCGTGGCCTTCTCGCCCTGCCGCAGCCGGTCCGCCCCGTCGAGGAACTGCCGGGGGCTGTTGCTCAGCGCCAGCTGCGCGCCGGGCGGCAGGCCGCCGGTGCGGTACTGGGCGCGGGCGGCGGCGCCGGCCCGGTTCTTGAGGTCGGCGATCCGCTGCTGCCCGGCCACGATCTGGTTGGCGAGCGCGACGATCTGGTCGGACTGCCGCTTCGCCTCGCCCTCGGCCAGGTTGTACGCGTCGGTGGCCGCGGCGGCCTTGTGGTAGAGGTCCTCGATCTCCTTGCGGACCTCTTCGAGGGACTTCTTGCCCGGCTCGGGCGCCGGGGCGGCGTACGCGAGCCCCGTGAGCCCGGGAGCCGACAGGATGGCCATGGCGCAGATGAGTGTGAGCGCGCTGGCTCCGCGCCGTCGGTTCACAGTCCCCCCTCGGAACTACAACTGATTTACCGTCAGTAACTTCTCATCGCCAGTGGGGATGTTGCCATGCCCGGATGAATTCCGACACCCCCAGCCGAAGGTGTCGCCGAGAACCCACCGGACGCGACGCTTCCCCCACCGGACGCAACGCTTCCCCCGCCGGCGGTCTAGGAACCCACCGGCCGCAGGGCTTCCCAACGCACCGTCAACTCCCCCTGCCGCCACCGCCGCGGCCCGTCCGCCAGCGGCCAGTCCGCCGCCAGCGCGCGCGCCGTACGGATCCACCGCTGCCGCGCGCCCAGCGAGGCGTACGGAGCGGCCGCGGCCCACGCCCGGTCGAAGTCACGCAGGAACGCGTGCACCGGTTCCCCCGGAACGTTGCGGTGGATCAGTGCCTTGGGCAAGCGCTCGGCCAGGTCGGAAGGACGCTCCAGGGAGCCCAGCCGGGTCGCGAAGGTCACCGTACGAGCCCCCTCGGGCCCCAACGCGACCCACACGTGCCGCCGGCCGATCTCGTCGCAGGTCCCCTCCACCAGCAGCCCGCCCGGGGCCAGCCGAGCGCACAGCCGCGCCCAGACCTCCGCCACCCGCTCCTCGTCGTACTGGCGCAGGACGTTCGCCGCCCGGATCAGCGCCGGGCGCTCGCCGTCGTCCAGCGGCACCTCGAACCCGCCGTGCCGGAAGACGAGTCCGTCCCGCTCGTACGGCTTCGCGCCCGTCACCCGCGCCGGTTCGATCTCGATGCCCACCACCCGTACCGCGGGCGCCGCCTCGCGCAGTCGCGCCAGCAGCTCCACCGCGGTCCAGGGCGCGGCCCCGTACCCGAGGTCCACGGCGACGGGTGCGTCCGCGCGGCGCAGGGCGGCCCCGTGCGAGGCCGCGATCCAGCGGTCCATGCGGCGCAGCCGGTTCGGGTTGGTGGTCCCGCGCGTGACCGTGCCCACGGGTCGGTTCGGGGGAGGGGTGCGGGGGGCCATGGATCGAGGGTAAGCGCAGGTGGGACCGGCCCGTGCCGGGCCCCGGCGGCCCGCCCGCCGCGCTCGTGCCGGACTCCCGCGGCCCGCCCGCCCCGTCGGGTCCGGGCCCCGGCGGCCCGCCCCGCCGCGCCCCGCCCATAAAAAGTCTGCAAAGTGGAAATGCGGGAGCCCCCGAGCGGGTTGCACCCACCGAGGGCGCAGGGCCGGCCCTCCTTCCGTCATGCCCCGAGCGAGAGGACCGCCACGTGACCCAGTACGTGTCCCGGTTCCGCGGCAGGCTCGCCCCCGACCGCTCCGCCCTCGGGGTCGCACCCCCGTCCCGGCTCCGCCTCCCGGTCGGCAACCACCACCGCAAGCCCCGCCGCGTGGCCATGCTCAGCGTGCACACCTCGCCGCTCCACCAGCCGGGCACCGGCGACGCGGGCGGCATGAACGTCTACATCGTCGAGCTGGCCCGGCGGCTGGCCGCCATCAACATCGAGGTCGAGATCTTCACCCGGGCCACCTCCGGCGGGCTGCGGCCCGTCGTCGAGCTGGCGCCGGGCGTGCTCGTGCGCCACGTGGACGCCGGACCGTACGAGGGCCTGAAGAAGGAGGAGCTGCCGGCGCAGCTCTGCGCCTTCACCCACGGCGTGATGCAGGCCTGGGCCGGCCACCGCCCCGGCTACTACGACCTGGTCCACTCCCACTACTGGCTGTCCGGCCACGTCGGCTGGCTGGCCGCCGAGCGCTGGGGCGTGCCGCTGGTGCACGCCATGCACACCATGGCCAAGGTCAAGAACGCCGCCCTGGCCGAGGGCGACACCCCCGAGCCCGCCGCCCGCGTCATCGGCGAGACCCAGATCGTGGCCGCCGCCGACCGCCTCATCGCGAACACCGCAGAGGAGGCCGACGAGCTGGTGCGCCACTACGAGGCGGACCCGGCGAAGGTGGCCGTGGTGCACCCGGGCGTCAACCTCGACCGCTTCACCCCCGGCGACGGCCGCGCCGCCGCCCGCGCCCGCCTCGGCCTGCCGCAGGACGCGCTCATACCCCTCTTCGCCGGCCGCATACAGCCGCTCAAGGCCCCGGACGTGCTGCTGCGCGCGGTGGCCGAGCTGGTCGACCGCGAGCCGGCCATGCGCCGCCGGCTGCTGGTGCCGGTGGTCGGCGGGCCCAGCGGCAGCGGCCTGGCGAAGCCGGAGGGCCTCCAGAAGCTGGCCGCCAGGCTCGGCATCGCCGACCTCGTCCGTTTCCACCCGCCGGTCGGCCAGGACCAGCTCGCCGACTGGTTCCGTGCCGCGTCCGTGCTGGTGATGCCCTCGTACAGCGAGTCCTTCGGGCTGGTCGCCATCGAGGCGCAGGCCGCGGGCACCCCGGTGCTGGCCGCGGCCGTCGGCGGACTGCCGGTGGCGGTGAACGACGGGGTGACGGGCTTCCTCGTGGCCGGGCACGACCCGGTGGACTACGCCGACCGGCTCAAGCGCTTCGCCGACGACCCCGGGCTGTCCGAGCGGATGGGCCGCGAGGCGGCGCGGCACGCGCGGTTCTTCGGCTGGGACACGGCGGCGGCCGGCACGGCGGACGTGTACACCGCGGCGATGCATGATCACCGCCGTCGCGTACGCTCCCACCATGGCTGACCCCGCGCTGACCGCCGCGCAGACCATCGAGAGCACCCTCGCCGACGCCGGCCTGGAGTGGGAGAACCCCGAGCCCGGCTCGTACGTCGTCAAGCTCCCCGGCACCCGGAAGCTGTCCACGACCTGCTCGCTGCGGATCGGCCGGCACTCGCTGTCGGTCAACGCCTTCGTCATCCGGCACCCCGACGAGAACGAGGCCGGGGTCCACCGCTGGCTGCTGGAGCGCAACCTCCGGCTGTACGGCGTGAGCTACGCGGTCGACCACCTGGGCGACGTCTACCTGGCCGGACGGCTGCCGCTGGCCGTGGTCACCCCGGAGGAGCTGGACCGTGTCCTCGGCTCGGTCCTGGAGGGGGCGGACGGCTCCTTCAACACCCTGCTGGAGCTGGGCTTCGCCTCGGCCATCAGGCGCGAGTACGAGTGGCGCACCTCGCGCGGCGAGTCGACGCGCAACCTGGACGCCTTCCGGCACCTCACGGAGAAGCCCCCCGCCGGGGACGCGTCCCCGGCGGAGCCCACGCGGGCCGACTAGGGGCCCGTCCTGCGGACCGGGCCCGGCCTGATCCGAAAGACACGGCCTAGACGCCGGTACGGCTCTCCGTACCGGCCGCGAGGTCCTCACGGTCCGCCGCCGCGGTGCTCGTGCCCTTCGCGACCGCGTGCGCGTCGCCCGCCGGCAGCCCGCGCATCAGCGCCCAGTACCCGGCCGCGGCCACCGTGCCCAGCACCGCGGTCGCGCCCCACAGCCACCCGGCGCCGAAGCGGTCGATCACGTACCCCGCCATCAGCGGCGCGACCAGCGACGCGACCGCCCAGCTCAGCGTGTACACGCCCTGGTAGCGGCCCCGGCCGTGCACCGGCGAGAGGCGGACGACCAGGCTCATCTGGGTGGGGGAGTTGATGATCTCGGCCAGCGTCCACACGCACACCGTCAGCGCGTACACGCCGATGGACCCGGCGAAGGCGGTGAGCCCGAAGCCATACCCCGCGAGGAGCGCCGAGAGGACCAGCAGCCGCTGCGGGTCGCGGTGCTCGATGAAGCGGGTGACCGGGATCTGCAGCGCGACGATCAGGAAGCCGTTGACCGCGATGACCAGGCCGTAGTCGCCGGGGGTGAAGCCGGCCGAACCCATGGCCACGGGCAGTCCGACCGAGCCCTGCGTGAACACCAGGGAGATGAGGAAGGACAGGCCGACCACACCCATGAAGCGGCCGTCCCGGAGCACGGTCCCGAGCCGGGTCTCGGGCTCCGCGGCCGCCGCGCGGCCGGTCCGCTCGGGGCGGGACTCGGGCAGCTTCACGAACACCAGCACCGCGCAGACGAGGGTCAGCACCGCCTCGCCGAGGAAGCCCGCCAGGTAGCTGTACTCGGCGACGAAGCCGGCGACGGCGGCGGACACCGCGAAGCCGAGGTTGATGGCCCAGTAGTTCAGCGCGAAGGCGCGGACCCGGTCCTCGGGGCGGACGATGTCGGCCATCATCGCCTGCACCGCGGGGCGGGAGGCGTTGGAGGCCATGCCGACCAGGAGGGCCACGGCGGCGATGGCGGCCGGGTGCTGCATGAAGCCGAGCAGGGCCACGGAGACGGCGGTCGAGGCCTGGGCGGCGAGCATCGTGGGCCGGCGCCCGAGGCGGTCCGTCATCACGCCGGCCACCAGGGAGGAGATCACACCGCCGAGGCCGTGCAGAGCGGCCACAAGTCCCGCGAAGGAGGCCGAGTAGCCCCGCTCCAGGGTCAGGTACAAGGCCATGAAGGTGGCGACGAAGGCCCCGAGCCGGTTGACGAGCGTGCTCGTCCAGAGCCACCAGAACTCCCGCGGCAGTCCGCCGACGCTCTCGCGGACGGCTCTCCTGAGCGAGGCAGCGGACATCTGGATCCCCCCGGCGATGTAAGCATCAATCCAACCGCTGACACGTTACGTACAGCCGGATTCAAGCGCCACTCAATTGGGCCCGGATACCGCGGGGCGAAGGTCCCGGGACGGGTCCCGGGACCCGTCCCGACCGCCCCCCGGACGGCGCGCGCAGGGCCACCTGCCGTCCATTAGGCTCGTACGCATGGCCGACGCACCGTACAAGCTGATCCTCCTCCGCCACGGCGAGAGCGAGTGGAACGCGAAGAACCTGTTCACCGGCTGGGTGGACGTCAACCTCAACGAGAAGGGCGAGAAGGAGGCGGTCCGCGGCGGTGAGCTGCTCAAGGACGCCGGTCTGCTCCCCGACGTGGTCCACACGTCTCTCCAGAAGCGCGCGATCCGCACCGCGCAGCTCGCCCTCGAGTCCGCCGACCGCCACTGGATCCCGGTCCACCGCTCCTGGCGCCTGAACGAGCGCCACTACGGTGCGCTCCAGGGCAAGGACAAGGCCCAGACCCTCGCCGAGTTCGGCGAGGAGCAGTTCATGCTGTGGCGTCGCTCGTACGACACCCCGCCGCCGCCGCTCGCGGACGGCACCGAGTTCTCGCAGTCCGACGACCCGCGCTACGCCACCATCCCGCCGGAGCTGCGCCCGAGGACCGAGTGCCTGAAGGACGTCGTCGTCCGCATGCTCCCGTACTGGTACGACGGCATCGTCCCGGACCTGCTGGCCGGCCGCACGGTCCTGGTCGCCGCCCACGGCAACTCGCTCCGCGCCCTGGTCAAGCACCTGGACGGCATCTCCGACGCCGACATCGCGGGCCTGAACATCCCCACCGGCATCCCGCTCTCCTACGAGCTGGACGCCGACTTCAAGCCCCTCAACCCGGGCGGCACCTACCTCGACCCCGAGGCCGCCGCAGCCGCCATCGAAGCGGTCAAGAACCAGGGTAAGAAGTAGTCCGGAAGCGTTTCGGGGCCCCTCAGCCGGCGGTTTCGTCCGTCGGGTGGGGGGCTTCTTCGTGCCGGTGCGTGCGCGGGCCGACGCGGGGATCGGCGGAGCCGAACGGGGGAGTGCCGGCGGGCGCCGATGACCCGGGGCGGGGCCCGCGTGCCGGCCGCAAGCCGGCCGGGGCTTCCTGGCGGAAAGGGCCCTGGCCGGGGTCAGCCGGACAGGGCCCTCCGTCGCGCACGTGCGCCGGTCAGCCGCCGCACTGGCACGGCGCGCCGGACTGGCAGCCGCAGCCGCAGCCCGAGCCGCAGCCGCAGGCCGCGAGCAGCGGGAGCCGGAGCGGCTGCGCGGCGGGCGGCTGCTGCTCCTGCTCCGGGGTGATCGGTACGGGGGAATCGGCCATGGTTCCTCCTAGGAGGGCGTACGCGCGTACTGCCCTGCCCCATTCATGCCCAGCCCCGAGGGCGCGTCAACGGCGCACTGGCGCAGTGGCGACGTGCACGGCCGGGAGACGGTCAGGACGCCTCCACCGGCGTCTGCAGCTCGTCCGCGTGCTCGCCCGTCACCAGGTACACCACGCGCTTGGCCACGGACACGGCGTGGTCCGCGAACCGCTCGTAGTAGCGGCCCAGCAGCGTCACGTCCACGGCCGTCTCGATGCCGTGCTTCCAGCGGTCGTCCATGAGGTGCTGGAACAGCGTGCGGTGCAGCTGGTCCATCTCGTCGTCGTCCGTCTCCAGCTGCATCGCCAGGTCGACGTCCTTGGTGATGATCACCTCGGCGGCCTTGGCCATCAGCCGCTGGGCCAGCTGGCCCATCTCCAGGATCGTGGCGTGCAGGTCCCGCGGCACCGCCGTGTCGGGGAACCGCAGCCGGGCGAGCTTCGCCACGTGCTGCGCCAGGTCGCCGGAGCGCTCCAGGTCGGCGCTCATGCGCAGGGACGTCACGACGATGCGCAGGTCGGTGGCGACGGGCTGCTGGCGGGCCAGCAGGGCGATGGCGCGGGCCTCCAGGTCGTGCTGGAGGTCGTCGATCTTCTGGTCAGCGGCGATCACGCTCTCGGCGAGCTTCAGGTCGGCGTCGAGCATGGCCGTGGTGGCCCGCCCGATCGCGGAACCGACGAGCCGGGCCATCTCGACCAGGCCGTCGCCGATCGAGTCCAGTTCCTCGTGGTACGCGTCCCGCATGGGTGTCCCTCTCTTCGTTACTGCCGGGGGCCGGGGGTTTCGTGTCGCTTCGACCCCCACGCTCCCACGGTGCGCGGCCCACGCGTCGGACTCCGGCACCACAAGTGAATCAGTACGGTCGTCACGGTGAACTCTGGGCGACGACTGTTCGAGGTGCCACCCGAACGGCTGTGGAACTGTCGTCGTGCCTGCTTAACCTGGATGCATGGACGTGAACGCGGCGGTCGCCGCAGCGGCAGCGATCGCCGGGTTGTGCACCGGCGTGATCGCCATGCTGGCGTTCCGCTGGAGCGAGCGCGACCAGGCCCGCCCCACGCGGAGCTCCATGCGCCCCGATCTCAACGCGGTGCTCCCGCCCGGCGTCGACACCGTGCTCTCGGTGCTCCGCTCCTCGGCGGTGGTGCTCGACGAGGGCGACAGCGTGGTGAAGGCCAGCTCGGCCGCGTACGCGCTGGGCCTGGTGCGCGGCGGCAAGCTCGCCGTCGAGCCGATGCTCCACATGGCGCGCGACACCCGCAGGGACGGAGAGATACGGCAGGTCGAGCTGGACCTGCCCCGGCGCGGCACCGGCCGCGGCGAGGCCCTGGCGGTCTCCGCCCGGGTGGCGCCGCTCGGCTCGCGCCTGGTGCTGCTGCTGGTGGAGGACCTCACGGAGGCCCGCCGCATCGAGGCCGTGCGCCGCGACTTCGTCGCGAACGTGTCGCACGAGCTGAAGACGCCCGTGGGAGCGCTCTCCCTGCTGTCCGAGGCCGTCATGGACGCCTCGGACGACCCGGAGGCCGTCATCCGCTTCGCCGGACGCATGCAGATCGAGGCCACCCGCCTCACCAACCTCGTCCAGGAGCTCATCGACCTCTCCCGGGTCCAGAACGACGACCCCCTGGAGGACGCCGAGCCGGTCCGGGTGGACACCCTGGTCGCCGAGGCGATCGACCGCTGCCGGCACACCGCCTCCACCAAGCAGATCACCATGGCCGCCGGCGGCACCGCCGACCTGCGGGTCTGGGGCAACCGCGGCCAGCTCGCCGCCGCCCTCGGCAACCTCGTCGAGAACGCCGTCAACTACTCCCCGGCCCGCACCCGCGTGGGCATAGCCGGCCGCCGCGTCGCGGCGCCCGGCGGGGACCTGATCGAGATCGCCGTCACCGACCAGGGCATCGGCATCCCCGAGAAGGACCGGGAGCGCATCTTCGAGCGCTTCTACCGCGTCGACCCCGCCCGTTCCCGCGCCACGGGCGGTACGGGCCTGGGCCTCGCCATCGTGAAGCACGTGGCCGCCTCGCACGGCGGCGAGGTCACGGTGTGGAGCAGCGAAGGCCAGGGCTCCACCTTCACGCTGCGGCTGCCCGAGGCCGCGGCCGAACCGAAGCGGCCGACCGCCGGACCGGCATCCGCCGACCACCGCACCGAGTCCCACCAAGTAACAGCCATCCCTGCCCCGGAGGTCCTTCCGTGACCCGAGTGCTCGTCGTCGAGGATGAGGAATCCTTCAGCGACGCCCTTTCCTACATGCTCCGCAAGGAGGGCTTCGAGGTCGCCATCGCCGCGACCGGGCCCGACGGCCTGGACGAGTTCGAGCGCAACGGCGCCGACCTGGTCCTCCTCGACCTGATGCTGCCCGGACTGCCGGGCACGGAGGTCTGCCGTCAGCTGCGGGGCCGTTCGAACGTGCCGGTCATCATGGTCACCGCCAAGGACAGCGAGATCGACAAGGTCGTCGGGCTGGAGATAGGAGCCGACGACTACGTCACCAAGCCCTTCTCCTCGCGGGAGCTGGTCGCCCGCATCCGCGCGGTCCTGCGCCGCCGCGGCGAGCCGGAGGAGGTCACCCCCGCCGCGCTGGAGGCCGGGCCGGTGCGGATGGACGTCGACCGCCACGTGGTCACGGTCGGCGGGGCCAAGGTCGACCTGCCGCTGAAGGAGTTCGACCTCCTGGAGATGCTGCTGCGCAACGCGGGCCGCGTGCTGACCCGCATGCAGCTGATCGACCGGGTGTGGGGCGCGGACTACGTCGGCGACACCAAGACCCTCGACGTCCACGTGAAGCGCCTGCGAGCCAAGATCGAGCCGGACCCGGGCGCCCCGCGCTACCTGGTCACGGTCCGCGGCCTGGGCTACAAGTTCGAGCCGTAGGCCGCCCCCGGCGCGTGACCCGTGCCGGCCGGCCAGGTGCGTACGTACGGGCAAGGGCCCCCACCCGCTGCCGGGTGGGGGCCCTTCCGCGTGCCCGTACGGGCGGTGCGTCAGTGACCGGCGGCGTGCGAGGCCGAGCCCGAGGGGGTGGCGCTGGTGCCGGACGGCGTGCCGGCCGAGCGCGAGGGGGTGGCCTGGCCGCCGGCCTCGCCCGAGGCGGAGGCGGACGGGCTGGGCGACGTGCTCGGGGACGGCAGGGCCGGGCGCTCGGACGGGCCGTACTCGCCGAAGTAGCCGGTGGCCGGGACGACGAAGGCCTCCAGGCCGACGTCGCCGGTCCGGCTGAACTGGAAGACGACCTCCTGCGCGGCGCCGTTCTCCAGGCCCTCGCGGCCGTTCTCGATCACGGCGGAGGCGTTGCCCTTGCCGCCCAGGATGATGGAGCCGCCACCGGGCACGACGATCTTGCCGGAGCCCTCGGCGGCCTTCAGCTTCACGGTCCCGGAGGCACCCGGAAGGGTGATGGCGTCCAGGGTCTGGGGGGCCGTGCCGTTGTTGAAGAGCGTCGCGGAGACGACGGCCGGGCCCTTGGCCTCGCGCACGGGCTGGGTGATCACCAGGGCGTTCTGGACCTGGATGTCGCCCTTCTCGGCCGCGGCGTTGTCCGGCTTGATCTGCAGGGTCTGCGCGTCGTTGCCCGCGCCGCAGGCGGCGAGCGATCCGATCGAGAGGACGAGGGCGGCGGCGGCAAGGGCGCCGCGTCGAAGGCTGCGGCTCACGGCGGCGGCAACTCCTTGGACGAAGGACGGTCTAGGCGGAACGGGGGCTCTGCCTGGACAGGTAAAGCCGCCCTAAGGGTGTGTCAGCGGGCTTAGGTTACCGAGCCGCCACCCCGCGTCCGCACCCGACCCTCCGCGCCGCGCGGAGCGCCTCCCGGCCGGCTCCCCGATCTTCCTTTCCCGCGTGCCTTCACATAGCGCTCACAAAACGCGTGTGATCAATTACCGCGGTGTCTTCCGGATCTCTTCCTCCGCCGGCCGGCATTTCACCGGAGC
This sequence comes from Streptomyces sp. NPDC101132, assembly GCF_044759225.1. Classification (NCBI taxonomy): domain Bacteria; kingdom Bacillati; phylum Actinomycetota; class Actinomycetes; order Kitasatosporales; family Streptomycetaceae; genus Streptomyces; species Streptomyces sp. NPDC101132. The sequence continues at coordinate 69,759 of NZ_JBIVYX010000002.1, forward strand.
GGGAGCGTGATCGGCTTCACGGCGGCCTCCGTGATCAATTCGGGATTGCACCCGGGACAGGTGTGCGCCAGTCGAACGGAGTACTTCCGTTTCGCGGCTTCGAACCACGCAAAACGGGACGTACGTCACCTCGTGCGGGTCCCCCGGGAGGTGTAACGTGGTCGTTTCGCCTCGTGCGCACAGCCGCTCCGACCTGCGAATACCCCCCTCCGGAAGCCCTCCGCAGCACGTACGCGTCTGTGTTGTCAAGCCCCGAGATATGCCCTGACCTGCGGAAACGCCATTCAGAACAGTCCGTTCTCGTGTTACTCTTGATAGCCACGGAAGGGGTACCTGTCACATGACGTTCAAGGTTGGCGACACCGTGGTCTATCCCCATCACGGGGCCGCGCTGATCGAGGCCATCGAAACTCGCCAGATCAAAGGCGTGGACAAGACCTACTTGGTGCTCAAGGTCGCCCAGGGCGACCTGACGGTGCGTGTGCCCGCGGACAATGCGGAGTTCGTCGGCGTTCGCGATGTGGTCGGCCAGGACGGGCTGGACCGGGTCTTCGAGGTGCTGCGTGCGCCGTACGCCGAAGAGCCGACGAACTGGTCCCGTCGCTACAAGGCAAACCTGGAGAAGCTCGCGTCCGGCGATGTCATCAAGGTCGCCGAAGTGGTGCGCGACCTGTGGCGCCGCGAGCGCGAGCGCGGACTGTCGGCGGGCGAGAAGCGCATGCTCGCCAAGGCCCGTCAGATCCTGGTCAGCGAGCTGGCGCTCGCTGAGAACACCAACGAGGACAAGGCCGAGGCTCTCCTCGACGAGGTCCTCGCGTCCTGACGCGTTCCTGCGTCCAGGCGCGACAGTTGTGCCGCGGTGCCCGATGACAGTCCTTCTGTCGCCGGGCGCTGCGGCATGTCTGCGTCCGACCCGGAGCCGCCCCCGGTCCCGCACCGAGGCCGGCCCTGGGTCCGACCTCACCGGGTCCGGCCGCGTCGCCGGTTCCGACCCCGTACTCGCCGTACTCCCCGCAGCTGTACTCCCCGCAGGGCGAGCGCCCGCCGCCGCCCCGCGTGTTCCCTGAAGCGTCTCTCCCTGGCGTGCCGGGCCCGGGCAGCCAGCTTGACCGGTCGTCACGGAAGGGGCCCCGGTCAGGGCATCGTGCCCGGCACCTTCAGGCCATACCCACGTCGGCCGAGGCGACAAACCTGGCCGCCCCACCGATGTCACGACGACGTCACTGTCCGGAGCCATGCATGTCTGACGTAACGCGTCCCGCCACCACCGGGGACACCCCCGGCGGCAGCCGCGGGAGGACCGCCGCGGTGATCCCCGCGGCCGGCCGCGGCGTACGCCTGGGGCCCGGCGCCCCCAAGGCGCTGCGCACCCTCGGCGGCATCCCGATGCTCATCCACGCCGTACGGGCCATGGCGCGCTCCCGCGCCGTCGGCGTCGTCGTCGTGGTCGCCCCGCCCGACGGGGCGGCCGAGGTGCGGAACCTCCTCGACGAACACGCCCTGCCCGAGCGCACCGACTTCCTGGTCGTGCCCGGCGGGGAGACCCGCCAGGAGTCCGTGCGCCTGGGCCTGGAGGCCCTCCCGGCGGACGTCACCTCCGTACTGGTCCACGACGCAGCCCGCCCGCTGGTGCCCGTCGACACCGTCGACGCCGTCGTCGAGGCCGTCCGCGACGGCGCCCCCGCCGTCGTGCCCGCGCTGCCGCTGGCCGACACCGTCAAGGAGGTCGAGCCGCGCACCGGCGGCGAGCCCGAGCCGGTCGTCGCCACGCCCGAGCGCGCCCGCCTGCGCGCCGTGCAGACACCGCAGGGCTTCGACCGCGAGACCCTGCTGCGCGCCCACGAGAAGACCGCCGTCAGCGGCGAGGGCGCCACGGACGACGCCGGGCTCGTCGAGCTGCTCGGCGTGCCCGTCGTCCTCGTGCCCGGGCACGAGGAGGCCTTCAAGGTGACCCGCCCGCTGGACCTCGTGCTCGCCGAGGCCGTACTCGCCCGCAGGAGGGCCACCGATGCCTACTGAGCAGCCCCTGATCCCCCTCGTCGGCATCGGCACCGACGTCCACGCCTTCGAGCAGGGCCGCGAGCTGTGGTGCGCCGGCCTGCTCTGGGACGGCCCCGAGAACGAGGGCTACGGGCTCGCCGGGCACTCCGACGGCGACGTGGCCGCCCACGCCGCCTGCGACGCCCTGTTCTCCGCGGCCGGCGTCGGGGACCTCGGCGCCCACTTCGGCACCTCCCGCCCCGAGTGGTCGGGCGCCTCCGGTGTCACGCTTCTGGGTGAGGCCGCCCGTATCGTGCGCGCCGCCGGTTTCGAGATCGGGAACGTGTCCGTGCAGGTCATCGGCGTACGGCCGAAGGTCGGCAAGCGGCGCGAGGAGGCGCAGAAGGCGCTCGGCGCCGCGGTCGGCGCGCCGGTCTCCGTCTCCGGCACCACCACCGACGGCCTGGGCCTGACCGGCCGGGCCGAGGGCCTCGCCGCCATCGCGACCGCGCTGGTGTACCGCACGAGCGGGAGCTGACTCCCCACCGCGTCCGCCACGAATCCCGGCCGCACTTCGGCAACAAACCCGCCCCGCGCCCCGAAAGGGTCGCGGGGCACTGCCGCAGGAGCACTACCCTGGATGCCGTGACTATTCGCCTGTACGACACCAGCGCCCGGCAGATCCGCGATTTCACCCCGCTCACGCCGGGCTGTGTCTCGATCTACCTCTGTGGCGCGACCGTGCAGGCCGCCCCGCACATCGGGCACATCCGCTCCGGCCTGAACTTCGACATCATGCGCCGCTGGTTCACCTACCGCGGCTACGACGTGACCTTCATCCGGAACGTCACGGACATCGACGACAAGATCATCGCCAAGTCGGCTGACCAGGGCCGCCCCTGGTGGTCCATCGGGTACGAGAACGAGCGCGCCTTCAACGACGGCTACGACGGCCTCGGCTGCCTCCCGCCGACCTACGAGCCCCGCGCCACCGGCCACGTCACCGAGATGGTCGAGATGATGCGCGGCCTGATCGAGCGCGGCCACGCCTACGAGGCCGACGGCAACGTCTACTTCGACGTGCGCTCCTTCCCCGGCTACCTGGAGCTGTCCAACCAGGAGCTGGACAACCTGCTCCAGCCCTCGGGCGAGGGCGAGACGGGCAAGCGCGACCCGCGCGACTTCGCCATGTGGAAGGCCGTCAAGCCCGGCGAGCCCTCCTGGGAGACCCCCTGGGGCCGCGGCCGTCCCGGCTGGCACCTGGAGTGCTCGGCCATGGCCCACAAGTACCTCGGCTCCGCCTTCGACATCCACGGCGGCGGCATCGACCTGATCTTCCCGCACCACGAGAACGAGATCGCCCAGGCCAAGGCCTACGGCGACGAGTTCGCGAAGTACTGGGTGCACAACGCCTGGGTGACGCTCAGCGGCGAGAAGATGTCCAAGTCCCTCGGCAACTCGGTGCTGGTCTCCGAGATGCTGAAGAACTGGCGGCCCATCGTCCTGCGCTACTACCTGGGCACCCCGCACTACCGCTCGATGATCGAGTACAGCGAGGAGGCGCTGCGCGAGGCCGACGCGGCGTTCGCGCGGATCGAGGGCTTCTGCCAGCGGGTGACCGAGATGGCCGGTCAGGCCGTCGAGCCCGCCGACGAGGTGCCCCCGGCCTTCGCCGAGGCGATGGACGACGACCTGGGCGTCCCGCAGGCGCTCGCGATCGTCCACACCACCGTCCGGCAGGGCAACAGCGCGCTGGCCGCCGACGACAAGGAGGGCGCCGTCGCCCGCCTCGCCGAGGTGCGCGCGATGCTCGGCGTCCTCGGCCTCGACCCGCTGGACCCGCACTGGGCGGGCGAGGCGGAGCGCGGCGAGGACCTGCACGGCGCCGTCGACACCCTCGTGCGCATGGTCCTGGAGCAGCGTGAGTCCGCCCGGGCCCGCAAGGACTGGGCGACCGCCGACGCCATCCGCGACCAGCTCAACCAGTCCGGTCTGGTCATCGAGGACAGCCCGGCCGGCCCCCGCTGGAGCCTCGGTCAGCGCTAGCCGCGGCCGCGGGCCCGGTCACGGGGCCGTCCACAGGTGCCGCCCGGGCCTCCGGGCGGCACACTTCATTACGTACACACGTCTGCAGAAACGAAACAGGTAGGTCATGGCCGGGAACAGCCAGCGCAGGAACCGCCGCACGTCCAACAAGAAGGGCGCCACGGTCGGCAGCGGTGGCCAGCGGCGCAAGGGCCTCGAGGGCAAGGGCCCCACGCCCAAGGCCGAGGACCGCAAGGGCCACAAGGCCTTCCGCATCTCCAACGCCAAGGCCCGCCAGGCGGCCAAGCGCCGTCCCGCGCCGCGCCGCGGCGGCCCCAAGGGCACCAGCGAGATGGTCGTGGGCCGCAACCCGGTCTTCGAGGCGCTGCGCGACGGCGTGCCGGCCACCACCCTGTACGTCCAGCAGTTCATCGACAACGACGAGCGCGTCCGCGAGGCCCTCGCGCTCGCCCAGCAGCGCGGCAACATCAACCTGATGGAGGCCCCGCGCCCCGAGCTCGACCGGATGACCGGCGGGCTGAACCACCAGGGCCTCGTGCTCCAGGTGCCGCCGTACGAGTACGCGCACCCGGAGGACCTGACCGCCGAGGCGTACGACGCCGGCGAGGACCCGCTGATCGTGGCCCTGGACGGCGTCACCGACCCGCGCAACCTGGGTGCGATCGTCCGCTCCGTCTCCGCCTTCGGCGGCCACGGCGTGGTCATCCCCGAGCGGCGGGCGGCCGGCATGACCGCCGGTGCGTGGAAGACGTCGGCCGGTACCGCCGCCCGTACGCCGGTCGCGCGCGTCACGAACCTGACCCGTGCGCTCCAGGACTACAAGAAGGCCGGCATCACGGTCGTCGGCCTGGCGGCCGAGGGCGAGCACGAGGTGCAGGAGCTGGAGGCGCTGTCCGGGCCGGTCGTCATCGTCGTCGGCAGCGAGGGCAAGGGCCTGGGCCGGCTGGTCGGCGAGACCTGTGACTTCCTGGTCCGCATCCCGATGCCGGGCGGGGCGGAGTCCCTGAACGCCGGTGTCGCCGCCGGCGTGGTCCTGTACGAGGCCGCCCGCAAGCGGGGCTGACCCTCCGGGGGCGGTGGGTGCCGTGAGGTTCTCCGAGCTGTCGGTCAGTGGATGCTGGGAGATCGGCCCGGAGCAGCACACCGATGCCCGGGGAGCCTTCCTGGAGTGGTTCCGGCCCGACCTCCTCGCCGATGTGACGGGGCACCCCATGGCGGTCGCCCAGGCGAACGTCTCCGTATCCGCCAAGGGCGTCGTCCGGGGGATCCACTTCTCCGACGTGCCGCCCGGCCAGGCCAAGTACGTGACGTGTGTCCGCGGCGCCGTGCTGGACGTGGTCGTGGACCTGCGCGTGGGCTCCCCCGGTTTCGGGCGGTGGGAGGCCGTGCGGCTGGACGACGTCGACCGCACGGCGCTGTACATACCGGCGGGGCTGGGGCACGGATTCTGTGCCCTCACCGACGACGCGACGCTGTGTTACCTGAGCTCCCAGACCTACGCGCCGCACTTGGAGCACGCGATAGACCCCCTGGACACAGCCTTGGCCATCGACTGGCCGACGGACCGGCCCGTGCTCTCGGAGCGCGATTCGGCGGCCCCGTCACTGGCTGCCGCGCGAGCGTCGGGGATCCTTCCGGACTATGCGGCCTGTGTCGTGCGGGAGGGAGAGGCGGGCCAGCGCCGACCGGCGGGCGAAGTCGGGGGTCCGTAGCGCGGCGGCCAGCTGGTCCCGCCAAGGCGGCAGCGGCGGCAGGCCCGCCGTCCGCCAGCGGTCCTGGCTCATGACGCAGCGCTCCGGCCTCCTGGCCGGACGCCCGAGTGAGCCGGAGGTCGTGGGCCGAACCCGTTCCGGGTCGAGTCCGGAGAGCTCGAAGATCGCTCTCGCGAGTTCGAACCAGGTCGTGTGCCCCGTCCCGGTGCCGTGGTAGGTGCCTGGAGGCAGGGCGCCGGCGATCGCCCTGGTGCCCGCCTCGGCCAGGCGGCCGGCCAGGGCTGCGGACCAGGTCGGGTGTCCGCGCTGGTTGGTGACGACCTGCACGGTTTCCTGGCGAGCGGCCAGGTCCAGCATCGTGGTCGCGAAGTTCCTGCCGTGACCCGCGTACAGCCACGACGTGCGCACGACGTATCCGCTGTGCGGGAGCAGCTCCGCGACGGCGCGTTCTCCGACGAGCTTGCTCCTCCCGTACGCGTTGACCGGCCCGGTCGGGGAGTCCTCGGTGTAGGTGGTGTTCCTTCCCGAGGCGTGCTCGCCAGAGAAGACGTAGTCCGTGGACACCTGGATCAGCTTGGCGCCGTGAGCGTCACAGGCGCGGGCCAGGTTGCCGACACCGGCTCCGTTGACCGTGGTAGCCGCCGCCTCGTTCCGCTCGGAGCCGTCGACATCCGTCCACGCCGCGGCGTTGACGACCACGTCGTGCCCGGCGACGCAGCGGAGGGCGGCCGAGGCGTCGCGGATGTCGAGGTCGGCGCGGGTGGCCGCGGTGACGTCGTGGCCCCTGGCGCGCAGGACGCCGACGAGGTCGCGGCCCAGCATGCCGCCCGCGCCGGTGACGAGCCATCGGGCGGTCACGTCAGAGCCGCCGCTGCTTTGAGCGGGTACCACCAGGAACGGTTGTCCCGGTACCACCTGATCGTTTCTTCGATCGCCTCGTCGAATTTCCTCTGTGGGGCGTATCCGAGCTCGGCGGCTATCTTCCGGGTGTCGAGTGAGTACCGCAGGTCGTGCCCTTTCCGGTCCGGAACCCGGTCGACCATGTCCCATCCGGCGTCGCAGGCGCTCAGCAATCGCGCGGTGACATCCTCGTTGGTCAGCTCCGTACCGCCTCCGACGTTGTACACCTCTCCGGACCGTCCGCAGTGGAGTATCAGGGCGATGGCTCGGCAATGGTCGGACACGTGCAGCCAGTCGCGGACGTTCTGCCCGCTGCCGTAGAGGGGGACGGACAATCCCTCCATCAGATTGGTGAGGAAAAGCGGTATCAGCTTCTCGGGGAACTGGCGCGACCCGTACGTGTTCGAGGAGCGGGAGACGACGACGTCCAAGCCGTGCGTGCGCTGGTAGGAGAGCGCGAGGAGGTCGGCGGACGCTTTGGACGCAGCGTAGGGCGAGTTGGGCTTCAGTGGGCTGGACTCCGACCACGATCCGTCGCTGATGGATCCGTAGACCTCGTCGGTGGACACGTGGACGAAGCGTCCGACGGAATGCCTCAGGGCGGCATCCAGCAGTACCTGCGTACCCACCACATTGGTCGCCACGAACGGGCCGGCCGAGGTGATGGAGCGATCCACGTGGGTTTCTGCAGCGAAGTGCACCACCGCGTCGTGCCCTTGCACGACCCGGTCGACGAGCCGTGCGTCGCGGATATCGCCGTGGACGAAGCGGAATCTCTGGTCGGTGGCCACGGAATCGAGATTCGCCGCATTGCCCGACCGGGTCAGGCTGTCCAGCACGGTGACACGGACGTCCTGGGTGAAGTGCGGTCCGCCGCCGAGTGCGAAGGCGGTGAAATGCGAGCCGATAAATCCGGCTCCACCGGTTATCAGGAGATTCATGAATTTGACCCTAGGGTGCCGTCGCTCGTGCGGACAAGAATGTCGGCGCCCGCGCTCTGGCGGGGGCGCGCAGGTCGCGGAGGCAGGCGGGGCGACCGGGGTTCGTTCACGCGTTCCCCGGCGGGTCAAGGTGGCCGGATCTTGACGGGTCTCGGACATATCCCTGCTGTCAAGGCAGTGTCCTAAACACTCATCACTCGGTTAGATGAGTGTGGACACCAGAACGCCGAGGTTCGACGACCAGCCCTCGCTGAGCATGGTCAAGGTGCCGTGCGACCCCGCGCAGGTCATCGTCAACCACGCCAGCTTCCGCGTGCAGCTCGCCCCCAAGGGGCGGCCCAAGGCCGGCGCGGCCCCCGCCAGGATGCCCGTCCTCGGCGCCGCAGGTGCCGGCGCCGTGGCCGGTGCCGCCGCCGGCGCGCGACGGCGGGCCCCCGTCGTGTGGAGCGGAAAGGCGGGGCCCGGCGGTGACGCGGCGGCCACCGGCGGGCTGCTCCAGGCCGTGCGCGAGGCCGGGGCCCGCACCTCGTGGGGCGCCGGGGCGGACGCCGGGGGCGGGGCGGCGACCCAGGTCATCCCGCGCGTGGAGCTCGGCGACGACACCATGCCGACGCCGACGGTCGTCGGCCAGCGCTCCGCCGTGGACGACGACACCCAGATCCTCACGCCCGTACGGGACTTCGGGCGTCCCATCGGGGCCCCGTACGACTCGGGGTACACCGCCGACTACGGGCGCACCGACGCGTACGGCCAGGACGTGGCGGAGATCAGCGCCGCCCGCCGGGCCCCCGTGGACCCGGCCGTGGAGGCCTACTTCCCGGGCCGCCGGATGAACCTCGGCGTGGTGCTGCTGCCGCTGCGGGTGTTCCTCGGCTTCATCTCGATCTACGCCGGCATGGGCAAGCTGTGCGACCCCGTGTACTTCGACGGCGGCGAGCGCGGCTCCATGGTCACCTGGCTGCACACCCTCCACCCCTGGGCGCTGGCCGAGCCGCTGCGGGACTTCGCGCTGGCCCACCCGGTCGGCGCCGGGCTGAGCGTGGCGTTCCTCCAGGTCATCGTGGGCGTGCTGACGGTCTTCGGCCTCTGGCAGCGGTTCGCGGCCTGCATCGGGACGCTGCTGTCGGCGGCCCTGCTGATGACCGTGAGCTGGCGGACCGTACCGGCGTACGACGCGCCGGACATCATCTACCTCGCCGCCTGGAGCCCGCTGATCATCGCCGGCGCCCCGGTCTACTCGCTCGACGGCCGGCTGGCCGGCGAGGCCTGGCGCACGCTCGGCCCGCGTGCCGGGCTGGGCGAGCTGCGCCGCCGGGTGCTGCGGCGCGGCGCGGTCATGGCCACCCTGGTCGTCGGCCTCACGCTGCTGATCGGCTCCCTGCTGGGCGGCGCGGTCCGCTCGACCACGGTGGTCACCGTGCCGGGACCGGAGGACGCGCCGAGCAACTACCTGCCGGGGTCCCCGCTCCCGACGGAGCCGGGCAAGGCCCGCAAGGCGGTCCGGAAGCCGGCGAAGACCGGCGAGCCGTCCGCGGAGGCCACCAAGGCGCCGAAGGCGGAGCGCACGAAGCCGGAGCGGGTACGGGAATCCGCCTCGTCCGGCGCGCAGTCGCCGACGGCCACCCAGGGCGCCGGCCGCACCGAGTCGTCCCCGCGCCAGAGCTCGCCGCGGACGCCGTCGTCGAGCTCGGCCGGTCCGACCTCGTCCGGCGGGTCGAGCACGGGCGGCAGCGGTGGCGGCAGCGGCAGCGAGCCGCCGCAGGAGCAGCGGGGCGGGCTGGTCGGCGGCCTCCTGGGCTGATCCGGCACGGTACGCGGAAGGGCCCGGCGCACGGGGTGTGCGCCGGGCCCTTCCGCGTACCGCCGCCCGGCCCCTTCGCGTTCCGCCCGCGGGCCGCAGTGGGCCGCCGCAAGCCGCCGCGGGCGGTGGCGGGCAGTGGCGGGGCTTCGCGTTGCGGTGCGGTGTGCTCGCGTCGCCCCCGGCGGGCCGCCGCGGGGCGGCTACGCGCCCCGCTGGGAGGCGAGTTCCTTGGCCGCCTCGGTGAGGTCCTTCGCGGTGTCGATCGCCCGCCAGTAGGCGCCCTGCGGCAACGGGAAGCCGGCCAGGCGGCGTTCGCGGGCCAGCCGCGGGAAGGTGGTGCGCTCGTGGTCGCCCCGGTCGGGCAGCAGGGAGGCGAACTCGGGCGAGAACACGTACACGCCCGCGTTGATCAGGTACGGCGACGGCGGCGACTCGATGAAGTCCAGCACGTGCCCGAACTCGTTGGTCTCCACGGCGCCCCAGGGGATGCGCGGCCGGGCCAGCGCGAGGGTCGCGGTCGCGGCGCGCTCCTCGTGGAAGGCGGCCATCTCGCGCAGCGAGAAGCGGGTCCAGATGTCGCCGTTGGTCGCGTACCAGGGCCGGTCGGCGTGCGGGAGGTGCGCGGCCGCGTACTTGAGGCCGCCGCCGCGGCCCAGCGGCTCGGTCTCGACCACGGTGGTCACCCGGAGCGGGAGGTCGGCCCCGGCGAGCCACTCCTGGAGCACCTCGGCGAGGTGCCCGCAGGACACGACGGCGTCGGTGACGCCCTCGGACGCCAGCCAGGCCAGCTGGTGGCCGATGATCGGCACGCCCGTGCCGGGGATCTCGACCATCGGCTTGGGGCGGTCGTCGGTGTACGGACGCAGCCGCGATCCCTGGCCGCCGGCCAGGACGACTGCCTGGGTCGGGGCGGCGGGGAACGCGGCCGCGGTGTCTGCGGTGGTGGCTGAGGGGTCTGCCGTCATGCCCCGCAGCCTATGCGGGGCGGGTGCCCGCGGCGTGGCGGCCCGGGTGCTCGGGGCCCGGGCCGCCACCGTGCGGGGGGCGCGGCGGACTCGGCTGCCGCCGTGGGGTCCGTACGGAGCGCCCGTACGGAGTCCCGGACGGAGTTCCGTACGGGGCCGGTTCAGCCGAAGGAGGCCACGCCGGAGGCGAAGGAGGTGTCGCACACGGGGCGCGCGTACGTCTGCGCCTTGGTGGGCCCGTAGATGTTCACGGCGGCGCGGCCCAGCGCGCGGGCGATCCCGCCGCAGTACTCGGCGAGCGAGGGCCTGCGGTCGACCTCCTGCTGGAGGTGGGTCAGGACGAGCCCGGGGTCCTTCTTGGCCTGGAGCTCGCCGAGGAGCTTCTCGCGCAGAACGTCCTGCGGCGCACGGGACTTGGCCGGCACGGAGACGTTCTCGGCGGAGGCCGTGAGGATCTGGGACGGGGCGTTGTCGGCCCAGGGGACCATGGTGACCGCGAGGGTCCCGGACAGGACCAGGACGACGGGCAGGACCAGGGCGAGGGATCGGCCGATACGGCGGGCAGTGTGGGTCACGAGGGCGAGAGTAGCGCTCGGTGAAGATTTGGCGACATTTAGTCACCCTGTTGAGGGATGGTTCGACGTGGCTTTTCGAATGGGCTGTTGACGCACGGGGCTCGAAAGCGCCCGTTCTGCCGGGGTATTCGTCGTACTGGGCGACAGGAGGGCCCGGAGTTCCGGAGTCCCGGGGAGGGGCGGCAGCGGCACCTCGTCCCAGTCCCGTGCGTACCGGGGCGGCGGACCGGCGTCGGCGGTGAGCAGCGCCACCGGGCGGGTGAGGGCGGCCGCTTGGAGGCCGGCGGGTTCGATGCTGCCGTCGTGGCCGCCGACTTGGCGGGAGGCGCAGCCCAGCGCGTAGCCGAGCCGCACCGCCTCGTACCCGGTCACGACGCAGGGCGGTACGACGCCGTGGCGGCGCAGCTCGGCCCGGACGCGCTCGAAGGCCGCGCCGCTCTCCCGCGCCCGGTCGGCGACGCGGTCGAGTACGGCGAACTGGACGGCCAGGTGGGCGGCGAGGGCCAGCGCGAGGACGAGTGCGGCCGGCCGCCCCGGGCGGCCTCCGGCGGGCCGTGCCGCGTCGGGCCGCACGGCGGACGGGCGGGCGACCGCCACCAGCCCGGCCGCGACGGGGAGCGAGAGCAGGGCGTAGGCGGGCAGCAGGAAGCGCGGGGCGGCGTAGCCGAGCAGCAGCAGGTACGGGACGGCCAGTGACGCGGCGGCCGCGGTGGCCACCGCGAGGGCCGGCCGCAGCGGGCGGGCCAGGAACAGCCCGGCCGCGGTGGCGACGGGCAGCAGCAGCCACCACAGGGCGAGCAGCGGACGGCGCACGGCGCCCTCGCAGGGGCGGCAGAGGGTGCGGCCGTCGGTGAGGGCCCGCACCTGGTCGGCGAACGCCGGGTGCCAGCCGAAGCCGCCCTGGATCTCGCCGGCCCGGTGCAGGCGGGCGGCGGGGCCGCCGTAGCGGACGTACGCCTCGACCACCCACTCGGCGCCGCCGACGGCCAGGCCCGCGCAGAGCACGGCGAGGACGAGGGGGGCGCGGCGCCAGAGGGCCACGGCCGCGAGGGGGAGGAGGAGCCAGAGGGCGTCGGCCGGGCGCATCAGCGCGACCAGGGCCGCGGCGGCGGCGAGCCCGGCCAGCGGGCGGGCCCGGCCGCCGGGCGTGCGGGCGGCCGGGGGGCCGTAGGCGCGGGCGGTGCCGTAGGGGAGGTCGGTGGTGTAGGCGCGGGCGGTGCCGTACGGGAGGCCGGTGGCGTGCGGCTGGTCGGTGCGGTAGGCGGAGCCCGGGGCGTACGCGGAGCCGGCCCCGTACGCGCGGCCGGCGACGGCGGCCAGGGGGTCGGCGGGCCGGCGGGGCAGGCAGCGGAGGAAGCAGCCGACGGCGGCGAGGACGCCGAAGGCCACCCACAGGTTGGGCATGACCTGGGGGCCGTACAGCAGCGTCACCCACAGGCCGGCGAAGAGGCCGGCTGCGGTGGTGACGACGGGGGAGGGCAGCAGCGGGCGCCAGACGGCGAAGGCGAGGTACAGGGCCGCGCCGGAGAGCAGCGCGAACCAGACGTGCAGGGCCGTGGTGCCGGTGGTCACCAGCGTGACCGGCGCGGCGAGGAGGGTGATGCCGCGGGCGCGCGGGGCGCTGAAGAAGGCGGCCGGGGCCTGGGGGCTGACCTGGCTGACGTACACGGTCTCGTCCCAGCCGAGGGGGCTGCCGGGTACGACGGCCAGGAGCTGGAGCGCGGTGTACGCGAGGCACACGGCGAGCAGCGGCACGCGGCTCGGCGGCGGTGCGGCGAGGCGCGGGCGCGGGGGCGGGGCGCAGATCGGGAGGGGGACCGGAGCCATGTGGCCCACGCTGCCGGGGTGCCGGTGCTCCGGCGACCGGAGGGGGCCGGGTGGCGCAATGCGGTGGCGGTGCGGGTCCCGTGCCGGGTGCCGTGCCGGGTGCCGGCCGGTACCGGCGGCGGGGGCCGGCTCCGCCGGGCTTCGCGGGTGCCCGGCTCCGCCGGGCCTGCCTCTCCGCGGGTGGGTCCGGCGGTCCGGTGGGGGGACGGGGAAGCGGCGGGGTCCCCGGGGAGCCCGCCGCTTCGGTGCAGCCGTGGTGACCTGCGTCAGTCGGAGAGGCGCTCGCCCGTCGACGTCGAGAAGACGTGCGTCTCGCCGCCGCGGGGCACCACGTGGACCGTGGAGCCCTTCTCCGGGACCTGGCGGCCGTTCACGCGGACGACCAGGTCCGTGCTGCGGCCGCCGACCTCGGCGGTGCCGTAGACGTAGCCGTCGGCGCCGAGCTCCTCGACGACGTTGACCTGGACGGCCAGGCCGCCCTCCTCCACCAGGTCGAAGTGCTCCGGGCGGATGCCGACCGTGACGGTCTTGTCACCCTTGTCGGTGGCGCCGGCCAGGGCCGCGCGGGAGACCGGGACGACGCTGTCGCCGAACTTCACGCCGCCGTCGGTGATCGCGACCTCGACCAGGTTCATGGCCGGGGAGCCGATGAAGCCGGCCACGAAGAGGTTCGCGGGGCGGTCGTACATGTTGCGCGGGGTGTCGACCTGCTGGAGCAGACCGTCCTTCAGCACGGCCACCCGGTCGCCCATGGTCATGGCCTCGACCTGGTCGTGGGTGACGTAGACGGTGGTGATGCCCAGGTTGCGCTGGAGCGCGGCGATCTGGGTGCGGGTCGACACGCGGAGCTTGGCGTCGAGGTTCGACAGCGGCTCGTCCATGAGGAAGACCTGCGGCTTGCGGACGATCGCGCGGCCCATGGCCACGCGCTGGCGCTGGCCGCCGGAGAGCGCCTTCGGCTTGCGGTCGAGGTACTGGGTGAGGTCCAGCATCTTCGCCGCGTCCTCCACCTTCCGGCGGATGGTGGCCTTGTCCTCGCCGGCGATCTTGAGCGCGAAGCCCATGTTGTCGGCGACGGTCATGTGCGGGTACAGCGCGTAGTTCTGGAAGACCATCGCGATGTCGCGGTCCTTCGGCGGCAGGTGCGTGACGTCCTTGTCGCCGATGCGGATCGCTCCGCCGTTGACGTCCTCCAGGCCCGCGAGCATGCGGAGGGAGGTGGACTTGCCACAGCCGGAGGGGCCGACCAGGACGAGGAACTCGCCGTGCTCGATCTCGAGGTCCAGCGCGTCGACGGCGGGCTTGTCGGCGCCGGGGTACAGGCGGGTCGCGCCGTCGAAAGTAACGGAAGCCATGGTGATGCGTCCCTTCACCGGCAGGAACGTGCCGGACGATCCGAGTAAAGGAAGGATGGGTCTAGTCCACCTGGGTGGACCTCCGGCGACGCTACCTGCCGGGACCGCCTCCTGTCAGCACCCCCGGGCACGTGAGATATCGAACGCCACCCGTCCCGCGGCCTGGGTACACTGCACGGGCGTGCCGCCTTAGCTCAGTTGGCTAGAGCGCTTGACTTGTAATCTTGAGGTCGTCGGTTCGATTCCGACAGGCGGCTCTTCCGGAGGCCCCCAGCCCGACCTGGCCGGGGGCCTCCGCGCATCCCGGAGCTCGGGCGCATGCGCTGCTTCCCGGCGCCAGTCCGGCGGGGCGAGCAACCCAGGGCCCCTCGGCACCGTCTTGATCGGCGCGTCATGCGGGGAACATGGCGTTGCCGCGGCAGGCACACTGCCGCCTTCATGTGTGGAGCGCGAACATGCGCGGATTCATGAGCCGGGGCGCGCGGCGCCTCGGTGTTCTCGGGGGTGTCCTGACGGGCTCGGCGGCCCTGGTCGCGACGGGTGTCGTGACCGCGGGCCCCGCCCTGGCCGCCGGGAACGACGACTACTCCTTCACCTACCTCGACCACGTGATCCCGCCCGGCGAAGGCTCGGCGGCCGCCCTGCGGCCCGACCTGCTGACCGGCACCCCGAACGGCACCCTCGTGTACGCCCTGTCGAAGGCGCCGCTGACCGACGCGTCCTGGGCCCAGGGCGGCCTGCCCGCCGGGATGACCGCCCTGCCGGGCCTGGACTGCACGCCCTCGGCGACCGCCAAGGGCGTCTTCCTCTGCCCGACCAGCGAGGACAACGGTTACGTCGGCCCCTCGGTGACGGCCGGCGAGTCGGTGAAGGACGACACCCGGCTGCACTTCGGCGTGGCTTACGCGCCGCGCGGCACCAGCATCGACAAGGCCGTCAAGGCCGCTCAGCTGTCCGGCAGTTCGCCGGTCAAGGGCACGGTCGAGGCGCACAGCGTCCGGGTGCTCACCGCCGAGCACGTCAAGAAGAACAAGGTGCGGCTGACCCTGCCGGCCGTACCCGCGGGCGGCTCGGTCACCCACACGGTGAGCGTCCACGCCATCGACAAGGGCAGGCTGAGCGTCGGTTTCTCGCCCAGCCGCGGCTTCCGCGCATGGGACCCGGGCGAGCTGAAGGTCGAACTGGTCTCCGTCAAGGCGGGCGCCGGGGCGGGCAACTGCGAGACCAGGACCGGGGAGCTGTACTGGGAGGGCTTCAGCTGTGACGTGAAGCCCGGCGACGTGAAGATCACCTACCGGCTGAAGGCCGCGGCGAAGAGCCCCATGTGGAAGATCGACGCCTCCGCCAACTACAACGTGTACACCTCCGGCTGGAGCGACTCCGGCGCCCAGGGCACCTTCGGCGTCACCGGTGGCACGCCCGTCCGCGAGCGCTACCAGCTGCTGCGCCGCGCGGCCGACGGCAGCCTGAACGTCCACGTCGGCACGGGCCGCGCCCCGCGCGTCTTCGAGCGCGCGGACACCATCGACTCCAACTGGGGCCGCTACACGGCGCTCGCCCGGCTGGCGCCGATGACCGTCCAGAGCACCGGCGGACCGGTCGTCGGCCGGGACGCCGCGGGCGTGCTGTGGTTCTACGACATCGAGGGCGAGCAGGGCGGCGGCCTGTACGAGCGCAAGAAGGTCGGCGGCGGCTGGAACGTCTACGACCTGATCGCCGGCGCCGGCGACCTGACCGGCGACCGCAAGGCGGACCTGCTGGCCCGGGACGCCTCCGGCGGCCTCTGGCTGTACGCCGGTACGGGGAAGGCGTCCGCGCCCTTCGCCGACCGGGTCCGCGTCGGCACCGGCTGGAAGGGCCTCGCCCGGCTGGCCGGCGGCGCCGACCTGACCGGTGACGGCAGGGCCGACCTGCTCGCGCAGGACGCCTCGGGCAAGGTCTGGCTGTACCCGGGCACGGGCAGGGCGGCCGCGCCGTTCGGGCGCCGGGCCGCGGTGCCCGGCACGTGGGCCGGGTACCAGGCCCTGGTCGTGCCGGGCGACCTCGACTCCGACGGCCGCGCGGACCTGCTGGCGCGCGACGGGGCCGGGGCGCTGTGGCTGCTGAAGGGCACCGGCAAGGCGGAGGCGCCGTTCGCCGCGCGGGTGAAGGTCGCCTCGGGCTGGAACACGAAGGACCTGCTCTTCTAGTCCTGCTGCCGTGCTCCTTCCGGCCCCTCTTCCGGTCCCTCTTCGCGGCCCGGGCGGCGGACCGTACGGAGCCCGGGCGGCGGACCGTACGCGGCCCGGGCGGCCACCGTGCGGGGTCAGTGGCGGCCGGAGATCCGGTCCGCCAGCCGGGCCAGGGGGGCCGTCACCGCACTGTGGGTGGCGGCCTCCCGCCGGTCCGCGGCGCGGTAGGCGGCGTACAGGGCGTGCACCCCGGCCCAGCGGAAGGGCTCCGGCTCCCAGCGCCGCACCCGGTGGTTCACCCAGGGGAGCGTGGTCAGGTCGGTGGGCCCGGACTGGCCCGAGTCCTGCTGGACCAGGTCGCGCAGGGTACGGGCGGCCAGGTTCGCGGTGGCGACGCCCGAGCCGACGTACCCGCCCGCCCAGCCCAGGCCGGTGGCCCGGTCCAGGGTGACCGTGGCGCACCAGTCCCGCGGCACGCCCAGCACACCCGACCAGGCGTGCGCGATACCGGTGCCCGCGAGCTGCGGGAAGAAGCGGACCAGGATCTCGCGCAGGGCGTCGATCGTGGCCGGCTGGGTGCGGCCGTCGTTGTCGGTGCGGGAGCCGAAGCGGTACGGGATCCCGCGCCCGCCGACCGCGATCCGGCCGTCCGCGGTGCGCTGGGCGTACATGTAGGCGTGCGCCATGTCGCCGAGGGTCTCCCGGCCCTCCCAGCCGATGGTCTCCCACACGGCGTCGGGCAGCGGATCGGTGACGATCATCGAGGAGTTCATGGGCAGCCAGGAGCGCCGGTGGCCCTTCAGGCTCGCGGTGAACCCCTCGGTACAGCGCAGCACGTAGGGCGCGCGGACGGTTCCGTAGGGGGTGACGGCCCGGCCCTTGGCGATCTCGGTGACCGGGGTCGACTCGTGGATGACGACGCCGAGCCGTTCGCACGCCGCGGCCAGCCCCTTGGCGAGCTTGGCGGGCTGCAGGCGCGCGCCGTGCGGGGTCCAGGAGGAGCCGACGGCGCCGGCGATCCGGATGCGCGCGGCGGTCTCGCGGGCGCCGTACAGCTCGCGGTCGTCCTCGCCGTAGGAGAGCTCGGCGGCGTGGAAGGCCTTGAGCCGGCCGAGCTGGGCCGGGGTGTAGGCCACCTCCAGGACGCCGCCGCGGTGCACGTCCGCCTCGATGCCCTCCTTGGCCGCGGTGT
The DNA here is from genome assembly GCF_044759225.1 of Streptomyces sp. NPDC101132. Lineage (NCBI taxonomy): Bacteria > Bacillati > Actinomycetota > Actinomycetes > Kitasatosporales > Streptomycetaceae > Streptomyces > Streptomyces sp. NPDC101132. The sequence continues at coordinate 87,224 of NZ_JBIVYX010000002.1, forward strand.
CGACGACCTCGGTGACGGTGTCGTTCATGGCCTTCTGGAGGCGGACCGCGGCCTCGTGGCCGTGCACCTTCGCGTAGCGGTCGCGGCCGGCGACGCCGTTGTAGAGCCAGCCGCCGTTGCGGCCGGAGGCGCCGTAGCCGCAGAACTTCTGCTCCAGGACGGTGACGCGCAGGAAGGGCGCGGCCTGCTTGAGGTAGTACGCCGTCCACAGGCCGGTGTAGCCGCCGCCGACGACGCAGACGTCCGCCGTGGTGTCGCCGGGGAGCGGTTCCCGGGGCGGGGGCGTGCCGTCCTGGGCGTACCAGAAGGAGATGCCGCCGTTGACCGGCTCCGGCGTCTTGGTCGTCGCGCTGCTCATGGGGTGTTGGTACACCCGTCTCCGGCGGGCGGTCCAGGGACAGGGTGTAGGGCCCGGGTAGGGATGTGTGGGCCTTCTGTCCCGTGACTCGGGCCCTTCGGCGGTGCGAGGGGTGGGCTTCGCGCGGCTAGCGTCGGGGTGATCTGTAGCTTTCTGCCGCTTTCGAGAGGAATTGCCCGATGGTCGTCATGGGGAAGGGCGTACGACGGGCCGGCCGCCTCCCGCGCCTCGCACGGGGCGTGGCGGCGGCGGCCGCGGTGGCGGTGCTGGCCGGCACCGCGGTGGCCTGCTCCTCCGGCGGCGGACCGGGCAGCGGAGCCCTCGCGGCGGACCGGCCGGACGGCGAGGTGCGGACCAGCCCCATCGCGGACCGCCTGGCCGAGCTCCCGGCGAAGGCCGAGGGCACCACGATCGTGGTGGGCGACCCGGCGGCGCCGCGTACCGCCCGGGTGATGGTCGACCCGCACTGCGGGTACTGCCGGGTCTTCGAGGGCGCCGGCGGCGAGGAGCTCCTCAAGGCCGCGGCCGACGGGAAGGTGAAGGTCGAGTACCTGCTGGCCTCCTTCCTCGACCAGGGCGGGAGCGGCTCGCTCAAGGCGGTGAACGCGCTGCGGGCCTCGGTGGACCGGGGCAGGTTCGCGGAGTACCACGCGGCGGTCTTCGCCAGCCAGCCCCGGGGCGCCTTCACGGACGCCCGCCTGCTGGAGATCGCCTCCGAGGTGCCGGGGCTGCGGGGCGCCGAGTTCGACCGTGCGGTGCGCGACATGACGTACCGGGACTGGGCCGTGCGGTCCGAGGCGGCCTTCGAGGCCACCGGGGCGCAGGGCACGCCGCTGGTGCTCGTCGACGGCGAGCCCGTGGGCGTCCAGGACCGGTCGATGTTCGACGCCGAGGCCTTCGCCGAGACGCTGAAGGGCGTCGGGATCGCCTGAGGCGGCCGCCGACGGGCGGGCGGGGCGTGGCACGGCCCGGGCCGTCGGGTCGCGTGCGGGGCGGGGCGGGCGGGCCGCCGCGTGCGGGACGGAGCGGTCGGGCCGCCGCGTGCCGGGCGGGGCGGTCGGGTCGCCGCGTGCGGGGCGGAGCGGGCGGCGGGGGCTTCTGGCGTGTTCTCCGGCCGCCGCGTCATGATCGGGGCATGGCCGATCCCCATCGACTCCTCGCGTTCTGCGCGGTCACCTTCGTCCTGGTCGTGGTCCCCGGCCCCAGCGTCCTGTTCATCGTGGGCCGGGCCCTGGCCCACGGCCGCCGCGCCGCCCTCGCCTCGGTGCTGGGCAACTGGCTGGGGAGCTACCTGCTCGTCGTCGCCGTCGCGCTGGGCGTGGGCACGCTGGTCGAGCGCTCGGTGCTGCTGTTCACCGCCGTCAGACTCGCCGGCGCCGGCTACCTGGTGTGGCTGGGGGTGAAGGCCGTACGGGCCAACTGGGGCCGCAGCGCCGCGCGCGCCCACGCCCTCGCCGAGCACGCGCCGCCCGCCCGGGAGGCGGGCTTCGCCCGACAGGTGCGGGAGGGCTTCCTGGTGGGCGCGACCAACCCCAAGAGCATCGTCTTCTTCTCCGCGATGCTGCCGCAGTTCGTGGACCGGCAGGCCGGCGGCGTGGTCGCGCAGATGCTGCTCCTCGGCCTCGCCGGCACCCTCCTCGCCCTGCTGACCGACGTCACCTGGGGGCTGGCCGCATCGGCCGCGCGCGACTGGTTCGGCCGCTCGCCGCGCCGTATGCGGGCGGTCGGCGGCACCGGCGGCCTCGCCATGATCGGGCTGGGCGCGACCGTCGCCGTCACGGGCCGGGCCGAGTGACCGCCCGGCCGGCGGTCGAGGTGCCGCGCGAACTGTACGAGGCGCAGGTGGAGTTCAACGGCGAGGCCGGACGCGCCTTCGTGACCGCCCTGCCCGGCCGCGCCGCCGCGTTCCTGGACCGCTGGGGGCTGCGGCCCGACGGCCCGCCGATGCACGGGATGTGCGCGCTGGTGCTGCCCGTGACGCGCGCCGCCGACGGTGCGCGGGCGGTGCTCAAGCTCCAGCTGCGGGACGAGGAGACGGCGGGCGAGGCGGCGGCGCTGCGCGCGTGGGACGGGCAGGGGGCCGTACGGCTCCTCGCGGAGGATCCGGTCACCGGCACGATGCTGCTGGAGCGGCTCGACGAGGGCCGGCACCTCTCCGCCCTGGCCGACCCCGACGAGGCGGCCCGGATCCTGGCGGAGCTGCTGGCCCGGCTCACCGCCCGGCCGGCGCCGGCCGGGCTGCGACGGCTCGGCGACGTCACCGCCGGGATGCTGGACGGCGTACCGGAGGCGGAGGCGGAGCTGGCTGACGCCGGTGAGCGGGCGCTGCTGCGGGACTGCGCGGCCGCCGTGGCGGAGGTGGCCGGCGAGCCGGGGGACCGGCTGCTGCACTGGGACCTGCACTACGACAACGTGCTGGCCGGCGGGCGCGAGCCCTGGCTCGCCATCGACCCGAAGCCGCTGTCCGGCGACCCCGGCTTCGAGCTGCTGCCCGCCCTGGTGAACCGCTGGGACCCGGCCGCGGTCCGGCGCCGCTTCGACCTGATGACCGAGGTGCTGGGCCTGGACCGCGAGCGCGCCCGCGCCTGGACCCTCGGGCGGGTGCTGCAGAACCTGCTGTGGGAGGTGGAGGACGGCGAATCCTGTCTTCCGGACCGTCAGGTGCGGGTGGCGGAGGTGCTGTTGGGGCGGGGGTAGGGGCGTGGGCTGGGCTGGGCTGGGCCGATCGGCCGGGTGGCGTCGGACGGGCGGGGATCGGACGGGCGGGGATGGGCTGGGGGGGATCGGCCGGGCGGGCCGGGGCGGGTGCGGGCCGTACCCGGTCGCGGGGGCGGGTACGGCCCATGGAGGCCGTGCCTCAGGAGCCCAGCTTCGTCAGGGCCTCGTCCGTGAGGCGGTAGACGGTCCACTCGTCCTGCGGGAGGGCGCCCAGCGAGCGGTAGAAGTCGATCGACGGGGTGTTCCAGTCCAGCACCGACCACTCCAGCCGCTCGTAGCCGCGCTCCACGCAGATCCGGGCCAGTTCGGTCAGCAGCGCCTTGCCGTGGCCGCCGCCGCGCATCTCGGGCCGTACGTACAGGTCTTCCAGGTAGATGCCGTGGACCCCGCGCCAGGTCGAGAAGTTGAGGTACCACAGCGCGAAGCCGGCGACCTCGCCCTCGTCGGTCTCGGCGATGTGCGCGAAGGCGGCCGGCCGCTCGCCGAAGAGCGCCTCGTGCAGCTGCTCCTCGCTGGCGCGGGCCTCGTCCAGGGCCCGCTCGTACGCGGCGAGTTCACGGACCATCGTGTGGATCGCGGGGACGTCGGCGGGGGTTGCGGTACGAATCATGGCCCGAGCCTAGGTGTCCGGGGTGTGGACGTTCAGGAGGGTCGCTCCCGGGGGCCGCGTCAGGGCACCAGCACCACCTTGCCCATCGTGGCGCGTCCCTCCAGCGCCCGGTGGGCGGCGGCCGCCCCGGCCAGGGGGAAGCGCTGGACGGCCGGGGTCAGCCGGCCCGCCGCCGCCTCCGCCAGCGCGCGGGTCTCCAGGACGCGTACGGGGTTGTCGCCGCCCGCCTTGCCCAGCATCACCGGCCCCAGCACCTGCTCCGAGACGATCCCGCGCGCGGCCTGCTCCTCCTCCGTGAACGTGAGCGGGCCGCCCTCGTGGATGCCGCCGCTCGACCAGCCGAAGACCAGGTGCAGGCCGCCGGGGCCCAGCAGGTCCACGGCGGCGCGGCCGGGCTCGCCGCCGACCGAGTCGAAGACGACCGTGGCCCGCCGCTCGCCGAGGAACTCCCGGACGCGGAGGGGCCAGTCGGGGAGGTTGTAGTCCACGGCCAGGTCGGCGCCGTTCGCCTCGACCGCCGCGGTCTTGGCCGGTCCGCCGGCCAGGCCGACCACCGTGGCGCCGGCGTTCTTGGCGTACTGGACGAGCAGGGTGCCGATGCCGCCGGCCGCGGCCGGGACGACGGCGACGGAGTCGGGGCCGAGTTCGGTGAACTGGAGGATGCCCATGGCCGTGCGGCCGGTGCCGATCATCGCGACGGCGCGGGCCGCGTCCAGGTGCGCGGGGATCTCGTGCAGCCGGCCGGCGTCGGTGACGGCCAGTTCGGCGTACCCGCCGGGGACCATGCCCAGGTGGGCCACCACCCGCTTGCCGAGCCAGGCGGGGTCGGTGCCCTCGCCGAGCGACTCGACCGTGCCCGCGACCTCGCGGCCGGGCACCGTCGGCAGCTCGGGGAGGGCGGGCAGGGGGCCCCGGTCGCCCTCGCGCAGGGCGGTGTCGAGCAGGTGCACGCCCGCGGCCTCGACGGCGATGCGGACCTGGCCGGGGCCGGGCAGGGGGTCGTCGGTCTTCTCGTAGACGAGGTTCTCGGCGGGGCCGAAGGCGTGCAGGCGGATGGCGTGCATGGGGACTCCCTGGCTCGTACGGTCCGGTTCCGGTGCGCATTCCCGGGTGGTGGTGCGGGTGGTTCGGGTGGTGGTGCGGGTCGTGCGGGTGGTTCGGGTGGTGTTGCCTCGTGCGGGTGGTTCGGGTGGTGCGGGTCACGCGGTGGTGCTGCCTGGTGCGCGTCGTGCGTTCCGGATGCTGCCGGTGTTCGGTTCGGTACGAGCCAACAACCTCAAGCGCGGTCGAGGTCAAGGGCGCTCTTGGCGGCGGCCGCGCGGCCGGTGTCGCGGATCGCCAGCGAGACGGCCTCGATGGCGCTGTTGAACGACACCTCCGCCAGCACACCGGGCGCCGCGACCTGGTCGCCGGCCAGGTAGACGCCGTTGCCGCGGGCGATGGCGGGCCGGTCCCGCCAGGTGGTGCCCGGCAGGTCCACCGCGCCGGTACGGCCGGTGGCCACGGCCTCGCGCCGCCAGGTGACCCGCTCCCGCCAGCCCCGGAAGCCCAGGTCGAGCAGCCGCTCGGCCCGCTCGATGCCGACCGCCTTGGCCTGGTCGGGTCCGATCGGCAGCTGCGCCTGGAGCAGGGTCTCGCCGGCCGGGGCCAGGGTGCGGTCCTGGGCGGTGAACCGCTCGATCCAGGCCGGCTCGTCGAGGTCGGAGACGGCCCAGGCGTCGCCGCGGCGGGTGCGCAGCCCCAGGTCGAGCAGGACCGTACGGCCGCTCTCCCAGGTGAGGGAGGAGTCGCCCAGCAGGGTGCGGGCGGCGGCGAGGGAGGTCGCGACGACGACCGGCCCGCCGTCGGCCGGCAGCTCGGTGAGCCGCGCGCCGGTCTCGATCCGCACGCCGAGTCGCTGGGCCCGCGCGGCCATCCGGTCGATGACGGACTGCCAGCCGCCCCGCGGGAACTGGGCCTCGGGCGGGAAGGACAGCACCCGCTGGAGCCGCTCGTGCACGAAGGCCGCCGACAGGGACCCGATGTCGTGGTGGAAGAGGGCGACCGCGAGGGAGTTGGCGGTGGCGCGGGCGTCGCGCTCGCCGATCAGCGAGCTCGCCCAGTCGAGGAAGGTCCGGTCGACGGGGGCGTCGGCGAGCGGGCGCCGGGCCAGCCTGAGCGAGGCCAGCGGCGGTACGGAGCGCAGCCGGCCGCCGCTGTGCAGGCGGAGCCGGGTCATGTCCAGGGCGGGGACGCGGGCGAGCGGGCCGACGAGGTCGCGCTGGTTCAGCCAGGCCCAGTGGGGGCCGTTCTTGTAGAAGGCGTGCGGCCCCTCGTTGGTGCGGTACGGGCCGTCCGCGGTGCGGCCCCGGCCGCCGAGGGTGCGGTGGGACTCGTACAGCCGTACCCGGGCGCCGGCCTCGGCGGCGCTGATGGCGGCGACGAGTCCGGCGAATCCGCCGCCGATGACGGTGAGCTGGTCCATGTGGTGTCTCCCTGGGTGGCGTGGTGCGTGGTGGCGTGGTGGCGTGCTGGCGTGGGTGCGGGGCCGGGCCCGAGGCCGGGCGGGGCTCTTGGTGGGGCCTTCGGAGACGGGACAGCGGGGGCGGGCTGGGTGTGACACGGCTGCGGGGATTTCTTCGGGAGTTTTCTGGGCGGGAGGTCCGCCGGGGACCTTCCGCGCGCGTCGGTGTGGCCTTCGGCGGGTGGTGCTGTCAGTGGGGTGCGGAACGATGGGTGGATGGTGCGGAAGGCTCAGGGATCCCCGAAGGTTCAGAGGGCGCATGGTCCGGTGGTCGTGGCGGCGCGGCGGCCGGAGGTGGTGCTGCCCGCGCTGAGGCCGTACGACGGTGACGGGCTGGCGCCGGACGGGGACTACGACGGGCTGGAGTTCGCGGACGCCGACCTCTCGGGGGAGGAGGGGCACGGCGCCACGTTCATGGACTGCGCGCTGCGCCGGACCGTGCTGGACGGGACCGCGCTCGTCAGGTCCCGCTTCGTGGACTCGGTGCTGGAGGGGGTGCGCGGGGTCGGTACGGACCTGGCCGGGGCGCTGCTGCGGGACGTGGAGGTGCGGGACGCGCGGCTGGGCGGCACGCAGCTGCACGGGGCGGTGCTGGAGCGGGTCCTGGTGCGCGGCGGCAAGATCGATTACCTCAACCTGCGGAAGTCCCGGCTCACCGACGTGGTGTTCGAGGGATGCGTGCTCGCGGAGGCCGACTTCGGGGGCGCGGAGCTGCGGCGGGTCGAGTTCCGGGACTGCACCCTGCGGGGGGCCGACTTCACCGCGGCCCGGATGGCGGACGTGGACCTGCGGGAGGTCGCTGAGCTGGACATCGCCCGGGGTGTGGACCGGCTGGCCGGCGCGGTGATCAGTCCGGTGCAGCTGGTGCAGTTGGCTCCGCTGTTCGCGGCGCAGCTGGGGGTGCGGGTGGAGGCTTAGGCGGGGGGCTGGTGGGGGGTGGTTCTGGGGGCTGGGGGGGCGGGGGGCTGGGGCTGGGGGGTGAGGGCGTAGAGCGGGTGGTTCTGGTGGGGGTGGCTGTGTAGGGCTGGGTGGTTCTGGTGGGGGTGGCGGCGTGACACCATCGAAGGCGTGCTTGACATCGGCTACTCCCTTTCCTCGCGCTTTCCCGACCCCCCGCAGACCGATTACCGGACCGCGGACGTCCACACCCTGCGCCACGACCTCTTCTGCGGCGACGTCTACCTCGCCGACACCAAGGAGGACCGCGAGGTGTCCACGGCCTGGGGATGGGTGCCGGTGCTCGATTTCGCGTGGGCGCTGTGCGACATCGTCGAGCAGCTCGACCAGGACCCGCGCGGCAGCCGCTCCTCCGCGCGCCAGTACGCCGAGCTCGACTTCACCGAGTCCACGGACCGGATGCTCTTCGAGCGGCGTTTCGGCTGGGTCGACGTCGAGGCCGACTGGATGGCGCCCGAGGAGCCTCCGCTGACCTTCTCCCACCGGCTGCTGCGCCGTGAGGCCCGCGACTTCCTGCACGACGTGATCGCGGACCTGACGGACATGCACGACGGTCTCGCCGACAACCCCCACGTGTGGGGGTTGCAGGCGCGCTTTCCCCGAGTGGCTTAGCGCTGGGTGCCGGTGCGGGTGCGGGTGCGGGTGCGGGTGCGGTGCGGTGCCGGTGGCGGGTGGTGGCCAGTCGTGCCGGGAGCCCGTGGTGCCAGGGGGCCGGTCGTGTGGTGCGTGGGTCCCCTCGGTGCTTGACCCGTCGTGGCCTGCAGGCCCTGCGGCAGGCCCACCCCTGGGGCTTTGGGGCTTCGCCCTGGCCTTCGGCCACCCCAGGCCCGGGCCTGCCTCCGGACCAGCCTGCCACGACGCCTCAAGCACCTTCCCCACACACCACACGACCGGCGGCATCGCGGGGTGGAGTCACGGGCCGCGCGGTGTCTTCCTCGCGCGGCCCGTGAGTCTGCTAGCGGACGTTGACCGCGGTCCAGGCTGCGCCCACTGCTGCGTACTGGGGGGAGGACGTGCCGTACAGGGCTGCTGCGGCCGCCAGGGTCGTGGTGCGGGCCCTGGCGTAGTTGGTCGAGGACGTCATGCCGGTGGTCAGGGCGTGGTACCAGATGCGGACGGCGGCGTCGCGGCCTATGCCGAGGAGCTTCGAGCCGTCGTGGGTGGGGGAGTCGTAGGTGACGCCGTTGATCACCTTGACGCCGCTGCCCTCCGCCAGCAGGTAGAAGAAGTGCACGGCGGGTCCCGAGGAGTAGTGCGGGTCCAGTGAGCCGATGCCGGAGTACCAGTAGTCCGGGGAGCGGCCGTCGCGGCTGGGGCGGTCCAGGGAGCGGAGGGCGCTGCCGGTGACGCGTTCGCCGATGAGGTAGTCGCCCACGTCGGTGGGGTTGGCGGCGAAGAATTCGACGGCGCTGGCGAAGATGTCGGAGGTGGCCTCGTTGAGGCCGCCTGATTCGCCCGAGTAGAGCAGGCCCGCCGTGGCCGAGGTGACGCCGTGGGCGATCTCGTGGCCGGCGACGTCGAGCGAGGTGTACGGGCGGCCGTCGGGGCTGTCGCTGTAGCTGATGCAGCCGCAGGAGTCCGACCACCAGGCGTTGCCGCTCCCGCTGCCCGCGTGGACGCGGGAGACGATGCCGCGGCCGTCGTTGCGGACGCCGCGGCGGTTGAAGGTGGTCTTGAAGAAGTCCCAGGTCGTGGCGGCGCCGTAGTGGGCGTCCACCGCCGAGGTCTGCCGGTGGGTGACGGAGCCGGTGCCCCAGATGTCGTCGGTGTCGGTGAACAGGGTGCCGAGGGCGGTGCCGCCGCGGGCGTCGTACGTCTTCTGGCCGCCGCGGTTCGGGTCGTGGAGCTCGTACAGGCGCCCGTTGAAGTACGTGCCCAGGGCGACGGTGCCGCTGTACTGGCTGTGGCCGGTGCCCGCGAGGGCCTGTGCCGCGGCGGCGGTCTGCCGGGCGGGTGCGGGGGCCGCGAGGCCGGGTGCGGTCTGGGCCGCGAGTGCGGCCAGGGCGGCGGTCGCGGTGACCGCGAGGGCTCTGGTGCGGTGCGCGGACGTGTGGGGCACGCGGACTCCTTCGCCGAAGCCGTGGGGTGGCCTGCGCAGGGAGCGTGCCCCGGAAGCCGGCGTACCGGGGAGGGGTTTGACGTGAACATGGCCGTACGGGGTGCGGAACTGTCCGGAGAGCATGCCTTCCTGTCCGGATTCCGGCGGTCCGTCAGGGGAGCAGGCGCTGCTCCTTCGCCACGGCGACCGCGCCCGCGCGGGTGTCGACGCCGAGCTTGTCGTAGATCCGGCCGAGGTGCGTCTTGACCGTCGCCTCGCTGATGAACAGGGCCCGGGCGATCTCCCGGTTGCCCAGCCCGTGCGCGAGCTGCCCGAGGATGTCCAGCTCGCGGTCGGTCAGCGTCGGCCGGGCGCCGCGCATCGCGGCCATCACCCGGCTCGCCACCGGCGGCGAGAGGGTGGTGCGGCCCTGGGCGGCCGCGTGGATCGCCGCGAACAGTTCCTCCGGTCGCTCCGCCTTCAGCAGGTAGCCGGTGGCGCCCGCGCCGATGGCCCGGGTGACGTCCGCGTCCGTGTCGTACGTCGTGAGGACCAGGACGTGCGGGGCCCGGCCCGGCAGCGCGGTGATCCGCCGGGTGGCCTCCACGCCGTCGATGCCCTCCCCGAGCTGGAGGTCCATCAGCACCACGTCCGGCCGGAGCTTCTCCGCGAGGGCCACCGCCTCCTCGCCGCTGCCGGCCTCGCCCAGCACCTCGATGTCCGGCTCGCTGCCGAGGAGCGCGAGCAGGCCGGCGCGCACCACCACGTGGTCGTCGCAGAGCAGGATCGTGGTCATGGGCGGGGCTCCAGGGGGATCGAGGCGGACAGCACGGTGCCTTCGCCGGCGGTGGACTCCACGGTCAGGGTGCCACCGAGCTGGCTCACCCGGGCGCGCATGGCCGGCAGGCCGTGGCCGCGGGTGGGGTCGGCCGGGTCCGCCGGCCGGGCCGGGTCGGGTGCGGCCAGGCCGCGGCCGTCGTCGGCCACGTCCAGCACCACCTGGTCGCCGAGGAAGGACAGGGTGAGGGCCGCGGTACGGGCGCCGGAGTGCTCCCGTACGTTCGCCAGCGCGCCCTGCGCGATGCGCAGCAGCGCCGCCCGGGCCCGCTCCGGGAGCGGGACGGGGGTGCCCTCCAGGTGGAAGCGGACGGTCACCTCGGGGCCCGCGTCCAGGGCCCGCAGGGCGTCGGGGAGGGAGCCGCCGCCGTCGAGGCCGGGCGGAGCGAGGTCGTGGACCAGGCGCCGGGCCTCGGCCAGGCCGCGGGCGGCGATCTCGTTGGCGGTGCGGACGTGGCGGCGGGCCGTGGCCGGGTCCGTGTCCCAGGTGCGGTCGGCGGCCTGGAGGAGCATCTGCTGGCTGGAGAGGTTCTGGGCCAGGGTGTCGTGGATCTCCATCGACAGCCGCTGCCGCTCGGCCAGCGTGCCCTCGCGGCGCTCGGTGGCGGCCAGCTCGCGGCGGGTGCGGATCAGGTCGTCGATCAGGGCCCGCTGGCGTTCCGCCTGGCGCTCCATGTGCAGGAACACGGCCGTGGCCAGGGCGGCCACCGCGGGCGGGGCCAGCAGCAGGTTCGGGTCGAACGGGCCGCCGGCCAGCTGGAGCTGCGCGATCACCACGAGGGTGGTGAGCAGCGCCACCAGCACGATCGCCGCGCGGGGCGGGAGGGTGCGCAGGGCGGTGTAGAAGAGCGGCACGGCGCACCAGGCGAAGCTGGGGGCCAGCAGGACGAGCACCACCCAGGTGGCGATCACCAGCCCGAGCCAGCAGAGCCGGCGGAGGGTGGGGGCGGCGCCGAGTGCGGGGCCGAGGACGTAGAGCAGGGCCAGGGTCACGCTGAGTGCGATGATCCAGGGGGTGCGGGCTTCGCCGGGGTGGCGGATGAGGAAGCGGGCGAGGGAGGCGGCGAGCAGTGCGAAGAACGCCCCGTGCATGACTGCCGCGAGGGCGCGGGTGCCCTCGTTCTGTGCGGGCTGTGTGGCTGCCATCGTGCCTTCCTCGTCCTACGGGCTACGTCCCCATCGTGCTGCTTTTTGCGGGGCGCGTTCCCCCGCCGCCCCGTGCCGGCCGCGGCTCCCGTGCGGGTGCGCTGCCGCCCCGCTCCCGTGCCGCTACGCCCCCGCACGTCCCCGTCCCGGGCCCGCCCCCGTCCCGGGCCCGCCCCCGTCCCGGGCGCGCCCCCGTCCCGGGCACGTCCCCGTCCGGGGCGCGGCCCCGTCTGGGGTGCGGCCCCGTCTGGGGTGCGGCCCCGTCCGTGGTGCGGCCCCGTCCCGGGCCCGCCCCCGTCCCGGGCGCGCCCCCGTCCCGGGCACGTCCCCGTCCGGGGCGCGGCCCCGTCTGGGGTGCGGCCCCGTCTGGGGTGCGGCCCCGTCCGTGGTGCGGCCCCGTCCCGGGCTCGGCCCCGTCTGGGGTGCGGCCCCGTCTGAGGTGCGGCCCCGTCCGGGGCGCAGGCCGTACCGGGTGCGGATGCCGTGCCGCTTCGGGTCCGTGCCGGGTGCGGGCCGTTGCCCTGCGGGGCCGGTTCCCCTACCCGCCCTTTCTCCGTTTCCCGGGGCTCCGCCCCGGACCCCGCGCCTCAAGCGCCGGCGAGGCTGTAGTGAGCCCCTCCGGCGTTTGAGGAGCGGGGGTACGGGGGCGGAGCCCCCGAAGGGGTCCGGGCGGAGCCCTGGGGGCACCTCCCAGCGGTAGCTGGGGGAGGAACGGAGGAAGGGCGGGTAGGGGACCTGGCCCCGCAGGGCAACGCACCCGCACCCGGCACGGCACCCGCACCCGGCACGGCACCCGCACCCGGCACGGGGCGGCGCCCGGTACGGGGCGGGGATGCCCCGCCGGGGGTGGCGTCCGTACCCGGTACGGGACCCGTGCCCGGGATGGGACCGTGCCCGGCCCGGCACGGACGCCGCACCCGGCACGGGGCGGCGCCCCGTACGGGGATGCCCCGGCGAGGGTGGCGTCCCCGCCCGGTACGGGACCCGTGCCCGGCACGGCACCGGCACGGCACGGCTCGGCGGGCCCGGGCCGGAGGCCGTGGCCCGGGGCCGTACCGGCAAGCGTGGCCCCCACGGGAGCCCCCCGCATCAGCCGATCGGCTGACCCCGCCGTCAGCCGGAGCGCAGCGCACCGGCAGCCGGTACGTCGATCAGCCGCCCCCGCCCCCGGGGCCAGGATCGAAGGGACAGCGCAACCACCGCAGAGGAGCAGTCGTGAACCTTCGTCACCGCGTCATCACCGGAGCCGGTCTGGCCGTCGTCGTCGGCGCCGTGGGCTTCGGCACCATGACCGCCACCGCCGCCCCCGCCCCGGCGCAGAAGAAGGACGACCCGAAGGGGCTGGTCACCAGCACCCACCTGTCCATCGACGCCGCCACCCAGGCCGCGCAGGCCGCCCTGGACGCCGCCGAGGCGGAGGGCCAGCGCGTGACCGTCGCGGTGGTCGACCGCAACGGCAACACCGTGGTCACCCTCCGCGGCGACGGCGCGGGCCCGCAGTCCTACGAGTCCGCGCAGCGCAAGGCCTTCACCGCGGTCTCCTGGAACGCCCCCACCTCCGTGCTGGCCGGCCGCCTCGCCCAGACCCCGAACCTGAAGGACATCCCCGGCACCCTCTTCCTGGGCGGCGGCGCCCCGGTCCAGGTCAAGGGCGCGCCCATCGCCGCGATCGGCGTCGCCGGCGCCCCGAGCGGCGACCTGGACGAGAAGTTCGCCAAGGCCGGCGTCGAGGCCCTGAACGACTGACCGGACTCCCGGGGGCGGCGCCGGTGCCGCTTAGGATCGAGGACGTGGATCTACGACGTGCCGCCCCCGCCACCGCCGCCCTGCTCGCGCTGACCACGGCGTGTACGGGCGGCACGGTCCAGGGCACCCCCGGCGCGTCCGGCCTGCGCGACCCGTACTTCCCGAAGGCGGGCAACGGCGGGTACGACGTGACCCACTACGGCCTCAAGCTCGACTACGCCCCCGGCACCGGCGAGCTGTCCGGGACCGCCGAGATCACCGCCACCGCCGGCCAGGACCTCAGCGCCTTCAACCTCGACCTGGAGGGCATGGAGGTCGAGTCGGTCCGCGTCGACGGCAAGGGTGCCCGGTTCAACCGGGTGGGCCAGGAGCTGACCGTCCGCCCCTCCGACGAGCTCACGAAGGGCCGCACCTTCCGCACCGTCGTCCGCTACTCCGGCACGCCCCGGTCCATCGAGGACCCGGACGGCTCGGAGGAGGGCTGGATCGAGACCGACGACGGCGCGGTCGCGGTGGGCGAGCCGCAGGGTTCCATGGCCTGGTTCCCGGGCAACCACCACCCGAGCGACAAGGCCGCGTACGACGTCGAGATCGCCGTCCCCAAGGGGTACGAGGCGGTCTCCAACGGCGTGCTGAAGTCCCGTACCGACCGCGACGGCCACACCGTCTTCCGCTGGCACAGCCCGGAGCCGATGGCCGGCTACCTCGCGACCCTCGCCATCGGGAAGTACGCCGTCACCGCCTCGCGCACCGCCTCCGGCCTGCCCGTCCTGACGGCGGTGCGGCCGGAGGAGGCCGCCGACAGCGCCGCGGCGCTGAAGCGGATCCCGGAGGTGGTCGACTGGGGCACCCGCCGCTTCGGCCCGTACCCCTTCTCCGCCACGGGCGCGATCGTCGAGGACGACGGCACGCTCGGCTACGCGCTGGAGACCCAGTCCCGCCCGATCTTCTCGGGCGCGCCGGACACCGAGCTGCTGGTCCACGAGATGGCCCACCAGTGGTTCGGCAACTCGGTCTCGCCCAGGTCGTGGCGGGACATGTGGCTCAACGAGGGCTTCGCGACCTACGCCGAGTGGCTGTGGGCGGAGGAGCACGGCGGCCCGAGCGCCGAGAAGCGGTTCCGGACGTTCTACGACGAGGACACCGACGCCGACCCCGAGGCGGACGGCTCCTACTGGGCCTTCCCGCCCGCCGACCCGCCCGGCGCGGAGCACATCTCGGACTCGCCGGTGTACTACCGGGGCGCGATGGTGCTGCACCGGATCCGCCAGGAGGTGGGGGACGAGGCCTTCTTCGCGCTGGTGCGCGGCTGGGCCGCGGCACACCGTCACGGGAACGCCGACACCAAGGAGTTCACGGCGTACGCGGAGCGGCAGACCGGCAAGGACCTGTCCGGGATCTGGGAGACCTGGCTGTACGGCGACGGCAAGCCGGAGGAGTGAGTTCCGCCGCCGGCGGGCGGTCCCCGCGAGCCCGGCGTGATCCGAAGGACAGGACCTAGCGCAGCGGCTTGCGCAGCACCACGCACGGGCGGTGCAGCGTACGGTCCTCCGCGCGCCGGATCTCCACGTACCCCTGCGCCGTCCAGAAGGCGAGGGCCCGCGGGTTGTTCTCCAGTACGGCGAGCCGCACGGCCTCCCGGCCCGCCGCGCGGAAGCGTTCCTCGACCAGTTCGGCCAGCCGGCGCCCGTACCCCTGGCGGTGGACGGTGGCGTCGACGAGCAGCAGGCCGATCCACGGGTCGGGGTCGTCGTCCGACGGGTGGTGGGCCAGCGTGGCGGCGAGCCCGACGAGGCGGCCGCCGGAGCGGGCCAGCAGCACCTCCGAACCCTCCTCGGCGAGTTCGTCGGCCAGGGCGCGGGCGACCTGCTCGACGGTGATCCGGGCCGGGTCGGGGAAGTCGCCGCTCAGCTCGAAGAAGGCCTGGTTGGTCGCGTAGAGGGCGGCGACCTCGGCGAGGACGGGGCCGGGCAGGGCGCCGTCCGCGGGGGCGAAGGTTTCGAGGATCACCCGGGCACCGTAGCGCGAAGCCCCCTCCGGGAACGGCCGGAGGGGGCTTCGGTGCGGTCCGGGATCAGACGTTGACGCCGAAGTCCTGGGCGATGCCGGTCAGACCGGAGGCGTAGCCCTGGCCGACGGCGCGGAACTTCCACTCGGCGCCGTTGCGGTACAGCTCGCCGAAGACCATGGCGGTCTCGGTGGCGGCGTCCTCGGAGAGGTCGTACCGGGCGATCTCGGCGCCGCCGGCCTGGTTCACGACGCGGATGTACGCGTTGCGGACCTGGCCGAAGTTCTGGCCGCGCGAGTCGGCGTCGTAGATGGAGACCGGGAAGACGATCTTGTCGACGTCGGGGCTGAGGCCGGCCAGGTTGACCGTGATGGCCTCGTCGTCGCCGGCGCCCTCGCCGGTGCGGTTGTCACCGGTGTGGACGATGGTCTGGTCCGGGGTGGACTTGTTGTTGAAGAAGACGAAGTGGCTGTCGGAGACGACCTTGCCCATGGCGTTCACCGCGATCGCCGAGGCGTCCAGGTCGAAGTCGACACCGGTCGTGGTCCGGACGTCCCACCCGAGGCCGACGGTGACGGCGGTCAGGCCGGGCGCCTCCTTCGTCAGCGAGACGTTGCCGCCCTTGGACAGGCTTACTGCCATTGGGATGTCCCTTTCCTCGTCCTGTGAGCCGGTGCGATGACCGTGCGTCGGTCAAGCTACCGCTGATCTGGATAACGCGGGGAGGGGCCGGGCCGGTTCCCGGGGGGCAAAACCGCGTGACGGGGCGCGGCGGGGGCGGGATCATGGGGGGCATGCTTGGTCCTCACGTCATCCGCGGCTCCGTCCTCCTGCCCGAGGCCGAGCTCCAGTGGCGTTTCTCGCGTTCCTCGGGGCCCGGCGGGCAGCACGTCAACACCTCGGACTCCGCCGCCGAGGTGCTCTTCGACCTGGCCGCGACGAAGGCGCTGCCGGAGGTGTGGAAGCAGCGGGCCCTGGA
The DNA here is from genome assembly GCF_044759225.1 of Streptomyces sp. NPDC101132. NCBI lineage: Bacteria > Bacillati > Actinomycetota > Actinomycetes > Kitasatosporales > Streptomycetaceae > Streptomyces > Streptomyces sp. NPDC101132. The sequence continues at coordinate 103,124 of NZ_JBIVYX010000002.1, forward strand.
GCGGCTGGCCGGCCGGCTGGTGGGCGGCGTGCTCTCCGTACGGGCCTCCGAGCACCGCTCGCAGTGGCGCAACCGCGAGATGGCGATGGTCCGGCTGGCCTCGCTGCTGGCGGAGGCCACGGCGCCGCCGCCGAAGCCGCGCCGGGCGACGAAGATCCCGCGGGGCATCAACGAACGCCGCCTGCGCGAGAAGAAGGCGCGGGCGGAGACGAAGCGGGGTCGGTCCGGCAAGGACTGGTGAGCGCCTGACCGGTGGTCAGGCGCCGAGCTGCCGGTACCGCCCGCGGAAGTAGGTGAGCGGCCCGCCCTCGGCGGAGGGCAGAGCCGCCGTCAGGACCCGTCCGATAACGAGGGTGTGGTCGCCGGCGGTCACCCGCTGCTCGGTACGGCACTCCAGGGTCGCCAGCGCTCCGCCGATCAGCGGGGCGCCGGACGCGTCGCCGCGTACGTACGCGACGTCCTCGAACAGCAGGCGGTCGCTGATCCGGCCCTTCATGGCGAACCGGCCGGCGATGTGCCGCTGGCTCTCCGAGAGCAGCGACGCTCCCCAGAGGGGCTGTTCGGCCAGCAGGTCGTCCATCCGGGAGCCCTCGCGCAGGCTCACCAGTACCAGGGGAGGGTCGAGGGAGACGGACATGAAGGCGGTGGCGGTCATCCCGACGTCCTCGCCGCGCGGGCCGTCGTCCGTCAGCGGGGGCTCGTGGGCGGTGATCAGCACCACTCCCGCGGCCAGCCGGGACATCGCGGCGCGGAACTCGTCATTGCTCACCCCCTCAGCATGAGGGGTGGCGGGTGTGGCGCGGGGCAGGGGGCTCGTCTTGGGCACCCTCAGGACGCTAGTCTCGGCCCCCCGCGCGGCACATCGGGCGTCGGTCCGAGCCGTGACACGGCCTCGTCCTAGGTCCCCCGGCGTATCGTTTGCTCACGAAAACGACAGGGAGCGCTCCCAGCCCCGGTGGGGCTCCTTCTTCATCTCATGTGACTTGAGTCACAGAGGGCAAGATTTGTTGACCCTGTGTACCGGCGGAACAGCTCACTGTGATTCAGTGGAATGGACACCGCAACGAAACGCCGATGACAAACCTGGAGTTGCTGTCGAGGTCTCGGGGAGAGCGAGCAATGGAGACCGAGTCGGAGCCGTACGTCCGTCTTGCGACCCTGCGGCAGCTGCACCAGGTGGTGGCCGAGCTGAACACGGCCCGGAGCCTGGCGGACACTCTGCAGACCGTCGTGGACGGCATCGTCGTGGGCCTCGGCTACGAGCTCGCCTGTGTCAACCTCGTACGCCCCGACGGGGATCTGGTCGTCGCCGCCTTCGCAGGTGACCCCTCCGCCGAAGCCCTCATCACCGGTCGCGTCGGCTCCCGCGCGTCCTGGGAACGCCGGCTCTCGATGGGCGAGTCCTGGGACGGCCTGCGGTTCATCCCGCACACCGAGGGCTGGGTGCTCATCGAGGACGACGTGCCCCAGTGGCACACCGACGGCCCCGACCCGCGCTTCGAGGACGAGTGGCACCCGGAGGACCGCCTCTACGCCCCCATGTACGCGTCCGGCGGGGAACTCCTGGGTGTCATTTCGGTGGACAGACCGCGCAACGGGCGCCGCCCGGGCGCGTGGGGGCGCGAGGCGCTCCAGATGTACGCCTTCCAGGCGGCCATTGCGATCAGCAACGCCCGGCTCCGCGCGAACATGCAGCGGGCCCTGGTGCGGCTGGAGCGGGAGCAGCAGGCGCTGCGGGCGAGCGAAGAGTCGTTCCGGCAGGCCTTCGAGTACGCGCCCAGCGGCATGGCCATCGCGGAAATGGGCGGTGACCAGCACGGACGCCTGCTGCGCACGAACGACGCGCTGTGCCGGCTGCTGGGCCGCCCGGCCTCCGTGCTGCGCCGGTACTCCTTCTCCGACCTGGTCCACCCCGAGGACATCGGCACGCTGCTGCGGACCTCCGCCGAGGGCGGCCGGGCCGAGCTGCGGCTGGGGCGGCGCGACGGCACGTACGTCTGGGTCTCGCTGCGGAACTCGGTGGTCGCGGACGCCGCCGACGGGCCGCGCTTCCTGCTCACGCACGTCGAGGACATCGAGGAGCGCAAGCGGCACGAGCTCCAGCTCGCGCACCGGGCCAGCCACGACTCCCTCACCGGGCTGCCGAACAGCGCGGAGCTGCGGGCCCGGCTCGGGGCGCGGCTGTGCCGCAGGCCGCAGTCGGTGCGGGCGAGCGCCGTCGAGGCGCTGGACGCGGCCTTCGAGGGCCGCCCGGAGGACGGGATCGCAGGTGAGCACGGTTTTCCGGCCGACGGCTTCACCGATCCCTTCGACCTGCCCGGGGGCGCGGACGCGGGCCCGTACGACCACCACGTGCACACGGTGGCCCCGGCCACGGACATCGACGACGGCACGAAGGGCCTGGCCGTCCTCTTCTGTGACCTGGACGGCTTCAAGTCGATCAACGACCGGTTCGGGCACCACACGGGTGACGCGGTTCTCATCGAGGTGGCGCGCCGCCTGACCACGGGCGTCAGGGACGGTGACACCGTCGCCCGGCTGGGTGGTGACGAATTCGTCGTCCTCGCGGACGGCCTCGGGGCCGCGGACGCCGCCGATCTCGCCGTCCGGCTGCGGAACGCCATCATCCCGCCGATCCGCGTGGACGGGCGTGCGGTGCGCGTGGGCGCCAGTTTCGGCATCGGGTGGGCGAGCTGCGGAATGTCGGCGGACGAGGTGCTGCGGTCGGCCGACCAGCGGATGTACATCGAGAAGAGGTCGCGTTCGAAGGCCCACCGGAGGGCCGGCTGAGGCCATCGGCCGCCCGGGAGAGCGCCTGTTCGAGGTAGGCTCCCGTGGGTCGAAAGGATGGACCCGCGATGACGCCCGCGAACAACGGCCCGAACAACGGCGCGAACACGCCCGAAGACGACGACCCGTTCGGTTACCTCTACGCGGACGGCCAGGCCGCCGGTGCCACCCCGCCCTCGCAGGGCGGCGGTTACGGGTACCCGGGCCCGGCCGGCGGCACGCAGCCCGGTGTGCCGCGGACCTCGTACAACCAGGTGCGGACGGTCGGCGAGCGCCGCGCCCCGCGCCAGGTGCCGCAGCAGCAGCCGCAGCCGCACTACTCCGCGCCGGAGACGCTCCAGGCCGGGTACGGCGTGCCGCAGCAGAACGGCTACGGACAGCAGCCGCCCCAGCACTACGCGCCCGAGCCGGCCCGCCGGGGCTCCAGCCGGCGCGGTCTGCTGATCGCGGCGGTGGCGGTCGTGGGCGCGGTGGTCATCGGCATCGGTGTGGCACTGATCACGGACAACAAGGGCAAGGACAAGGGCGACGAGGCCGGCCCGAGCGACAAGGTCAGCCAGGCCCCCGCGACGCCGGGCCCCTCGAAGTCGGACGACGGTGACTCGGACTCCGATGACACCGGCACCCTCCCGAAGGCCGACGCCGCCTCGGGCACGGGCCTGGCCCTGGCCGGCGGCGCCACCCCGCAGAACACGATCCCGGGCGCCAAGGCCTCCAGCGGTCAGTACGTGGGCGGTTTCAACGCCGTCGGCGCGTCGCTCACGTGGACCGTGGACGTCAAGGAAGCGGGGAAGTACAAGCTCCGGATGACGTACGCGGTGCCCGGTACGGACGCCAACGCGACCCTGACCGTCAACGGCCAGGCGTCCGACCGTGCGATCAGCATGAAGAACTACGCCAACGCCCCCGCAGGCGCCTGGGACAAGGGCTGGACCAACACCTGGTCCAACGTCGACCTGAACAAGGGCACCAACACGATCAAGGTCTCCTGCGAGCAGGGCAATGCCTGCGACGCGATCATCGACCAGATCTGGCTCGCCACGGACTGACCTCCGTCCGGCACCTCGCAGCACGACAGCGGCCCGGCCCCTCTCGGAGGGACCGGGCCGCTGTCGTACCCGGACTCAACCCGGCGTCACCTTCGTGTCCGTCAGGACCGCTTCGTACGTGGGGCGGTGGAACTCGCCGGCCGTGGCCGCGTGGACGGTGGCGGCCGAGAGGGCTACCGCCCGGGTGAGGCGGGCGGGCCAGTCCAGGTTCTCGGCCAGGGCCGAGAGGAGGCCCGCCACCGCCGAGTCGCCGGCGCCGGTCGGGTTGCCGGAGAGGGCGCGCGGCGGGGCGGCCTGCCAGGTGCCCTCGGGGGTGGCGGCCAGGAGCCCGGCGGGGCCCAGCGAGGTCACCACCGCCTGGGCGCCGCGGCGCCGGGCGTCCAGGGTGGCCGGGAGCGGGTCCCGGGAGCCGGTCAGCTCGGCCAGCTCGGCGGCGTTCGGCTTGATCAGCTCCGGCCGCGCCGCGATGCCCCGGCGCAGCGCCTCCCCGCTGGTGTCCAGCAGCACCGGCGTGCCGGCCGCCCGCGCCGTGCGGACCAGTACCGCGTACGCGCCCACCGGCAGACCCGGCGGCAGGCTGCCGCACAGGGCCACCGCCCGCGCGTCGTCGACCAGGTCGGCGTACCGGGCCAGGAAGGCGCTCCACTCGGCCGGCGTGATCACCGGCCCGGCCTCGTTGAACTGCGTGGTGTCGCCGGTGGTCTCGTCGACCACCGCCACGGTCCGGCGGGTGTTGCCCGCGCACGGCACGAAGGCGTCCGCCACCGCCGACCCCGCCAGCCCCTCCCGCACCACCGCGCCCACGGGCCCGCCCAGGAACCCGGTCGCGGTCACCTCGTGGCCGAGCGCGGCCAGCACCCGGGCGACGTTGACGCCCTTGCCGCCGGGCCGCTCGGACACGTCCGTGACCCGGTGCGAGGCGTGCGCGCGCAGCCGCGGCACGCGGTACGTGACGTCGAGCGCCGTGTTCAGCGTGACGGTAAGGATCATTGCGCGGCACCCCCAAGAGACAGCCCCCAGAGGCGGGATCATGCCAAAAGGATGGCGGGCGGCCCAGACCGCGGGCCACCCGCCTTTCCCGACGGCGTCCAATCCGGGGCGAATCACATCCGAATGGCGCCTGAACGGCTGTCAGCCGGCCGTCATGCCGACGGGTTGACCACCCATTCGCCGCGCCGCATGACGCCCTTCAGCTCGAAGGCCGCGTCCAGAACCACCAGGTCGGCGTACTTGCCCGGCTCCAGGGAGCCCACCTGGTCGTACAGCCCCAGCAGCTTCGCCGGGTTCGCGGAGATGGCCTGCACCACCGACTCCACCGGGAGTCCGTCGATCGTGACCGACCTCTTGAACGCGGTGTCCAGCGTGAGCGTCGAGCCGGCGATCGAGCCGCCCTCCGCGAGCCGCGCGACGCCGTCCTTCACCTCGACCGCGAGCGGGCCCAGCTTGTACGTGCCGTCACCGAACCCGGCCGCGTCCATCGCGTCGGTGATCAGCGCGACCCGGTGGGCGCCGGCGTGGTGGAAGGCCAGCTCCACGGTGGCCGGGTGCAGGTGCGTGCCGTCGTTGATCAGCTCGACGGTGACCCGCTCGTCCTCCAGCAGCGCGGCGATCGGCCCCGGTGCGCGGTGGGCGAGTGCCGGCATCGCGTTGAAGAGGTGGGTGGCGACGGTCGCGCCCGCGTCGATGGCCTCGACGGTCTGCTCGTAGGAGGCGTCGGTGTGCCCGATCGCGGCGATCACTCCGTGCTCGGCCAGCAGCCGTACGGAGTCCAGGCCGCCCGGCAGCTCGGTGGCGAGCGTGACCATCCGCGCCTGCCCGTGCGCGGCGTCGATCAGCTTGCGCACCTCGGCCGGGTCCGGGGCGCGCAGCAGGCCCTCGGTGTGGGCGCCCTTGCGGCAGGGCGAGATGAACGGGCCCTCGAAGTGGATGCCCGCGATGTCGCCCTGCTGGGCCAGCTCGGCCAGCAGCGAGGCGCGCCGGGCCAGCTCGTCGAGGTCCTCGGTGACGGTGGAGGCGACCAGGGTGGTGGTGCCGTGCTCGCGGTGGGTCCGGACGCCGGTGAGGACGTCCTCCGCGGTCCCGGAGGTGAACGAGGCGCCGCCGCCGCCGTGGTTGTGCATGTCGACGAAGCCGGGCACCAGCCAGTGGCCGGACAGGTCGAGCACCGGCGCGCCGTCGGGGGCGCTCCCCGCGATCCGGTCACCGGCGACGATCACGCGGCCGTTCTCGACGATCCCGGTCGGCAGCACCACTCTGGCGCCGGAGAGAACGGTGCTGACTGCGCTTGCGGCCATCAGGCGGATACCTCCGTGGCGAGTAGATCCCAGGCGAGCAGGCCTGCGCCCAGGCAACCGGCGGTGTCCCCGAGGGCCGCCGGAACGATCTGCGGCAGCCGCTGGAACGTCACGCGCTCCTTCACGGCCGTCCTTAGTGGTGTGAACAAGGTTTCCCCGGCCTCCGCGAGCCCGCCACCGATGATCAGCGTGCGCGGGTCCAGCAGGGTGAGCGCGGTGACCAGCCCGTCGGCGAGCGCGCCGACGGCCTCGCCCCAGACGGCGAGGGCGCGCGCGTCGCCGGAGGCCACGGCCTTGGCGCAGTCCGCCGCGTCGGCCTCGGGGTCGCCCGCGGCGGCCGCCCAGGCGCGCGTGACGGCGGAGGCGGAGGCGAGGGTCTCCAGGCAGCCGCGCTGGCCGCAGCCGCACTCGGGGCCGCCCGGGCGGACCACGATGTGGCCGATCTCGCCCGCGTAGCCGTGCGCGCCGGCCTCGATGCGGCCGTCGATGCCGATGGCGCCGGCGATGCCGGTGCCGAGGGGTACGAAGAGGAAGCGGTCGGCACCGCGGCCGGCGCCGATGCGGCCCTCGGCCAGGCCGCCGGTGCGCACGTCGTGGCCCAGGGCGACCGGGATGCCGCCGAGGCGGGCGCTGAGCAGTTCCCGCATGGGCACGTCGCGCCAGCCGAGGTTCGCCGCGTACACGGCGATGCCGTTCTCGGCGTCGACGATGCCGGGCACGGCGACGCCCGCGGCGGCGGCGCTCTCGCCGTACCGCTCGCGGCCGAGCGCGTGCAGGTCCGCGGCGAACTCCAGGATCGACTCGACGACGGCCTCGGGGCCCCGCTCGCGGCCGGTGGCGCGGCGCGCCTCGTGCAGCAGCGTGCCGTCCGCGCCGACCAGGGCGGCCTTCATCCCGGTGCCGCCCACATCGAGGGCGATGACGTGTTTCACGGGGGACAGTCTCGCGTGTCGGAGAGGGAAAGGTCTAGTCCACTGAGAGGGATTGTTGACTCGCCATACAAATGAGGACTCGGACCCTCCCCTCCCTGTAAAGGTGGCGTGAGAGTGGTGTAGACCTTACGGGGACAAGTGGAACGACGATGTGGGGATACCGCTGTGAAGGCCCGTAACCGCCTGGCCGCCCTTGGCGCCGCTGTGTGCATGACCGTGACGCTGGCCGGCTGCGGAGGCCTCTCCTCTGACAACGACGTGACCCTCAAGGTCGTCGCGGCCGACTACGGGGACAGTTCCGCGAACAGCTCCACCGCCTACTGGAAGGAGCTGGCCGCCGCCTTCACCGCGAAGCACCCCGGGATCAAGGTCGACGTCAGCGTCTACTCCTGGGAGGAGGTCGACGCGAAGGTCGCGGAGATGGTGAAGAAGGGCGAGGCCCCCGACGTCGCGCAGATCGGCGCGTACGCCGACTACGCCGCGGACGACAAGCTCTACACCGCCGACGAACTGCTCGCCGTCTCCACCGAGGCCGACTTCCTGGCCCCGCTCGCGGACGCCGGCAAGGTCAAGCGCGTGCAGTACGGCATCCCCTTCGTCTCCAGCACCCGGCTGCTCTTCTACAACAAGGACCTCTTCGAGAAGGCCGGCATCGCCGCGCCGCCCCGGACGTGGGCGGAGCTGGAGGCGGCCGCCAAGAAGCTCAAGGGCGAGGCCAAGACCCCCTTCGCGCTGCCGCTGGGCCGCGAGGAGGCGCAGGCCGAGACCATGCAGTGGCTGCTGGCGGGCGGCGGTGGCTACACCGACAACGACGAGGCGTACGCCATCGACTCGGCGGAGAACGTCAAGACCCTGAACTGGGTCAAGGAGCACCTGGTCGAGGCGGGGCTGACCGGCCCGGTCAAGCCCTCGCAGCTCAACCGCCAGGCCGCCTTCGACGCCTTCTCCAACGGCGAGGTGGGCATGCTCAACGGCCACCCGGCGCTGATGAAGCAGGCCACCGCCAAGGGCGTGAAGTTCGGCATGGTGCCCCTGCCGACGCCCCGCGGCGAGGAGGAGCCGACGATGGGCGTGGCCGACTGGGTGATGGCCTTCAAGAACGGCCGGCCCAAGGAGGCGGGCGCCTTCCTCGACTACCTCTTCGAGGCGGAGAACGTCACCCGGTTCACCTCCACCTACGGCCTGCTGCCGGTGACCACCAGCGGTTCCCGGGCCATGGAGGGCGCGACCGGCGCCGACGCGGGGCTCAAGACCTTCCTCGGCGCCCTGCCCAACTCCCGGCTCTACCCGGCCGGCAAGAAGTCCTGGCCCGCGGTGAGCGAGGACATCAAGCAGAAGATCGGCAAGTCCATGGACGAGGGCCAGAGCCCCGACCGGACGCTGGAGGACATCGCCGCCGCCGCCCGCGCGGCGGACCAGCAGCGCTGACGCCGGCGCCCGCCGGGAGGTCCCGGTACCCGACGTGCCGGACGGCCCCGCCCGCCGGGAGGACCCCGCCTACCGCCGTGCGGTGCGCCGGGCCTCCCGGATCCGGCGCAGCCGGTTGACCGTGCCCGGCGCGTGCGCCAGCGCCCGCGGGTCGTCCAGCAGGGCGTTGAGCAGCTGGTAGTACCGGACCGGGGAGATGCCCAGGCCCTCGCGTATCGCGCGCTCCTTGGCGCCGGGCCCCGGCCAGCTGCGCCCCTCGTACGCGAGCACGGCGGCCTCGCGCTCCGAGAGCGCGCCCCCTGCGTGCTCGTGTTCCGTCATACCTCCACACTATCGGCGCACGCCGACAGCCCTGCCGGTGTCCCCGAGCGTCTCCAGCAGCGTCCGCAGGTCGCCCGCGAGCCGTTCCCGCTGCTCCGGGTCCAGGCCGTTGAGCAGCCGGTCCTGGGTCGCGAAGTTGTCCACCAGTGCCCGGTCGACCAGGTCGAGACCCGCCGGGGTGAGCGAGACGTGGAAGCTCCGCCCGTCCGCCTCCCGGCGGGTACGGGCGATCAGCCCCCGCGCCTCCAGGCGGTCCAGCCGCTGGGTGATGGCGCCGGAGGTCACCATCGAGGCCCGCATCAGCTCGGCGGGGGTCAGCTGGTGCGGGGCGGGGCTCCTGCGGAGGGTGGCCAGCAGGTCGAAGGCGGAGGCGTCGAGGTCGTGCGCGGCGTAGGTGGAGCGCAGCTCGGCGTCGATGATGTGGGAGAGGCGCTTGATCCGGCCGATGACGCCCATGGGGGAGGCGTCGGCGTCGGGGGCCTGCTCGGCCCACTGCGCGATGACGCGGTCTACGTGGTCGGTCATGCCCGCACTGTAGCCGTTACCTTAGCGCTGAGATAAACCCCGGCCCGGGCCTGGCCCCCGCGCGGATGCCCGCGGCCCGGATTCCCGGGGGTTGGACGGAAGCACCCCGCGCCGGGGGCCGGGCGCCGGTAGGGTCGGGGCCATGGGGAGCCATTCGCATCGCATGCCCACGCCCACCACTCCCGCAGGCCGCGAAGCGCTCGACGCGCTGCTCCGCACACCGGAGCGGTCGGTCGTCGCCCTCGACTTCGACGGCACTCTCGCCGAGATCGTCCCTGACCCCGACCAGGCGCGCGCCCACCCCGGCGCGGTCCCCGCGCTGGCGGCCCTCGCGCCCCGCGTCGGCTCCGTCGCCGTGATCACCGGCCGCCCGGCGGGCGTCGCCGTGCGGTACGGCGGCTTCGCCGGCGTACCCGGGCTGGAGCGGCTGACCGTGCTCGGCCACTACGGCGCCGAGCGCTGGGACGCGATATCCGGCACCGTCCACGCGCCCGCCCCCCACCCCGGGGTCGCGGCCGTCCGGGCCGAGCTGCCCGGGTTCCTCGACGCGATCGGCGCCTGGCAGGGCACCTGGATCGAGGAGAAGGGGCGGGCCGTCGCGGTCCACACGCGCCGTGCCGCCGACCCGCAGGCCGCCTTCGAGGCGCTGCGGGAGCCGCTCGCCGAGCTGGCCCAGCGGCACGGACTGATCGTCGAGCCCGGCCGCGCCGTCCTCGAACTCCGCCCGCCGGGCATGGACAAGGGCGTCGCCCTGGCCGAGTACCTCGCGGAGACCGGCGCCGGTGCCGTGCTGTACGCGGGGGACGACCTGGGGGACCTCGCCGCCTTCTCCGCGGTGGAGAAGCTGCGCCAGAACGGGCTGCCGGGGCTGCTGGTGTGCAGCGGGAGCGCGGAGGTTGCCGAGCTGGCGGAGCGGGCGGACCTCGTCCTCGACGGCCCTCCGGCGGTCGTCGCCTTCCTGTCCGACCTGGCCGCCGCCCTGTCCTGACGGGCCCGCGGCCCGAACGGGTCCCGCGCCGGTCCCGCACCCGGCACGGGACCCGCACCCGGCACGGGACCCCCACCGGCACGGGACCCGGGCCCCGCGCCCGTGGGGCGAAAGACAGGGACTAGGCCTGGAGCTCCGTGAGCTGGGACTCGAACCAGCGGGCCGGCGGGTTCGCGCAGCCGGCGGCAGCCAGCCGCTTCGTACGCTCCGTACGCTCCGCATCCCCCATCGACAGCGCCTCGTGCAGCGCCCGCGCCGTCGCCGACACGTCGTACGGGTTCACCACCAGCGCGTCCTCGCCCAGCTCGTCGTACGCCCCCGCCTCCCGCGAGAGCACCAGCGCGCAGCCCCGGTCCGAGACCACCGGGATCTCCTTGGCGACCAGGTTCATGCCGTCCCGCACCGGGTTCACCAGCGCCACGTCCGCCAGCCGGTACGCCGCCAGCGAGCGGGGGAAGTCGTCCTTCACGTACGTCACCACCGGCCGCCAGTCCGGGGTGCCGAACTCCGCCTCGATCTCCTCCGCCAGCCGCCCCACGCTCTCCGTGTACGAGCGGTACGAGGCCAGGTCCTGCCGCGACGGGTACGCGAAGGCCAGGTGCACCACCCGGCCCCGCCACTCGGGCCACCCCCGCAGCAGCTCGCGGTAGGCCAGCAGACCCCGCACGATGTTCTTGCTCAGCTCCGTCCGGTCCACCCGCACGACCGTCTTCCGCGCCGGGTCGCCCACGACCTCCCGCAGCTCGGCCAGCCGCTCCTCGACCACCGGCCGGTGCGCCAGCGTCCGCAGGTCCTCGGCGTCCACGCCCAGCGGGTGCACCGACACCGCCGGCGTCTCGCCCAGCTCCGCCGCACAGCGGGCGAAGTCCGCGGCCCACCGCTCGGTGTGGAAGCCCACCCGGTCCGCGCCCAGCATCCCGCGCAGCAGCTCCTCCCGGATGTCGTCCGGCAGGATCCGCAGGTACTCGGGCGGCGCCCACGGGGTGTGCGTGAAGTGGCCGATCCGCAGGTCGGGCCGGAGCGCGCGCAGCTGCCCCGGCACCAGCGCCAGCTGGTAGTCCTGGACCAGCACCGCCGCCCCCGGGCCCGCCTCCGCGGCCAGGGCCTCGGCGAAGGCGCGGTTGTAGGTCACGTACGCGTCCCACTGCCGGCGGAACTCCGCGTCGAAGACCGGCTCGACCGGGATGTCGTACAGCATGTGGTGGACGAACCACAGCACCGAGTTCGCGATGCCGTTGTACGCGTCCTGGTAGACCCCCTCGTCGACCGCGAGCATCCGCACGCCCGCCTCGGACACCCCGCGCCGCACCGCCTCCCGGTCCCCCTCGCCCAGCGCGGCGCAGACCCAGAGCGAGCCGGGGCGCCGGGACAGGGCGGACGAGAGGCCGGAGACCAGACCACCCCCGCCGCGCCGGGCACTGAGCGTGCCGTCGGCGGCGAGGGCGTAGGAGAGGGGGCCGCGGTTGGCCGCGACGAGCACCTGCGGACCCGGCCGCGGATCCTGAAGACCGTCCTGGGTAGCCATGCGGCGAACCTAGCCCGCCTCGCGGCCGCTCAAACGTGTGTACTCCTCGATCTCCCGCATCGGCGGTCGCTCCTCCGTGTCCACGGCGTACGTCCGCGGCTCGAACCCGCCCTCGCCGCGGACGAACTGCGTCAGCTCCGGCCGGACCAGGTGCCCGCGCGAGAGCCGCAGCTGCGCGGTCCGGTAGATCGCGGCCGCCATCCGCCCGAGCGCCAGCCCGTCCTGGTGCCGGTGGATCCGCACCCCGACGTCCACCTGCGCCAGCGCGTCCAGGCCCACCGTGTGCAGGGCGTCCACCAGCAGCCCCAGCTCCACCCCGTACCCCACGGGGAACGGCAGCCGCTCCAGCAGCGACCTGCGTACGGCGTACTCGCCGCCCAGCGGCTGGACGAACCCCGCCAGCCGCGGCCAGTGCAGGTTCAGCAGCGGGCGGGCCACCAGCTCCGTCACCCGGCCGCCCTGACCGGCCCCGCCGCCCGGGCCCGCGTCCGGCACCCCGTCCGCGCCGACCAGCGGCCGGTCGTACATCGCCTTGACGAACTGCACCTCGGGATCGGTCAGCAGCGGTCCGACGATCCCCGAGACGAAGGCGGCGTCGAAGTCCCGCAGGTCCGCGTCCACGAAGCAGACGATGTCCCCCGAGGTCACCAGCAGCGACCGCCACAGCACCTCGCCCTTGCCCGGCAGCGCCGGGATCCGCGGCAGGATCTCGTCCCGGTGCACCACCCGCGCGCCGGCCTTGGCGGCCACCTCGGCGGTCCGGTCGGTCGAGCCCGAGTCGACCACCACCAGCTCGTCCACCAGCGGCGTACCGGAAACCGGGTCCATCAGCTCGCGCCGGACGACCTCCACGATCTCCCCGACCGTGGCCTCCTCGTCGAGCGCCGGCAGCACCACGCTGACCCGGCTGCCCCGCGCCCGTTTGGCGGCGGCCAGCTGGTCGAGCGGGCGGTCGGCAGCCGACCAGGACCGGCTGGCCAGCCAGCGCTCCACCTCTTCCAGCACCCCGGATCCCCTCGTCAGTGGTCGTTCCCAGTGATCTCTATCTCGCCGTTCGGACGGAACCTTCCACCTCCCGGCCCTTCGGTTACAGTCTTGAACAACGCGGATGACCAACGCATGTCGGGGGTCGGATGCCGCGCTGACAATCGAATACCGCTCATCCAGAGGGGCAGAGGGACACGGCCCGTTGAAGCCCCGGCAACCCTCCAGCCGGTCTCGTGCGCATCGTCGCGCAGCGAGGCTCCTGGCTAGGGAAGGTGCCAATTCCGTCTCATGGCGACGTCCGCCATGGGGAAGATGAGGAGAAAGGGCCTCGCCATCATGGCTTCACAGCACGCTACCCCCACCCAGGTCGACCTCGGTCCCGCCGCCGGACTCTCCTGTCGCGAGTGCGGAACCCGCTTCGACCTCGGCCCCATCTTCGCCTGTGCGGAGTGTTTCGGGCCCCTTGAGGTGGCGTACGACCTGCCCGCCGGCGACCCGGAGACCCTCCGCAAGCGGATCGAGGCCGGCCCGAACAGCATCTGGCGCTACGCCCCGCTGCTGCCCGTCCCCGCGGACGTGGCCGACAAGCCGAACCTGAACCCCGGCTTCACCAAGCTCGTCGACGCCGAGAACCTGGCCAGGGAGCTGGGCGTCACCGGCAAGCTCTACGTCAAGGACGACTCCGGCAACCCGACGCACTCCTTCAAGGACCGCGTCGTCGCGATCGCCGTCGAGGCCGCCCGCGCCTTCGGCTTCACCACGCTCTCCTGCTCCTCCACCGGCAACCTGGCCGGCGCCGTCGGCGCCGCCGCCGCCCGCGCCGGCTTCCGCTCCTGCGTGTTCATCCCGCACGACCTGGAGCAGGGCAAGGTCGTCATGGCCGCGGTGTACGGCGGCGACCTGGTCGGCATCGAGGGCAACTACGACGACGTCAACCGCTTCTGCTCCGAGCTCATCGGCGACCCGCTGGGCGAGGGCTGGGGCTTCGTGAACGTCAACCTCCGCCCGTACTACGGCGAGGGCTCCAAGACCCTGGCGTACGAGATCTGCGAGCAGCTCGGCTGGCAGCTGCCCGACCAGATCGTCATCCCGATCGCCTCCGGCTCGCAGCTCACGAAGATCGACAAGGGTCTCCAGGAGCTGATCAGGCTCGGCCTGGTCGAGGACAAGCCGTACAAGATCTTCGGCGCCCAGGCCGAGGGCTGCTCCCCGGTCTCCGCCGCCTTCAAGGCCGGCCACGACGTGGTCCGCCCCCAGAAGCCGAACACCATCGCCAAGTCGCTGGCCATCGGCAACCCGGCCGACGGCCCGTACGTGCTCGACATCGCCCGCCGCACCGGCGGCTACGTCGAGGACGTCAACGACGAGCAGGTCGTGGACGCCATCAAGCTGCTCGCCCGGACCGAGGGCATCTTCGCCGAGACGGCGGGCGGCGTGACCGTCGGCGTCACCAAGAAGCTGATCGAGGAGGGCCGGCTGGACCCGTCCCTCACCACGGTCGTCCTCAACACCGGTGACGGCCTCAAGACCCTGGAGGCGATCTCCGGCACCGGCCAGACCGCCACCATCCGCCCGAGCCTGGACGCGTTCCGCGCCGCCGGCCTCGCCTCCTGATCCCCCGCCGCTGCTCCCCGGAAGGCACAGCCCCATGAGCGTCAACGTCCGCATCCCCACCATCCTCCGCACCTACACCGGCGGCCAGGCCGAGGTCCCCGCCGAGGGCACCACCCTCGCCGAGGTCATCGAGTCCCTGGAGCGGAACCACCCCGGCATCGCCGCCCGCGTGCTGGACGACCAGGGCAAGCTGCGCCGCTTCGTGAACGTGTACGTGAACGACGACGACGTGCGCTTCGAGGGCGGCCTGGAGACGGCGACCCCCGAGGGCGCCGGCATCTCCATCATTCCGGCGGTCGCGGGCGGCTGCTGAGTCCCGTTTCCGGAGCCTTTTCCGGAACCCGAATAGTTCATCGAATCGCCCCTTCCGCAAAAGCGGAGGGGGCGATTCTGGTTGGTTGCGCGCGGTAGGGTTGGGGTAGCCCCCCTCGCTGTTCATGCCGCGCGCATATGAGCGAGCAGCGGCATGGTCGACATCGGGTCAATGTACGTGTGCGATATGCGCTGTTGGCGCGTTTCATCCGGCCCGACTTGCCCTGCTGTAATCCGAATTTTCGTGCCTTCTCTGGATTCCGACGTGTCCTGAATTCTCGTCGGAATGACCTGTTGCAGACAGCACTGGTGCAGATACATTCAGCCGCGGTCGGCGCGTTACGGCGCAAGGTCTGACCCGGGTCCGCGAAGTGCGGCCCCGCGCAAGGGCCAGTAATAGGGGAGTTAGGCATGGCTCAGGGCACCGTCAAGTGGTTCAACGCGGAGAAGGGCTACGGCTTCATCGCGGTCGACGGTGGTGCGGACGTCTTCGTCCACTACAGCGCGATCCAGATGGACGGCTACCGCACCCTCGAGGAAGGTCAGCGAGTCGAGTTCGAGATCTCGCAGGGCCAGAAGGGTCCGCAGGCGGACATGGTCAAGCTCGCCACCAGCTAAAGCCGCGGCGCGATCGGCCAACGACGCATACACGTACGAGGGGCCCGCAACCCGGGGAGGGTGCGGGCCCCTCGTGCGTGCCCGCGCGCCCCTCCGCGCGCCCCGCGTCCCCCTTGATCGTCCGCTGATCGTCCGCTGATCGTCCGTCTCATCCGGTGGGCGACCTCGCCTGACTCGCTTGCACTCGGGGGGGTCGAGTGCTAATCATTGGCGTTAGCACTCTCCGGGTGAGAGTGATAAAGACGAGGACTGGGTCGGTGAGGCCCGCGAGCCCCCGGGGCAAGGACCCGCAGGGCACGCAGGCCGTCCGTCGCGGGCGCTGGCGCGGTCCGGAGCATTCCACCCCAGTCCGGGAGGACCACTTCACATGGCCAAGATCATCGCGTTCGACGAGGAGGCCCGGCGCGGTCTCGAGCGCGGCATGAACCAGCTCGCCGACGCCGTCAAGGTCACCCTTGGCCCCAAGGGCCGCAACGTCGTCCTCGAGAAGAAGTGGGGCGCGCCCACGATCACCAACGATGGTGTGTCCATCGCCAAGGAGATCGAGCTCGAGGACCCGTACGAGAAGATCGGCGCCGAGCTGGTCAAGGAAGTCGCCAAGAAGACGGACGACGTCGCGGGCGACGGCACCACCACCGCGACCGTGCTCGCCCAGGCGCTCGTCCGCGAGGGCCTGCGCAACGTGGCCGCCGGCGCCAACCCGATGGCCCTGAAGCGCGGCATCGAGAAGGCCGTCGAGGCCGTCTCCGGCGCCCTGCTCGACCAGGCCAAGGAGGTCGAGACCAAGGAGCAGATCGCTTCGACCGCCTCCATCTCCGCCGCCGACACCCAGATCGGCGAGCTCATCGCCGAGGCCATGGACAAGGTCGGCAAGGAAGGCGTCATCACGGTCGAGGAGTCCCAGACCTTCGGTCTGGAGCTGGAGCTCACCGAGGGCATGCGCTTCGACAAGGGCTACATCTCGGCGTACTTCGCCACCGACATGGAGCGTATGGAGGCGTCCCTGGACGACCCGTACATCCTGATCGTCAACTCCAAGGTCAGCAACGTGAAGGACCTCCTTCCGCTGCTGGAGAAGGTCATGCAGTCCGGCAAGCCGCTGCTGATCATCGCCGAGGACGTCGACGGCGAGGCCCTGTCGACCCTGGTCGTCAACAAGATCCGCGGCACCTTCAAGTCCGTCGCCGTCAAGGCCCCGGGCTTCGGCGACCGCCGCAAGGCCATGCTGGGCGACATCGCCATCCTCACCGGTGGCACGGTCATCTCCGAGGAGGTCGGCCTCAAGCTGGAGAACGCCGGCCTGGACCTGCTCGGCCGCGCCCGCAAGGTCGTCATCACCAAGGACGAGACCACGATCGTCGACGGTGCCGGTGACAGCGACCAGGTTGCCGGTCGCGTCAACCAGATCCGCGCCGAGATCGAGAACTCCGACTCGGACTACGACCGCGAGAAGCTCCAGGAGCGCCTCGCGAAGCTCGCCGGCGGCGTGGCGGTCATCAAGGCCGGTGCCGCGACCGAGGTCGAGCTGAAGGAGCGCAAGCACCGCATCGAGGACGCCGTTCGCAACGCGAAGGCGGCCGTCGAGGAGGGCATCGTCGCCGGTGGTGGCGTGGCCCTGCTCCAGGCCTCCGCGGTCTTCGAGAAGCTGGAGCTGGACGGCGACGAGGCCACCGGTGCCAACGCCGTCAAGCTGGCCCTGGAGGCCCCGCTGAAGCAGATCGCCGTCAACGGTGGTCTCGAGGGCGGCGTCGTCGTGGAGAAGGTGCGCAACCTCCCCGTCGGCCACGGCCTGAACGCCGCGACCGGCGAGTACGTCGACATGATCGCCGAGGGCATCATCGACCCGGCCAAGGTGACCCGTTCCGCTCTGCAGAACGCGGCCTCCATCGCGGCCCTGTTCCTGACCACCGAGGCCGTCATCGCCGACAAGCCGGAGAAGGCCGCGGCCGCTCCGGGCGGCATGCCGGGCGGTGACATGGACTTCTGATCGGCCCCTGGCTGATCGGCAGGTCCTGCGGGTCCCCGGATCCGAAGAGCTGTACGCAGAGGGCGGCACCCCATCGGGGGTGCCGCCCTCTGGCGTTGGTGCAGTGAGGCTGTCAGCCGATCTGCGGGTAGACGTTCCAGCTGCCGCCCGCGCCGTTCGGGCCGTAGGACGCGATGGCCTTGCGGGCGGCGAAGGTCGCCGTACCGGAGCCGCCGGTGCCGAGGTAGACGTACATCTTTCCGCTGCTGTCACGGCCGACGATGTCGGCGCGGCCGTCGCCGTTCTGGTCGCCCGAGGCGGCGATGGCGTTGTAGGTGTTCCAGCCGGAGCCGATCAGCTGGCGGGACGTGAAGGGTGCCGTGGCGCTGCCCGTGCCCCGGTAGATGTAGAGGTTTCCGTCCGTGGCCTGGGCGATCAGGTCGGTGCGGCTGTCGCCGTTGACGTCCCCGCTGCCGACCAGCGCCTTGTACGTGCCCCAGCCGCTGCCGATGCGGACCGGTGCGGCGAACCCGGTGCCGTTGCCGCTGCCGGCGCGCAGCCAGAGGACGCCCGCGGTGTCGCGGGTGACCAGGTCGCCCCGGCCGTCGCCGGTCAGATCGCCCGGGCCGGCGACGAGGTTCGTGGTGGAGTAGTCGCCGCTGACCAGGGCGTTCTTCTTGACGTTCGTCAGCTGTCCGCCGCCGAAGGCGAGTACGGCGGCCTGGTTCGAGCCGTCGATCCCGGCGGCCATGACCAGCTTCCTGCCCGCGGGCAAGGCGCCGTAGGTCTCGTACGACGGGTACAGGCCGTCCGACCGGTTGTCGTGGAAGTACAGCTCGCCGGCGGCGTTCACGCCCACGACGCCGTGCTTGCCGGGGACGGGGTTGCTGCCCTCGTTCACGGCCCGGGCCATCCACCACCAGCCGTCGCCCCACGTGCTGCGGGGCTGGAACGAGCCGTTGCCGTTGGACAGGTAGTAGTAGACGTCGCCGGTCGACTTGAGCGTCATCAAGTCGGCCTTGCCGTCGTGGTTCTGGTCGCCCTGCGCGATGATCTTGGTGAAGCTGTTCCAGCCGCTGCCGACCTTGACGCGCGACTTGAAGGGCGCGGTCGAGCTGCCGCTGCCCTTGTAGTACCAGAGGTAGCCGGAGCGGTCGCGGGCCAGGACGTCGCCGACGCCGTCGCGGTCCAGGTCTCCGGCGCCGACGAGCTGGTCGTAGCCGGACCAGCCGTAGCCGACCTTCGTGCGGGTGGAGAACGGGTTGCCCGTGGAGCTGCCGTTGCTCTTGTACAGGTACAGGTCCCCGGACGGGGTGCGGGCGATCAGGTCGGGGCGGCCGTCGCGGTTCAGGTCGTCGGCGGCGACCACGCGGTCGTAGATCTGCCAGCCGGTGCCGGTCCAGGTGGGCGCGAGGGTGCCGGACACCGTCGCGGTGTGCAGCGAGAGGCGGCCGTCGGCGGTCAGCTGGAGCACCTCGGGCCGGCTGTCACCGCGGACGTTGCCGAGGCCGATGATGTCCTTGGGCTGGGAGGCCGGGTAGCCGTAGTACGTGTAGTTCTGGGCCCGGACGTACTTCGTGGACCACATGGTCCCCTCGCCCGACGGGTACCGGAACAGCAGGTCGTTCTGCCCGTCGCCGTCCACGTCGGTGCGGGGCTTGAGGGTGGTGGCCGCGTGGGCGGTCGCACCGCCGGCCTCGCCGGGGACCGCGGCGGGCAGGGCGGTGGCGAGCCCGCTCGCCGAGAGGACGAAGGCGGCGCAGGCCGCGAGACGGCGCAGCCGGCGGCTGCGGTCGCGGCGGGTGTGAGTGGACAACTGGCTCCCCTGGGAACGTACGTCTGGCGTCCGCACCCTAACCACGGGGATCTTGAGGTGTAAGAGCTCGCCGGTACAACCTTTCCCGCTCTCGTAGGTCGGCCGTGGACCCGCTCTGGTTCACTGGACGCATCATGAGCGACCTCTTCGTGAAGATCTGTGGCCTGCGGACCGAGCGGGACGTCGAGACCGCCGTCCGGGACGGCGCCGACGCCGTGGGCTTCGTCTCCGCCGCCAGCCCCCGGCAGCTCGACGCCGCCACCGCCCGCCGACTGGCCGCGCTGGTGCCGCCGCACGTCCTGACCGTCGGCGTCTTCCGCGGCCAGTCCGTGGACGAGGTGCGCCGCTTCACCGAGGAGAGCGGGCTGCGGGCCGTACAGCTGCACGGCGAGGAGGGGCCGGAGTTCTTCGAGGCGCTGCGCGCGGAGGGCCGGACCCTGCTGCGGGCCACCTCGAAGACCGACGTGCGGCGCTGCGGCGAGTACGGCGAGGACCTGCTGCTGCTGGACGCGCCGGACCCGGGCTCGGGCAAGCCGTGGAACTGGGGCGCGGCGGACTTCACCGCCCCCGAGGGCCGCTGGCTGCTGGCCGGCGGCCTGCACCCGGGCAACGTCCGGGAGGCCGTGGAGACCACCGGCGCGTGGGGCGTGGACGTCTCGAGCGGCGTGGAGAGCTCCCGCGGCGTGAAGGACCCGGCCCTGATCACGGCATTCATCAAGGCCGCCCGAGGCTGACGCCGGCCCGGGGCCGGCCTGCGTCGCCCCGGGCCGGCGTGCGTCACTGGGCGAACGGCCCCTGGGGACCGTAGGAAGCGCCGGATCCCACGGTGGACCGGGTCAGGCGCTGCTGGGCGGCGATGCGGACGCCCGTGCCGCTCGGGGCGAACTTCAGGACCCTGGCCACGCCCGGCTTCCCGCCGGCCGGAGCCACGTCCGGGTACGAGAGCAGCAGTTCGCTCCTGCGGTCGCCGTCCACGTCGAGCATCGCCGCGTTCCGGGTGCGTTCGCGCTCGTACGGGTTGACCCAGACCCACCGGCGGCCGCCCGCGCCCAGGCCGGTGGGCGTGCCGAACAGGATCGCCGTGTAGCCCAGCCTGTCCTCCTCGCACCAGTTGCACGGGGCGTACAGGTCGGCCCGGCCGTCACCGTCGACGTCGCCCGCGGCGAGGTTGAAGCCCCAATCCTTGCCGGGGAGGCGCGGTTTGCCCGCCTTCGCGGCCGTCAGGACGGCGGGCTTGGTGCCGAGGCCGTTGGGGCCGCCCCGCAGCACGGCCACCGCGCCTTCGCCGCAGATGCCGTTGCGGGCGTTGGGCGTGGCGAACGCGAGGTCCTCGTACGGCCCGCCGTAGAACTTGGCCGCGACGCCCGGGGTGCCGGTTGAACCGCCGGCGTAGTAGCCGCTGAAGCCGTGGATGCCGAGCTTCGCCGGGTCCAGGTACTGCAGTCCGCTGGTGGCGGGACCGCCGCTCGTGCCGCGCAGGACGGTGAGGCTGCCCTGGGTGGTGTAGTGCCAGACCTGGCCGTTCTCCGTGCAGGGCTGTACCTCGCCGGAGCCGGGGTCCCCGGGGGAGACGACGATCAGTTCCTTCTTGGTGTCGCCGGCGACGTTGGCCGCGATCAGCCGGAGGCCGAAGCGGTTCCGGGTGCCCACCGAGCCGGGTACGCCGGCGGTGTTCTGGCTGAAGCTCTTGGCTCCGACGCCGGTCAGACCGTTCGCGCCGCCTTTGAGGACCGTGACGGAGCCGGCGTCGTAGTGCGTGCCGAACTGCTCGCCCGGTGCGCCGATCGCCAGGTCGGTGTAACCGTCGCCGTTGAAGTCACCTGCTGCCAGGGCCTCCCCGAAAGCGTCGGACGGCTCGGCTTCTCCGGGTACGCCCGGGGTGCTCTGGGTGAAGCGCTGTCCCTGGGAGAAGTAGGGGGTGCCGGACCTGCCGTACAGGACGGTGACGGACCCCGCCCAGGACGCGCCGTCGACCGTGTCCCTGGGGGCGCCCACGGCCACGTCCGCGCGGCCGTCGCGGTTGAAGTCTCCGTACGCCAGGACCTCGCCCCAGCCGTCGTACTCCCCCGCCTTGCCGGGTACGCCCGGGGTGTCCTGGCTGATGACGGCCGCGGGCAGTGCGCTGCCGAGGCGGCCCACCGTGCCACCGGGGATGATCTGGAGCTGGTGACCGGGCGCCCCGAAGCCGCCGGAGACGGTGATGTCGGTCTTGCCGTCGCCGTTCATGTCTCCGTGGGTACGGGCCGCGGCCCCTTGGGCCGGTCCGGCGAGGGATCCGGCGGCTATGGCGGCGGTGGCCGCACAAGCGGCCAGACGAGTGATCAACTTCATGGGCGTGATCATAGGCAGGGGCGGTCGGCGAGTCGGGCGGGAACGCGACGAGGGCCCGCCCTGGGGGAGGGGGCGGGCCCTTTCGCGTGTCGGGTGGCCGGGTCAGATCAGGTGGCTCATGCCGCCCCAGCCCTGGCCGATCTTCACGCCGGACTTCAGGCTGTTGCTCATGCTGCTGTAGAGGTACAGGTCACCGGTGCTCGCCGTGGTGGCCACCAGGGCCGCGCGGCCAAACCGCAGGTCAGAGCGTTGTGTTGAGCCGGCTCAGCGGGTGTAGTCCTTGAGCTTGTCGGTGTCGAGCGTGATGCCGACGGGGTCGGGCAGCTTGACCTGCGAGCCGTACGGGTAGGTCGCGCGCTGGGCGTACTTGCCCCGAGAGGGGTCTGCGTACACGACGACCTCCTGCTCATCGCGATCGATGAGCAGGTACACGGGGATGCCCGCTGCCGCGTAGCCGTCGCGCTTCTCCCTGCGGTCGCGGCGGTCGGTGTCCGGGTCGTGGGACGTCACCTCGACGGTCATCAGCACGCCGTCGGAACCGGCCCATTCGCCCTGCCCGACGAAATGGTCGAACGGGGCCAGAACCCCGTCAGGTCGGGCCCGGCCATTCCGGTACTCCTGGGTGACGAGGCCCTGCTCGGGATAGAGGGCCAGTTCGGGGCGCTGCTGCATGCACAGGCGCAGGAGCCACATGATGATGGCCCCGTGGTCGCCGTCCGGCACGGGCTTGACCTCTAGCTTTCCCTGGATGAATTCGAGGGCGACCGTCTCGGGGGCCTTGTGGGCCAGCTCCTCGAACTCGTCGACGGTCATCTGGGGGTGGTCGGCAAAGCTGGGGGTCATGGGTTCGCCTCCTCGGCTCCATGGTGCCCCGTGGGTGCGGAGGCGGACCGCTTCGACGGTCAAGTGCGTCTCCCTTCGCGGATGCGGGTGGCGTGGGCGCGGACCCGGTCGGGCGGCAGGAGTCCGCGGGGTGGCGCCGGGGGCTGGTTGCGGCAGGGGGCGCAGAGGCCGTCGCGGAAGGCCGACGGCGGGCCTGGGGCCCGGCAGTCGGCGCACTCGGCGCGGACCGGGGCCGGGGGGCGTTCCACGGGGTCGGGCGGGAGTTTGGCTTCGAGGCGCTTGCGGACGAAGGCGGCCGGGTGGTGCACGTCGCGGGGGAGTCCGGCGGTGAGGGTCAGCGTGATCTGAGCGGCGGTCGCGCCCTTGGCCAGCCACGCTGCGACGAGCGGGGCGAGGGTGGAGCAGTCGGCCTTGGAGAGGGTGAGCCTCGGATCGTGCCGGCCGAGCCCGGCCAGGATGCCGAAGGCGCTGTCCCGGCTCGGGGCGGCCGGTGGTGGGGGTTCGGGCGCGGGTTCGGGTGGCGGCGGTGCGGTGGGGGCGGGGGCGTCCTTACGGGTGAACCTCGCCCACCAGGCCCCGTCCCGCGCGGTGCGGGAGAAGTAGGTGCGGGTGACCCAGCTGCTGCCGATGCGCTCGCGCTGGCGGCAGAGGTGGCCGGCGTCGACCAGGCGGTTCAGGGCGGTGCGGAGTGCGCACTGGCCCCAGAGCGGCAGGACAGCGGCGAGGGTCTTCACGCTGATGTCCGCCCCGTCGGGCAGCCGGTCGATGTACGACGCGACGGCCGCCTCGCGGATCGGGAGGTCGGAGAAGTCGTTCCGCGTGCGGGCCAGTTGGTCCGGTGCGGTGATTTTTCCGTAGCCGGGCTTGGCGAGGGGGTGCGGCGCGGTCGTAAACTTGATGTCAGACATGGGGATCGTTGAGTCCGATCTCGATGCTTAGGCCCTCGTCCGGTGTTGGCGCACCGGCGGGGGTCGTCTTTTTGCCGTCTCGCCGCAAGCTAGACCCTCGCGACCTTCCGTCGCAAGTCGCTCACGATTAGTCATCCTGGCTGCTCTGGCGGCCAGTTGGGCGCTGACGGGGAGGGGGGGTGGGTGGGTTAAACCCACCTCCCATTCCTTCAAGAAGGGGCCCGGGCGTGGGGGCTTGAGCCTCGGGGCGCTCAGGTGCTGGGGAAATCGCCGCGCTGGACCCCGGCGAGGAACGCGGTCCACGCGGGGGCGGGGAACACGAGCTTCGGGCCGTCGGGGTTCTTGGAGTCCCGGACGGGGACGAGGTCGCAGTGCGGGGCGATCTCGATGCAGTTTCCGCCACTGCCGTCGCTGTACGTGGACTTCTGCCAGCGGGCGACCTCAATGCAGTCGCCGCCGTCCCCGCCGCTGTAGCTGGACTTGAACCACTCGGCCACGCTCAGGTCGTACTCAGTGCTCGCCATGCGCGTAATCCTCTGCCATCGACTCGACCAGGGCCAGGGATGCTGCTGGTGCCAGAGCAGTGGCCGCGACAAGATCGTAGGACAGCTGGTAGCGAGAAACGGCGGCCGGATCATCCAGCAGCTGACCTGTGCCAAGCCCTTCGACGTAGGCGAGGGGCGGCCCGTCGCTGAAGGACATCATCTTGATGCCTCCGCCCTGCGCGATGTGGGCTCCTGCCGAGAAGGGCAGCACCTGGACGATGATGCGGTGGCGTCGCGCCAGCTGCACGACGTGCTGGAGTGCGGCAGCCATGGCCTGGGGGCTGCCGACCACGCGCCGGAGAACCGCCTCGTCGAGCACAGCCCACAACATCGGCTTTGTTGGATCGTCGAGGAGCTTGCCGCGGTCCAGCCTGGCCGACACCAAGCCGTCGATGGTGGGCTCCGTGGCGGTGGGCTGGAGTGCGCGAAAGATCGCACGCGCGTACGGCTCCGTTTGCAGGATGCCCGGAATCAAATGCGGCGCGTACTCCTTGATCTGCTCGGCCCGAGCCTCGGCCTCCGCCGCCTCCGCGAAGTGGTCCGGGTACTTCGACTTCGTCGCGGCCGCGCAGTTCCGCTCGAAGTAGCCGTCCGTCCTCAGCACGCGGTCGATCTCGCGGGCCTGGTCCGGCTGCATCCGGCGGGTGCCGGCCTCCAGCTGGCCGATGAACGAGCCGCTGACGAACAGCGGGGCACCCAGTTCCTCCTGGGTGAGGTCGGCCTGCTTCCGGCGGAACCGCAGCTCCGCGCCCAGCATGGCCCTCGGTGACGAGGAGGGGTCGAGTTCGCGAGGTCCGGCCATGACGGGGGTCTCCCAACGCTCGGTCCAGCAGACGCGGTTGTTGGCCGCGCCGCACTGTCCAGGCTAGCCACGCACCGCCACGCTGTGTGTGCAAAGCCCGTACTCAGCGTGGAGGGAAAGCGCGTGGACATGGATCTCGTACAGGTGGCGGAAGAGGCGCTCGCCGAGCTCAAGGAGGGGCTGGAGGGCGTCGGGATCACCCTGCCGTCGGTCCGGCTCGACCCCGTGTCCAGCGCCGGGAACTACCCGCGCCCGCTGATCGACCTGGGCCGGTGCAACCCCGCCACCGCCCGTGAGCTGGCCGCCGTACTGAAGGGCGAGCGGCTGCGCGGGCGGGTGCGGGAGCTGAACCGGGCGGCTCAGCAGAGGCCGCGGTAGGGGGCGTCCGGGATGTAGGTCTGCCACTCGGCCTCGGTGATGTCCCGGCCGACCTTCTTGCAGATCTGCTCGGCCAGGCTGCCCGGGTCGAGGTCGAAGGTGTGCACCTGCGCGCCGCTGACGGCGCGCAGGGCGTCGCCGTCGAAGGACATGGCGTCGATCTGCCGGCCGGTCACGTTCAGCGGCTTGCCGAGGGCGAGGCGGGAGCCGACGTCCCACAGCTGGACGGAGTCGCCGTTGACTACCAGGGCGAGTTCCTTGCCGTCGGGGGAGTACGAGAGCCAGGACACCGGCTGCCCGAAGCGGTCCCCGCCGCGCACCAGGCCGCTCGGGAGCAGGGCGCGGCGCTCCTTCGCGGCCCCGTCCCAGATCTCGACCCAGCCCGACTCCTTCAGGACCGCCACGGAAGTGCCGTCGGGGGCGAAGACGACGGATTCGGTGGGCGTACCGCCGAAGGGCGCCCTCCGGGTGCCGCCGGTCTCCAGGTCCAGCTCCTCGCCGGCGGTGGTGAGCAGGCGGCGGCTGTCGGGGCTGAAGACCCCGAGGCCCTCGGTGCCCTTGAAGGTGTGGATCTTCTTGCGCTTGCCGAGGTTCCAGACCTCCGTGGTGTACCCCTCGCCGGTGGGCGTCCCCGGGGCGACCGTCGTCAGCGCGAGGTGACCGCCGTCGGGGGCGATGGCCAGGTGCGAGATGGCGTTGCCCGGCGTGACGGGCACCCGCACGGTCTCCTTGCCGGTCGTGGTGTCCCGTACGACGATCTCGCGCCGCGTCGTCGTCTCGTCCGTGTAGGCGAGGTACCGGCCGCCGGTGCTGAGCGCGCTCTTCGGATGGGACTGCTGCACGCGGAGGCTGTGCTGGGTGACCTGGGCGGCGGTCCGCTTGCCGGTGCGCAGGTCGAGCAGGTGGAGGGGGTGGTCCTTCAGGAGGTCGTTCGGCCCGAGTACGGCCGTACGGCCGTCGGGGGAGACCGCCAGGCCCTGCAGGTCGGTGCCGTCCGAGGCGGCGGCCAGTACGGCGCTGACGTCGATGGACTGGACCTGGTTCGTGCCGCGGGACTCGTACCGCAGGACCTTGGCACCCTCGTCGAGCGCGATGCTGCCGACGTCGTCGCCAGCGGTGTTCTCCCGTGCCGCGGTGGGGATCCTGACCAGGGGCTTCGTGGCGTCCGTGCGGTCCCAGACCTCCAGCATGCCCGGATGCCGGCCGTCCTTCGCGGTCGTGCCCACGAGGTAGCGGCCTCCCGAGCTGAAGTACAGGTCGGAGTCCTCGGAGCCCTGGCGGCCCACCTCGCGTCCGGTGCCGAGGTCGTAGACGACGGTGTCCGTACCACTGGTGCGCACGAGCAGGTGACGGCCGTCCGGACTGAACCGGATGTCCTCGCAGTCGTCGCCGGTGTCGCCGCCGGCGGGGGCTACGACGGTCCGGGCGGTGCCGAATTCGTAGACGCGGACCGGCATGTCATCGAAACACGTCGCGGTGCGGGCGCCGTCGGGGGACACCGTCTCGCCGGAGGCGAGGGTGGTGAGTTCCCTGCCCGTCCGGTCCAGGACCTGGTAGGCCCGGTCGTACTGGCTGGAGTAGACCGTCACCTGGCCCTTGTTGGTCAGCGCGTAGGGCACCAGGTCGTCCGAGAGCTTCATGGGCGCGGCGAGGGGCTTGCCGTCGCGGGTGGAGACCAGCAGCAGGGTGCTGTCCTTGCGCTGGATGGCCACCAGCGAGCCGTCGGGGCTCATGACGGGCGCGTCGGTGCCGAGATCGGCGGCCTTGACGGGGAACGTCAACTCGGGCTTGGCGGCCCGCGCAGCGCCCTCGGCCACGTTCCACATGGACATCCCGAGCGGGCTGTACGCGAAGACCCGCCGGCCGTCCGGGGTCAGGATCCGGCCCGCGGTGTCGCCGTCGTTGACGTCCGGCAGCGGGACGGCCGACCGCTCCCGCTGGGCGGCCGCCGCGTACAGCGCCGCCCGCGCCTCCGGGACCGGGGAGATGCGGTACGCCGCCAAGCCGAGCAGCATCGCGGTGTCCGGCTCGGTGCCCCGCAGGGAGTCCGCGGCCTGGGCCACCGAGCGGGCCGTGGCCTGGGCGGCGCGGAGGTCCGCCTCGCGGTTCTGGAGGTACGCCACGCCGCCGGCCAGCAGGGCGATCACGGTGACCGCGGCCAGGCCGGACAGGAGCTGCCGACGGCGGCGTACGGCGCGGGTCGCGGCGGAACGGGAGGCCTCAAGGAACGCCAGCTCCGGCGGGCTCGGGCGCAGGTGCGGGGCGGCGGTGGGGAGCCAGTCGAGGAGGGTGCGCAGTTCGGTGCCGGTGAGGAGGTCCTCGGTGCGCCGGCCGTGTGCGTCCCAGCGGTGCACCGCCCAGGTGACGCGCTGGCGGTGCGCGATGCCGGTGCGGTCGGCGTCGGTCCAGGTGCGCAGCCTGCGCCAGGCCGGGAGCAGGGCGGTGCTGACCGGGCGTACCGAGCCGTCGGCCTCGGTGACCAGGGCGCCGGCCGCGGTGAGGGCCTCGGCGGCGCGGGCGGTGGCGCGCTGCTCGGACTCCGGGCGCCCGGCGAAGAGTTCGGCGGGGGTCACGGTCCGGACGGTGTCCTGGGAGCCGTCGGGGGCCGTGCCCGGGACCACCAGGCGGAGTAGCAGTTCGTGTGCGGCGAGCTGGGCGTCGGGCGCGAGTGCGGCGTAGGCGGCTTCGGCCCGGTCGCCGAGCGGGGGGACCGCCTGGGTGGGCTGGTGGGGGGCCTCATCGGCCTGCCGGGCGCCGGCCCTGAGCAGGTCGAGGCGGGGGTCGGCGGTCTGCTGCCGGGGGAGGGGGAGGGGCACGCGCGGGTCGGCCAGACGGGGGTCGGCGGGGGCGGTCGGGGTCTGGGTCGCCGGACCGGCCGGGCCTGTGGGACCCGCCTGGCTCACCGGGCCTGCCGCACCCGCCTCGCCCGTGGCCGCCGCGATCAGGCCGGCCAGCAGGTCGGGGGCGCCGGGGCGCAGGGCCGGGTCCTTGGCGAGGGCGGCGGCGATCAGCGGGCGCAGCCGGGCCGGTACGCCCGAGAGGTCGGGGTCCACGGAGGCGGTGCGGTGGGTGACCTCGGCCCAGTTGTCGCCGCGGAACGGCTCGGCGCCGGTGGCCGCGTACAGCACGACCGCGGCCCAGGCGAAGACGTCGGCGGCGGTGGTGGCGCGCTGCCCGGTGAGCACCTCGGGCGCCATGTAG
Source organism: Streptomyces sp. NPDC101132 (assembly GCF_044759225.1). Lineage (NCBI taxonomy): Bacteria > Bacillati > Actinomycetota > Actinomycetes > Kitasatosporales > Streptomycetaceae > Streptomyces > Streptomyces sp. NPDC101132. The sequence continues at coordinate 131,297 of NZ_JBIVYX010000002.1, forward strand.
CCGAGGGTGCCCATGATCGCGCCGGTGGCCGTCAGCGACATGTCGGGGGCGCGGGCGATGCCGAAGTCGATGATGCGGGGGCCGTCGGGGCCCAGCAGAACGTTGCCCGGCTTGAGGTCGCGGTGGATGACGCCGGCGTGGTGGATGGCGGCCAGCGCGGTGGCGGCGCCGGTGGCCAGGCGCAGGGCGGCGTCCTCGGAGAGGGGGCCGTGGGCCCGTACCCGCCCGGCCAGGGTCGGCCCGGCCACGTACTCGCTGACCAGGTACGGGCTGTCGCCGTCGACCGCGGCGTCGAGGATGCGGGCGGTGCAGAAGGGGGCCACCCGGCGGGCGGCCTCGGCCTCCTTGGCGAAGCGCTCGCGGACGAACGGGTCCGCCTCGCGGTGCAGCACCTTCAGGGCCACCCGGACCCCGTCGGCGTCGTACGCCTCGTACACCACGCCCTGCCCGCCCGCGCCCAGCCGCGAGGCGAGCCAGTAGCCGCCGACCCGCTGCGGATCGTCCGGCAGCAGCGGCGTGCCGGTTGCCTTGGCGGCGCCTTCTCCGGTGGTGGTCTGGCTCATGATTCCCCCTCAGGTACCGGTGGATGGTATCCGGGCAGGCGATCAAGTGAGCTGTGGGGAAGTCGATGTGACGGGCAGTCGGGTGCTTCGCGAGGGAGCGCGGCGGCGGGCCCGTGCCCTCTGCGGCCCCGTCGTGCGTCGTCGGATCCCCCGGGCCGGGAGAATGGCCTGCGTCCGGGCGTACGGGAACGCCCTCGGGGAGAGCGAGGAGCAGATGGCGGTCGGGGTGCACCAGGCCCTGGAGGACGCGCAGTTCGACTTCGTGCTGGCGCACGTCGACGGGCCGGTGCTGGCGTACTTCTGGGGCGTGTGGTCGGCGGGCTGCAAGGAGCTCGACCCGGCGGTGAAGGCCCTGGCCGCGGAGTGCGCAGGACGCCTCACGGTGGTCCGCACGGACCTCGTCCGCTGCCCGGCGACGACGAAGCGCTACGGCGTCACGGGCGCGCCCACCCTGGTCCTGCTGCGCGCGGGCGAGGTCGTGGAGACGGCCACGGCCCCCCTGACGGAGGAGGACCTCCGCGCCCTGGTCTCCCGCCACGTCCCGCCCACGGCCTGACGCCGCGCACTGGGCTCGTCGCGCCGCTCACACGATCGTGGGACGCTGGTCGGGGCGGCCGCGGCCGCCCCGACCTCGATCTACGCTCGCCGCACCAGGCCACAGGAGGAGGGACCCCCGATGACCGCTGCGATGGTCGACGGCGGCCAGACAGGAGCCGGCCGCTGGTGGGACTACCTGTTGCAGACCTGGCGGGAGCTGGACGTGCCCGACGGTTGGCGCGCCGAGATCGACGAGGGGCAGATCAGGTTGGTCCCACCGCCTCACGCACACCACAACGCCATCGTGGCGAAGATCCAGCGCGCCCTGTACCGGGTGCTGCCCGAAGAGTGGGAGATCTATCAGACCCTGGGCATCCAGGTCGTTCCGCTGGACAAGGTCTACGTGCCGGACCTGGTGGTCATGCCTTCGGCGCTGGTCGACGAGTCGGACCCGGCGAAGACGGACCCCGTTGACGCGGCGGAGGCTCTGCTGGTCGCCGAGGTGACTTCCAAGGGGAACGCCCAGGACGACCGGACCAAGAAGCTCTGGGCCTACGCACACGCGCCGGTCCCCCTCTACCTCCTCGTCGACCGCTTCGACGAGCACGGCCCGACGGCCACGCTCTTCGCCGAGCCGGAGAACGGTGCGTACACGCACATCGAGCGGATCGCCTTCGGCAAGCCGCTGGTGCTGCCCGAGCCGTTCGGGCTGAGCATCGACACCGCTGCCTTCCCCCACTGAGCCCCGGCCGCGTCCCCGCGTCAGACCGGGGTCGGGGTCCTTTCCGGGGTTGTGCCCGGGGGTGTTCCCGGGGCGGAGGCCGTCGGCTCCGGGGCCGTGTTCAGGTCGGTCAGCATCTCGTCTGTGAAGCCGAAGAAGTACGTGGCCAGGAAGCCCACCGCGTAGCCGGTCAGCAGGCCGGCCGCGTAGATCGCGAGGGTGGTGACCAGGGGGCCCGAGCCGTCCAGCAGCGGGAAGAGGGCCCAGCCCGAGGGGCCGATGGCGGTGGAGCCGAAGGAGTGGCCGAGCTGGTTCAGCAGGCCCACGAAGGCGCCGCCCGCCGCGCCGCCCACGCAGGCCGTGACGAAGGGGCGGCCCAGCGGGAGCGAGACGCCGTAGATCAGCGGCTCGCCGACCCCCAGGAAGCCCGCGGGCAGGGCCGACTTGATGGTGGCGCGGATCGAGGCGTTGTGCGGGAGCCGGAGGTACACCGCCATCGCGGCGCCGACCTGGCCCGCGCCCGCCATGGCCAGGATGGGGAGCAGGACGGTGTGGCCCTGCTGCTCGATCAGGGTCGTGTGGATCGGGATCAGCGCCTGGTGCAGGCCCAGCATCACCAGCGGGAGGAAGAGGCCGCCGAGGACCAGGCCGGCGAGTGCGCCGCCCGAGGCCAGCAGCCGGTTGGCGAAGGTGCCGATGGCCTGCGAGACCTCGCCCGCGACGAACATCAGGCCGAAGATCGTGACCAGGCCGGAGACCAGGACGGTGAGGGTGGGGGTGAGGAGTACGTCGAGGGACTCGGGCATCCGGCGCCGGCACCACTTCTCGACGTACACCGCCAGCAGGGCCGCGGCCAGCGCGCCCAGTACGCCGCCCTGGCCGGGCGAGAGGTGCAGGCCGAACGCGGTGATCTTCGCGACGCCGGGGAAGACGATGATCGCGGCGACCGCGCCGCCCAGGATGGCCGTACCGCCGAACTCCTTGGCCGTGTTGTAGCCGACGAACACCGCGATCAGCGACATGAAGCCGGAGGCGATGGCGGCCAGGGCGGGCACGATCGCGGGGGCCCAGCCGAGGTTGGTCAGCAGGCCGTTGAGCCCGGCGATGATGCCGCAGCCGATGAGGGCGGGGATCAGCGGCACGAAGATGTTCGCGATCCGGCGCAGGAAGAGCTTGAACGGGGTCGCGTTGCGGGCCTTCTGGGCCGCCTTCAGCTCGGCGCCCCGGGTGGCCAGTTCCTCCGCGGCCGGGGTGGGGGCCGGATCCGGGGCTGCCGCGGCCGCTTCCCGCACCAGCGCCTCGAACTCGGGCGTGACGCGGGCGACCGTCCCGGGCCCCAGCACGATCTGGTACATCCCCCAGCTACCGCTGGGAGGGGCCCCCAGGTCCTCGACGACGCCCAGCACGGCCGGCAGCGCCTTGAGGGCCTCGTGGTCGACGAGTGCGCGGTCGCGCAGGCCCAGCCTGAGCCGGGTCATGCAGTGGGCGACGGAGGTGACGTTGGCGGGGCCGCCGACGAGGGGGAGGATCGCGGCGGCGGTGGCGCGGTTCTTGTCCATGGGGTGGGGTGCCTTGCTGTGGGGGTGCCGGGCAGTGGTCGAAGGGGGGCCGGTGGAGTGGTGCCTCGGCGCCGGTGCCGGGGCGGGTGGGCGTACGGGGGAGGCGCGGTCCGTCAGCGGGACGCCGCGAGTGCCTCGCGCAGGTGGCCGCCGGACGCGTCGAGCAGCCGGGCGGCGGTGGGCGCGTCCACGCCGCCGAGGATGGTCAGGATCGCGTGCTTGACCTCGCCGCCCGTGGCGGTCAGGGCGGCCTCGATCTCCTCGTCCGGGGCGCCGGTGGCGAGCGCGACGATGCGCCGGGAGCGGGCCCGCAGCTTCTCGTTCGTGGCGCGTACGTCGACCATCAGGTTCCCGTACGTCTTGCCCAGCCGGATCATCGTGACCGTGGACAGCATGTTCAGGACCAGCTTCTGCGCCGTGCCGGCCTTCAGGCGGGTGGAGCCGGTGAGGAGTTCGGGGCCGGTCACCACCTCGATGCCGTGCTCGGCGGCCGCCGCGAGCGCGCTGTCCGCATTGCACGACAGGCCGATCGTGAGCGCCCCGCGGGTACGGGCATACTCGACGGCGCCGATCGCGTAAGGGGTGCGCCCGGACGCGGAGATGCCGACCACGGTGTCCCGCTCGGAGAGGTCCAGGGCCGCGAGGTCCGCGGCGGCCAGCTCCTTGGAGTCCTCGGCCCCCTCCACGGCCGTGACCATGGCCGTCGGCCCGCCCGCGATCAGGCCGACCACCTGCGCCGGGTCGGTGTTGAAGGTGGGCGGGCACTCGCTGGCGTCGAGCACCCCCATCCGCCCGGCGGTGCCCGCGCCCGCGTAGACGAGCCGCCCGCCCCGGGCCATCCGCTCGGCGGTCGCGTCGATGGCGGCCGCGATCTGCGGCAGCCGGGCGGCGACGGCGGCCGGGACGGTGGCGTCCTCGGCGTTCATGGTGCGGGCGATGTCGAGGGTGGACCGGCGGTCGATCTCGGCGAGTTCGGGGCGGAAGGCCTCGGTGGTGAGCGTTTCGAGCTGGGCGCGGAGCTCCGCGGACGCGGTCATGGGGGACTCCTGGGGGGAGGGGGCGTGGGGAGGGAGGCGGGTCGGGCGGTCGTCAGTCCTCGGGCGCGGGGCGGCTCCTCGGGCGGGCGGCGGTCCGGGCGGGGCCGGTGGACTGGCCGTCGGCGCGTGCGGTCTCGGCCGTCGTACGGGCCGCCCCGGAGGTCGTGCGCGCCGGGCCCGGCGCCCGGTGCCGGGGCGCCAGGGCCTCGTACGAGGCCGCGAGAGCCGGCGCCGCCGTCTCGTACGTACGCTGCGCCACCCCCACGAACAGGCAGTCCACCACCAGCAGCTGGCTGGTCCTGCTGGACATGGCCGCTGGCCGGAAGCCGCTCTGCCGCGAGGACGGGGTGGCCAGCACCAGGTCGGCGTACCGCGCGACCGGGCCGTCGGGGCGGCCGGTGATCGCGACCGTCGTCGCGCCCCGCTCGAAGGCGTGCCGCAGCGGCTCGATCACGTCCCCGGTCGAGCCGGAGTGCGTGATCGCGACGGCCGCGTCACCCGGACGGAGCTGTACGGCGTTGGTGATCGCGAGGTGCGGGTCGGCGTGCGCGTGGGCGACCAGTCCGATGCGCAGCAGCTTCTGGGCGAGGTCCTGGGCGACCAGCGCGGAGGCGCCCACGCCGTAGAGGTCGACCCGGCGGGCCTCCGCCAGCGCGGTGACCGCGCCCCCGAGCTGGGCGGTGTCGAGGCCGGCGGCGGTGTCGGCGAGGATCTGCCGCTCCTTGTGGGCGAGCTTGGCGACCACGTCGTCAAGGGAGTCGTCCACGGCGATGTCGGCCGTGACGGCCGGCGCGGCGCCGCCCGCCTGCTGCGCGGCGAGCCCCGCGAGCGCGAGGCGCAGGTCGCGGTAGCCGGGATAGCCGAGCAGCCGGGCGGTGCGGACGACGGTGGCCTCGCTGGTCTCCGTACGCGCCGCGAGGGCGGTGACGGTGAGCTGAGCGCAGCCGGCCGGATCGGTGGCGACCGCGTCCGCCACGGCCCGCATCGAGGGGGTCATGGAGGCGGCGAGGATGCTGATCCGGGCGCGCAGGGCGGCGGGGGTCGGGGCCTCGCTGAAAGTTTCCTTCGGCTTCCGGCTCACCCTTGAAAGGTATTTTCAGCGCGTTCCGGGCGTCAATCCGCCATAAGGCACCGCCTTTCGACGACCTCCTCCGCCGGAAAGAGGGCCTTCGCCACTTGCGTCCGTTGGGTTCACAATGGCCGCATGGCTCACGCGACCCCCCTGGAACAGGCGCTGCACGCTGCCCGCGCCCTCGTCCTCGCCGATCTCGTCGCCCTGGAGGTCGCCGAGGCGGACGTCGTCTCCCTGGTCGAGGACTCCGTCTCGCACCGCCGCTGGTGGGTGGAGCAGTGGCCGGAGGGGATCGACTACCTGCCGGGCCTGATAGCCCAGGACGTCCAGGACGCGCTCCTGGAGAAGTACGGGCGCTGGCCGCTCTGCCCGGTGTGTTCCGCGGGCGATCCGCACGCGCTCGACGTGGAGCCCGAGCTCGGTCCCGACCCGCACTGGGTGTGCGGGAAGGCCGGTGTGACGGTGGCGTCGGTGGGGCGGCTGGGCGGGGTGTTCGGCCGGTGACGGTCTACATCGACCCGCCGACCTGGCCGGGCCACGGGCGGATGTGGTCGCACATGGTCAGCGACGTGTCCCACGAGGAGCTGCACGCCTTCGCGGCGTCCATCGGGTGTCCGGCGCGGGCCTTCGACGGCGACCACTACGACGTGCCGTCGGAGCGGTACGCCGACGCGGTGGCGGCGGGCGCGGTGGAGATCGGGAGCAAGGAACTGGTCCGCCGGATCACCGAGGCCGGTCTGCGGCGGCCGAAGGGGCGGGCGCGGGCGTAGGGGGCCTCGGCCGGGGCGTGTGCGCGTACGGGGTCGCCCGTTACGCCGCGCGGCGTCAGTGGGTCAGTACGTCGGCCTGCGCGGCGGCGGGGCTGCCCGCGGAGCCCGTGACCACCCGGGTACGGGAGGACAGGCGCAGGGACAGCGCGGCCAGGGCCAGCGCCACCACCGTCATCGCGGCGCCCGCCCACGCGGTGGACGAGAAGCCGAGGCCGCCGTCGATCACCGTGCCGCCGAGCCAGGGGCCCCCGGTGTTGCCGAGGTTGAAGGCGGCGGTGGTCGTGGCTCCGGCCAGGGTGGGGGCGGCGCCGGCGACGTTGAACATCCGGGCGTTCAGCGCGGGCGCGGTGTAGAACGCGGACACGCCGATCAGGAACGACAGCGTGACCGCCGCGGCCGGCGACGACGCGAAGAGCGCCAGTGCCACCAGGAAGACGGTGGAGGCGGTGATGCCGGTCAGCAGCACCCCGAAGAGGTGCGCGTCGGCCACTCGTCCGCCGATGGTCGTGCCCACCAGGGCGCCGATGCCGAAGAGCGCCAGTACGGTCGGCACGGTGCCGGAGTCCAGTCCGGCCACGTCGGTGAGCAGGGGTGCGAGGTAGCTGAAGGCGCAGAACACGCCGCCCGCGGCGAGCGCGGTGACGGCCACCGAGAGCCAGACCTGCCGGTCGCGGTAGATCCGCAGCTCCCGCGCGAGCGACGGGCGCCGCTCGGGCAGCGGGATGCGGGGGACCAGCGCCAGGATGCCGGCCAGGGCGATCGCGGAGGCGGCGGCCACGGCCCAGAAGGCCGAGCGCCAGCCGAAGTGCTCGCCGAGGAAGGCGCCCGCGGGGACGCCGAGGACGTTGGCGATGGAGAGGCCGCCGATCATCACGGCCATGGCGCGGGCGCGGGAGTCGACCGGGACCATCGCGATGGCCACGGCCGCTCCGACCGCCCAGAAGCCGGCGCAGGCGAGCGCGGAGACCACGCGGGAGGCGAAGAGCAGCTCGTACGTGGGGGCCAGCGCGCCCCCGACCTGGCCGAGGCCGAAGAGGGTGATCAGGGAGATCAGGGTGGTGCGCCGGGGCAGCCGCAGGGTGGCGACCGCGAGCAGCGGGGCGCCGATCACCATGCCGATGGCGAAGGCGGATATGAGCAGGCCCGCCTGCGGGATCGACACGCCCATGTCCTCCGCGATGGGCGGCAGCAGGCCGGAGAGCATGAACTCGCTCGTGCCGAGTGCGAAGACGGACAGGCCGAGGATGTAGACGGCCACGGGCATACGGGGACGTACTGCGGCTGCGGGCATGAAATGGATCAACCGCCCGGAACGCCGGCGCATTCCCGCCGGACCGGAAACCGCCGGCGCGGGGACCTGCGGGCCCGCGCCGACGGGCCCCGGGCACCCGCACCGCGGACCTGCGGGCCCGCGCCGACGGGCCCCGGGCACCCGCACCGGCGGACCGCCGGGCCGGGCGGGGGCCCCTCGCCCCCCAGCTCTCCTACTCCCCTCTCCTACTCCCCGCTGTGGCCCGTCAGCAGCCGCAGCTCCGTGGCCAGGTTCCTGCGGGCCGTGGCCTCCCAGTGCTCCGTGCCGTACGGGGTGCGGAAGAGCCGGGGGAGGGCGAGGAGCTGCCGCAGCACCGCGGCCCGGCCCTCGCGGAAGGCGTCGTCGGGGACGAAGCCGTACTCCTCCCGTACGGCGGCCGCGTAGGCGGCGTAGTCCTCCGGGGTGCCCGCCAGCACGGCCAGGTCCGCGTCGCAGAGCACCTCGCCGTCGCGGTCGCCGGGAGCGGGGTCGTGGGTGACGGTGAGCCGTACCAGGCGGGCCACCTCGGCGGTCAGCTCCGGCGCGAGTCCCAGTTCGGGCAGGGCGCGCTCGGCGAGGGCGGCGCTGCGCTCCTCGTTCTCGGACCGGTCCGGGCGGTAGACGGCGTCGTGGAACCAGGCCGCGAGGCGTACGGCGGCCGGGTCCTCGGCGTGCTCCGCCAGTACGTCGATCCGGTCCAGCACCGCCGCCAGGTGCTCGGTGGTGTGGTACCGCCGCTGCGGCTCCGCCCAGGCGGCGAGCAGCCGGGTGGCGTAGGGGGCGGGGTCCGGGGCACCCGGAGGGGTGGAGCCCCGGGCGGCCTCGACGGTGGCGTGCCAGCGGGCCTCGAGCTGCGCGGTATCGGTCGGCATGCGCTCATTGTGGTGGGCGGCGGCCGGTGCCGGGAGTGTGAAGGTGCTGGTGGACCGCGCCCGGAGGTGCGTACCCTGATATTGGACTAGACCTGTTCGGCAAACTTCCCCATAGCAGCAGCATCCCGAAGGAATGAGGCCTTATGAGCAACCGTGCGGTCCTGGAGGTGATCGCCCTCAACGCCGAGGACGCGGTCGCGGCCCAGGCAGGTGGAGCGGACCGTCTGGAGCTCGTCACCGACATGGCGGCCGACGGCCTGACTCCGCCACGGGAGACGTTCGCGGCGATCCGGGCCGCCGTGGACATCCCGCTGCGCGTGATGCTGAGGGCCGCCGACGGGTTCGCCGCGGGTGACGTGGACGCCCTGGTGGCCTCGGCGCGGGCGCTGCGGGCCGAGGGCGCGGAGGAGTTCGTACTGGGCTTCCTGAACCCCGACGGCACCCCCGACCTGGTCACCGTGGAGCGGCTGGCCGCGGAGCTGGAGGGCTGCCGGTGGACCTTCCACCGGGCGATCGACCGCTGCGCGGACCGCGACCAGCTCCGCAAGGAGCTGGCGGGGCTGCCGGGCCTCGACACGTACCTGACGGCCGGCGCGGCCGAGGGCGTCGACGCGGGCCTGCCGGTGCTGCTGGCGGAGGCCGCGCGCCGCGGTGAGCCGGGGTACGAGGCGCAGATCCTGGTCGGCGGCGGGCTGCGGCTGGACCACCTCCCGGCCCTGCGCGAGGCCGGCGTGGACGCCTTCCACATCGGCGGCGCGGCCCGCCCGGACGGCTGGTCGTCCCCGGTCTCGCCGACCGCGGTGGCCAACTGGCGCGAGGCCCTCTCGTAACGCCCCCGCCCACCGCCCCCCTGGCGCCCCGGCATTCGGCCCCCGGCCCACGCGTTCCGGCGCCCGGGCGACCGCCGGCCCACATGGTCCGGCGGTCGGGTTCTGGCCCACCGGCTCCGGCCCTCAGGGGCCGGCAGCCGGGGTCCGGCCCCGGGCCTGGACCTACGGGGTCCGGGGCGGAGCTCCGGGGAACGGTGGAAGGGCGGGTAGGGGACAGCCCCGCAGGGCACGGCACCGGCCCCCGTCAGCCGCCCGCATCCGGCACGGCACCGGCCAGCGACCCGCACCCGGCACGGGACCCGCACCCGGTACGGGGAGCCGCGCCCGGCACGGGACCGGCACGGGACCCGCACCCGGTACGGGGAGCCGCACCCGGCACGGGACCGGCACGGGACCCGTCCCCCCCCCCCGCTCAGCGCAGCGCAGCCGGCAGCGGCGCCCCGTGCAAGGCCGTCAGGCCGGACACCGCGCGCGTCAGGCACACGTACAGCCGGCGCAAGCCGGTCCGCTCGTCCGCCTCCCCGTCCACCACGGCCTGCGGCTCGTCCAGCACCACGTAGTCGTACTCCAGACCCTTCGCCAGCGAGGCCGGCACCAGCGTGAGCCGGGACTCGGCCGTCGTCTCCTCGCCGGGGGACAGGTACGGCATGCCCGCCCCGGCCAGCGCCTCCGCCAGCACCGGGATCCGCGCGTCGGCGGCGATCAGCCCGATCGAGCCCTCGTGCGCGAGGGAGGCCCGGCAGGCCTCGACCACGGCCGCCGTCAGCTCGTCCGGCGCCACCTCCGTCACCGCGAGGGAGCCCGGCGTCTCACGGACCGACGACACCGGCGCCAGCCCCGGCGAGATCGACGGCAGCAGCCGCGACGCGTACGCGATCACCTCCCGCGGCACGCGGAAGCCCGCCGTCAGCTCCTCCAGCACCGCCCCCGGCTTGCCCAGGTGGGCCAGCGCCTCGTCCCAGCTGCGCGTGGCCCACGGCGTGGTGCCCTGCGCCAGGTCGCCGAGGACCGTCGCGGACCCGGTCGTGCAGCGCCGGCCCACGGCCCGGTACTGCATCGGGGACAGGTCCTGCGCCTCGTCGAGCACGACGTGCCCGAGGGACGGCGTCCGCTCGACCAGGTCCGCGGCCTCGTCGATCAGCACCGCGTCGGCCGCCGACCACTTCGCCGAGCGCACGCTGCGGAACGGCTTCGCCCACAGGATCCGCTTCCGCTCCTCCTCCGACAGCAGCCCCTCCGCGTGCTCGGCCAGGTACTCGGGGTCGGACAGCAGCCGCAGCACCAGCTTCGCCGGGTCCACCGCCGGCCAGATCTCCTTCACCGCCGCCTTCACGGCCGCGTTGCGGGCCACCGCGTCCTGCACCCGGTCGTCGGGCGCCTCGCCCGCCTGCTCCATGCGCACCAGCACGGCGTGCGCGATGCGCTGCGGCAGGGCGTCGCGGGCCGCCCCGTACCGGATGTCCCGGGCGCGCAACTCCTCCACGATCTCCTGGAGTTCGTACGACGGCACGCGCCACCGGCGCGAACCCCGCACCACCATCAGCGCTTCCTCCGGCAGCGTGACGTGCGCGCGCACGGCGCGCCGCAGCACCTCCGCCATGCGGGCGTCGCCCTTGACCACCGCGGCCTCCGCGGAGTCCGTACCGCGCACCTCGACACCGGGGCGGGCCACCAGGTCGTCGACGGTGGCCTGCTTGACCTCCAGCTCGCCCAGGGCCGGCAGGACCTGCTCGATGTAGTGGAGGAAGGAACGGTTCGGCCCGATCACCAGGGTGCCGGTGCGGGCCAGCCGCTCGCGGTGTGCGTACAGCAGGTACGCGACCCGGTGCAGGCCGACGGCGGTCTTCCCGGTGCCGGGGCCGCCCTGGACGCAGACGCTGCCGGAAAGTCCGGATCGGACAATTTCGTCCTGTTCCGGCTGGATCGTGGCGACGATGTCGCGCATGGGGCCCACGCGGGGGCGCTCGATCTCCTGCTGGAGCAGCTTGCTGACGGCCGCGGACTCCGCGGGGTCGGAGAGGTGCTCGTCCTCGTACGCGGTGAGGTCGCCGCCGGTGTAGCCGAACCGGCGGCGCAGCGCGATGTCCTGAGGGTCCTTCTTCGACGCCCGGTAGAAGGGCTGCGAGACGGGGGCGCGCCAGTCGATCACCATCGGGTCGCCCTCGGCGTCGTGGACGTGGCGGCGGCCGATGTAGAAGCGCTCGCCGCCGGCGCCCTCCGCCAGGTCCGCGCCGGGGGCGTGGAGGTAGTCGAGGCGGCCGAAGAAGAGCGGGGTGTCGGCGAGGTCGGCGAGGGCCTTGATGCGGTCCTCGATCTGCGCGGTCAGGATCAGGGCGTTGACCCAGTTCGCGGTGACGTCGCGGATGTCGAGGGACTCGACGTCCTCGCGCATCGCGCGGAGCGCGGAGCGGGATGCGGCCAGGTGGGCGCGCTCGCGGGCGAGGGGGTCGTCGGCGTGGGCGTCGTGGGCGCCCGGGACGCCCTCGGTGTCAGAGGCGTCCGGCGCATCAGAGGCGTCCGGGACGTCCGATGCGTCCGGGCTACCCGGCCGGTCCGGGCCGTCCTGGGCGTCGTGGGGGAGGCCGAGCGGGTGCGCGTCGGCGGGCGGGGTCGCGGGATCGGGGGCGTGCGCGGGCACGGAACTGCCTCCAGCTATGGATTCCTCAAGGTTCAGTGAAGCGTGGCCGGCCGGTTTCCGTCCGGTCGGCGGCACTCCCCGTGGCGCGGCGGGAGGCGGCAAGACCGGCGATTGTAGTCCGCGGCCGACCGGGGCGCGAACGGATTCCGGAGCGGTGCGGGGCCCCGTCCCGGCTGCTCCGTCCGGGGCCCCGGCCCGCCCTCGGAACCGCGGCCCGCTGCCCCGCGCTCTCCGCGCCCGGCCTGTTCTCCGGCCCCGGCCCGCACTCCGCGCCCGGCCCGCACTCCGCGCCCGGCCCGCACTCCGCGCCCTGCCCGCACTCCGCGCCCGGCTCCCGGCTCTCCTCCCCCGGCCCGCACTCCGCGCCCGGCCCGCATTCCGCGCCCGGCTCCCGGCCCTGCACCCGGCCCGCTCTCCTCCCCCGGCCCACTCCCTCGGGTTCCTCCCCGCCTGCTTACTACGGCCGTCCCTACGGGGTCGGATGGGACCTTCGGTAGATCTCTGGGGGGAGGGGATGCCCCGGGAGTATGACGCGAGGGGCTCAGAGGATGGCTCCGTAGAGCGATGTGCGGGGCGGGCGGAAAAAGGACCATGGATCCATGAGCACCGCAACCTTCAACCCGGTCCAGGGCGGCCGCCACAGCAGCGCGGCCGCCACCTCCTCCGACGCCTCCGCCCGCCTCCGCGGCGGCGGCATCTTCCGCGCCGCGCGGGTCTTCGCGGCGACCGCCGTCAGCGTGGTCCTCCTCGGCGAGTACGCCGAGGACGCAGGAGTTATACGTCGCTGACCGAGCGCCCGGGGTCCTCGGGGGACCCGGACGCCTTGCCGTACCAGGGAGCCCGCACAAGCACAGGCTCCCGCGTCACGCCCTACTCGGGCTCGCCGGCCAGCAGCTGGTCGGCGTCCATGATCCGGTAGGCGTAGCCCTGCTCGGCCAGGAAGCGCTGCCGGTGCGCCGCGAAGTCCTGGTCGATCGTGTCCCGCGCCACCACCGAGTAGAAGCGCGCCTCGTGGCCGTCCGCCTTCGGCCGCAGCACCCGGCCCAGCCGCTGGGCCTCCTCCTGACGCGAACCGAACGTTCCCGACACCTGGATGGCGACCGTCGCCTCCGGCAGGTCGATCGAGAAGTTCGCCACCTTCGACACCACCAGGACGTTGATCTCCCCCTGGCGGAAGGCGTCGAACAGCTTCTCCCGCTGGGCGTTCGAGGTCTCGCCCTTGATCACGGGCGCGTCCAGGTGCTCGCCCAGCTCGTCCAACTGGTCGATGTACTGCCCGATGACCAGCGTCTGCTCGCCGCGGTGCCGGGCCACCAGCGCCTCGGTCACCTTCCGCTTCGTGGCGGTGGTCGCACAGAAGCGGTACTTCTCCTCCGTCTCGGCCGTCGCGTACGCCAGCCGCTCGCTCTCGGTCAGGTTGACCCGCACCTCGACACAGTCGGCCGGGGCGATGTAGCCCTGCGCCTCGATCTCCTTCCACGGCGCGTCGAACCGCTTGGGCCCGATCAGGGAGAAGACGTCGGACTCCCGTCCGTCCTCGCGGACCAGCGTGGCCGTCAGGCCCAGCCGCCGGCGTGCCTGCAAGTCGGCGGTGAACTTGAAGACCGGCGCGGGCAGCAGGTGCACCTCGTCGTAGACGATCAGGCCCCAGTCGCGCGAGTCGAAGAGCTCCAGGTGCGGGTAGACGCCCTTCCGCTTGGTCGTCAGCACCTGGTAGGTCGCGATCGTGACGGGCCGGATCTCCTTGCGCGTACCGCTGTACTCGCCGATCTCGTCCTCGGTCAGCGAGGTGCGCTTGACCAGCTCGTGCTTCCACTGGCGGGCGGAGACGGTGTTGGTCACCAGGATCAGCGTGGTGGCCTTGGCCTCGGCCATGGCGCCCGCGCCGACCAGGGTCTTGCCGGCGCCGCAGGGCAGCACCACGACCCCGGAACCGCCGTGCCAGAAGCCGTCCACGGCCTGCCGCTGGTACGGGCGGAGCGACCAGCCGTCCTCGCGGAGGTCGATGGGGTGCGCCTCGCCGTCGACGTAACCGGCCAGGTCCTCGGCCGGCCAGCCCAGCTTCAGCAGGGTCTGCTTGATCTGCCCGCGCTCGGAGGGGTGGACGGCGACGGTGTCGGGGTCGATCCGCTGGCCCACCAGCGGAGTGATCCGCTTGGACCGCAGGATCTCCTCCAGCACCGGCCGGTCCGTGCTGGTCAGCACCAGTCCGTGCGTCGGGTGCTTGGACAGGGTCAGCCGGCCGTACCGGGCCATGGTCTCGGCGACGTCGACGAGCAGTGCGTGCGGCACCGGGTAGCGGGAGAACTCGACGAGCGCGTCCACCACCTGCTCGGCGTCGTGCCCGGCGGCGCGGGCGTTCCACAGCCCCAGCGGCGTCACCCGGTAGGTGTGGATGTGCTCCGGAGCGCGCTCCAGCTCGGCGAACGGCGCGATGGCGCGGCGGCACGCGTCGGCGAGCTCGTGGTCGACCTCGAGGAGGAGCGTCTTGTCGCTCTGGACGATGAGGGGCCCGTTCACGCTGTTCCCTTCACGGTGGAGTGGCGGCCCGGCAGCGGCAGCGCGGGGCCAAACCTCCAGTGTGCCGTACGGCACCACCAAGCGGCGGCGCGACGGGAACCGGGGCCGCAGGGGGCGTCAGAGGAGTTCGGTCCAGAGGAAGGCGATCGTGGCGAGGCAGAGGAGGCTCAGCAGGGACCAGCCGGCGCCGGACGGGTCGGGGTCGCCTTCGAGCCGGAAGCGCTCCGGCCTGCGCGGATCGTGCACGACCACCGTGAAGTCGCCGTCGGCGAAGCGCGGCTGGAGCGTGCCGTACGCGGCCTCCCGCTCCACCCTGCGGCCGTCCTCGGCGGTGAAGGCGACGACCGGGTGGTGGCGCACGTCCCCGGCGCCGTCCTTCCGCGTCGTCACGGAGAGCACCTCCGCCTCCGCGGGCCTGCCTCCGCTCTCCAGGCGCCACGCGCTCCACGCCTTCGCGAGCCCCAGCCAGGCGACGCCGCCGAGGAAGGGGGTGAACACCAGGAGCAGCCAGATCGCGCCCGCCATGCCGGTCCCCTAACCGTTGATGTGGGACAGGCCGCCTTCAGGGGCGGGGTAGGGGCGTTCCTCGGGGAGGAGGGCCCGGGCCGCGGTGTCGTCGCCGGCGCGCACGAGGGCGTGGACCTGCCGGGCCAGCGGGGTGACGTCGCGGATGGAGACCGTCCACTCGTCGGCGTACGCGCGGGACAGGCTGCCCGAGAGGCCCAGCTGGAGGGAGCGGTGGGGGAGAGGATTCAGCCGCAGGTCCCGCTCGGGGTCCCACTGCACCCGCGCCTCGGTCTCCCGCAACTGCCGCCGCCACGCCTCGCGGTCGGGGTGCACGGCGGGCTCGTGGTGCGAGAGGCAGGCACCGCGCAGCGCCCGGTCGAAGCCCTCGCGGGCGATCTCGACGGCCAGCACTATCTCCTGGTCGGCCTTGGTGCCCCAGCCGCAGCGGTACATCATCCACAGGAAGCTGGGCTTGATCCACGTCATCCGGTCGCGCTTCCAGGCGCCGGGAAGCCGCCCGTTCCGCACCGCGGGCTTCCCGATGTGCGGCCCGTACGCCTGATACACCGTCACGGTCCGCTCGCCGTAGAGGGCGCGGATCTGCCGGTCCTGCTGTCGCTGCATGGAGCCACCCTGCGCCGACCGGCCTCCCCCCGGCCACCGGTTTTCCGCGGGCGGCACCGCCGGGGCGCCGGGTGGTGCGGCCGGTCAGATGTGGTCTTCCGCCAGTTCGGCCACGCCCGTGATGCGGTGGAGGGGGTACGTGCGGACCTCGTCGGCGGTGTGGTCGTAGCCGGTGACGAAGCCGCCCTCGACGCGGACGGGGGCGATCACGCGCTGCGAGGCGGCGCCGTCGGCGTTGACGTAGCCGATCCAGACCGCGGTGCCGGTGAGCGCGGCGGCCTGGACGGTGGCCAGGGTCTCCGCGGCGCTGGTGCGGGGGAGTTCGCCCGGGGCCGCCGCGGCGGCCGGTGCCGGTTCCTTGCGGACCGCCGTCGCCGCCAGGTCGCCGGCGCGGATGGCCCGTACCGCCGCGCCCAGGAGCGTCGCGTCCGGCACCGGCGGGCCCTCCGGCACCGGTACCGGGGCGGTGCGCGGCGGGGTGCGGTGGGCGTCGGCCCGGGCCACCAGCACGTCGCCGGTGGCGGATTCGGCGGCCGGCGCGAAACCCATCGCGCGCAGTCCCTCCAGCAGGGTGGTCGGGTCGGCCTGCGAGGCCAGCACGGTCGGCGCCAGCCGCCGCAGCCCGAGTCCCTGGGAGCGCTTGTCCGCCAGGATCTCGCCCAGCATCGCGTCGTCGTCGCAGCGGACGTACGAGGAGGCCGCGCCCACCCGCAGGTGTCCGTGGCGGCGCGCCACGTCGTCGATCAGGTAGGCCAGCGGCTGCGGCACCGGCGTGCGGCTGTGCTCGGCGAGGAAGGCGTGCAGGTCGGAGGCGGCCCGCCCGGCGTCCAGCGCGCGGCGCACGGAGGCGGGCGTGAAGCGGTAGACCGTCGCGCCGCCCTTCGACTCGACGTCCGCCAGTACGGACAGCGTGTCGGCGAGGTGACGTTCCAGCGGCCCGGGGGCCACCGCGGTCAGGTCGGCCTGGAGCAGTACGTGGTCCACGGGCGCCGGCAGCAGCGGGGCGAGCAGTGCGCCGACGGCCTGCCGGAGCGCCTTCCCCTCCAGGGCGGAGTCGGTGCCCGGCTGCGCTGCCGTGCCCGCGCCCGTACGCGTGCCCGTGTCCTGGCCCGCGGGCCCGTGCGGGTGACCGTGGCCGTGTCCGAAGCCGTGCGCGGGCGGCGCCGCGAGCAGTGGGCGCGCCTGCGTCGCCAGGGCGCCCCGGCCCGTGACGCCCAGCAGCTCCGCCTCGGCCAGCGCCCACCGGGCCAGCCGGGCCCGCAGGTCGCTCGTACCGCCGCGCACCGGCCGCTCCCAGTCCAGCCGGGCCAGCAGCGTCTCCGGATCCGGGGCGCCGCCCTCGGGGAGCGCGCCGAGGAGTTCGAGCACCCGGCGGCGCACCTCGGGCGCGGCGGAACGGTCCAGCTCCGGGCCCATCGCGGACAGGGTCCGCCCCTTGCCGTCCTGTTCCCCGACCAGGCCCGGCACGCGGGTGGCGGGCAGCCACGCCACCGCCAGGGCCGCCCACCGGTCGTGGGCCGGGAGGTCCAGCCACTCGTCGTACGCGGGCGTGGGCGCGTACCGCTCGTCGGCCTCGCCGTCGCTGGCCAGCAGCCCGGCCGCGTAGGCGAGTTCGATCCAGAAGGCGGCCGTGGTCTCGGGCACGTCGAGGGTGGCCGCGGTGCGCTTCAGGTCGCGTACGGCCAGACCGCCGGCGCGCAGCACCAGCGGGCCGCCGTGCTCCCAGGAGGTGAGCAGCTCCTCGACGGTGGCGACGGCGGCCAGTGCCTGGCCGGCCGCGTTTCCGTCCACAAGCTGTGGACGGTGCGTCTTCGCCGCCTCCACGGGCGGCGCCACCGGGTCGGGCGTCCGGTGCGCCCGGCCGTCACGCAGGTGCAGCGCCACCTCGCGGGGCAGCACGACGGTCCGCGCCGAGGTCGGCAGCAGCAGCCCGCGGTCGCGCAGCCAGCGCACGGGCGGGGCCGGGTTGGGGGTGACCTCGCCGTAGGGCGGTCCCCAGACCAGCCGGGCCAGCACCTGGTGCGCCTCGGCGGGGGCGCCGTCGAGCAGGGCGGCCATCCGCCGCCGGTCGGTGAACAGGCCGGTGAGGGCGGTCACCGCGGACACCGGGTCGTGGGTGGCCGGCAGCCCGGCGGCGGCCACGATCTCCTGGACCCGGCCCGGCGACATGCCGGCGGTGGCCTCGGCGACGGTCGGGCCGAGGCCGGTGGGGGAGGGACGGGAGGCGGCGGGGGCGAGGAGCTCGCGGGCGGTGCGGACCAGGCGGAGCCGGGTGTCGTCGCCCCAGAGGAGGGCCTGCGCGCGCAGCCGGGCCACGGCGTGGGGCAGGGCTGCCCGTACGTCGGCGGGGGTGACGGCGGGGGCGTCCGCGCCGGAGGGCTCGTACGGCTCCGCGCCGTCGCCTGTCATCAGGCGCTCCAGCACCTCGTACGGGCACGGGTCCGGCGCCACCGCGAGGGCCTCGGCGGTCTGGAGGGCGAAGCGGTCGAGGCGTTCCAGGGCCCGTACGACGGAGGCGCGGGTGCCGGCGCGGGTGGCGAGCTGCGTGAGGTCGTTCGGCACGGGGCTCAGCAGGTCGGGCCGGGCCCGCAACAGCGCACCGAGCGCCGCGTCGTCCTGGGCCCGGAGGGCTTCGGCGAGGGAACGAGGGGCGGCGGGGGTGGGGGCGGTGACGGTGAGGCCGGTGGCCTCGGCGGGGCCCGTGGGGTCGGGGCCCGCGGCGTCGGGGGTGGCGGGGGCGTTTCCCGTGCCGCTGTCGGCGCCCGCAGGGCCACCGGTACCGGACGCGGAGGCGGTGGCGTCGTGGCCGGAGGCGTCGGCCGGGGCGGGTTCGGGGGCGGTGTCCGGGGCCGTCTGCGACGCGGTGGAGGGTCCGGTCGCGGAGCCGGGCTCGGCGCCGGCCGCCGGGCCGGCGGTGGGCTGCGGGCTGTGCGGGGTGTCGGACACGTTCGCCTCCTGGTCCATCCGGCCAACGTTAGCCCCTGCGCGAGATCCCGCCGAGTGTCCGGCCCACGCGCTACCTTCGCTTCAGGCGAGAGGGGCGGGAGGGGACGCGCGTGGGGATCGAGAGCGACCAGCTGGTCTACGACTACCTGAGCCGGGTCGGCGACCTGGCCCAGCGCCGGCAGCTGCCGTCCGGCGACCGGATGCGCCTGGTCTCGACGCTGCGGAACGAGATCGACCGCCAGCGCGCCCGGTACGAACCGGAGACCCCGGCCTCGGTGCGGCGGATCCTCGACCGGCTGGGGAGCCCGGAGGAGGTCCTGGACTCGGTCGCGGACGGCGGCCCGGCGGTGCCGCCCGCGCCGCCGGAGCCGGACCCGGCGCCCGCGGTGCCGGCCCAGCGGGAGCCTCGGGCGCCGCGGGGGACGCTGCGGTTCGGCAGGGCGGCCAGGGAAGCGGCCCGGGAGGCCGACGTGCCGCCGCCCCGTTCCGCCACCGCTCCGGCCCCGCCGCACCTGGCCGGCCTCGACGAGCTCGGCGACTCCGACGGCGAGCCCGACTGGTGGCGGGTCGAGCCGGCGCCCTTCGGGCCGGGCACCCAGGTCGAGGGCTTCTCCGGGGGCATCGAGATCCCGGAGCTGCTGAAGCGGCCGGTGACGGACGAGGACGCGGAGCCGGCCGCCGAACCGGAGGCCGGCCCGGCGGTGCCGCGGAAGCCGGTGGGGCGGGTGCGGACGGTCGTACGCGCCCTCCGCGAGCGGCGCGAGGCGAAGGCGGCCGCCGCCGGTGCGCAGCCGGAGGCGGCGCCGGAACCGGTGCCGGCCGCGGCCGCCGCTCCGGCCCGGGTCAAGCCGCACGCCTTCCTGCTGCTGGCCGCGGCCGTGCTGGTGGCGGGGGCGGTGAGCGGGTACTGGATGGTGCTCGCGGTGGGCTGGCTGCTGGCGTACGGGTCGCGGACCATGACGCTCACGGAGCGGAAGTGGGTGGTGCTGGGGCTGCCGGGGCTGGTGCTGGCGACCGCGGTGGTCTGGATCTGGGGCCGCAGCACGGAGCGGTGGGGTGCGCCGCTGGGGCCCGACGGGGTGACCGAGGCCTTCACCGACCTCCGCTGGTGGGTCGTCCGGGCCGCCGCCGTCGCTTCGGCGGCGTATCTGGTCTGGCGGTCGCGCCGCCCCTGACCTCCGTGGGGGCGCAGATCTCCTGCCGGACGCCGTGCCGGCCCGCGGCCCCCGGCGTTCCGGCCTGCCGGTTGCGTTGCGGGTGCGGGGCAGCCGGGGATTCGCGGGGCTCGGGTGCTGGTCCGGGGGCCTGGTGGGCCGGGGTCTGTGGGGGTTCACCTCGTGGTCGGGGCGGGATCAGGTCGTGTTACCCCGTTCGGGCGGCGGGGTCGGCAGAATGGCCGCATGAACCAGACCGGTCCCGCCCGCCCGTTCACCGTCGGCTTCGACCTCGACATGACGCTCATCGACTCGCGCCCCGGCATCCACGCCACCTACCTGGCGCTGTCCAGCGAGACGGGCACCTACATCGACGCCGACGCCGCGGTCACGCGGCTGGGACCGCCGCTGGAGGAGGAGCTGGCCAACTGGTTCCCGGCGGACCGCCTGGAGGCCGCGGCCGACCGGTACCGCGCGATCTACCCGACCCACGCCATCGCAGCCACCCCCGCCATGCCGGGCGCGCTCGCGGCCGTCGCCGCCGTCCGCGAGCTCGGCGGCCGGGCGATCGTCGTGACGGGCAAGTACCAGCCCAACGCCCGCATGCACCTCGACCACGTCGGCATCGAGATGGACGCGGTGATCGGCTGGCTGTGGGCCGAGGCCAAGGCGGAGGCGCTGCGCGAGTACGGCGCCACCGTGTACGTCGGGGACCACGTCGGTGACGTGCGCGGTGCGCGCGAGGCCGGCGCGCTGTCGGTGTGCGTGCCCACCGGGCCCTGCGGTGCCGACGAACTGCGGGCCGCCGGCGCCGACGTCATCCTGTCCGACCTCACGGAGCTGCCGGCCTGGCTGGCGGAGTACGCGGCTGCCGCCGAGTTCGCCCCGCTGGTGCCGTGAGCCGTGGTGGCCGGGGCCCTGCTGTCGGGGCCCTGCTGTCGGGGCGCTGACGGCGGGGGCCTGGTGCCCGGGTCTGGTGCCGGGCACGCGCCGGGTGGTTGCGCGCGGCTGTTGACGGGTGCGCGGAGTGCGGCCGCGCCGGGCGGGCGGTGTCGGGGGTGCAGCCGTGCGACCGGCCGGCCGGCCGGTTCGGACCCGGGGCCCAGGGGCCCTCAGGGCGTGCTGCGTGCCGCCCGGCGGCGTGGTGCGGCGGCGGCCGGGCGGAGTGACGGGCCGGCCACCGGCCCTCAGGGTGTGTTGCGCGTCGCTTCGCGGCGTTGTGCGGCGGCCGAGCGGAGGACGCCCGCTCCCGCCACCGCGAAGCCGACGCCCATCAGCATGCAGACCGCGTACGCGACCGGCGGGAAGGGGTCGGTGCCGAGGAACAGCGGCGCCATCGTCACGAGCGTGGCCACCGCGCCGACGATGAAGACGATGCCGCCCGCGCGCACCAGCCCGTCGCCGGGCCGGGACTCGTCGCGGGGGTCCCGCGGGCCGGCGGCGTGAGCTTCGGCGGAATGGCCGGGAAGAGGAGTACCAGTCACCCGACCAGGGTAGTTCCCAGGCCGAAGGAAGCACCGGGGGACGTCTTGTCAGCCGCCCCGGGACCATTAGCCTGGTGGATGGCGGGTCGCGACGACCCGCTGTACTGCTATCCAGAGCCGTTTTTCGCGGCTCACAGGACCCGACGAGCACAAGGACAAGAGGACAGACGTGCCTACCGGCAAGGTCAAGTGGTTCAACAGCGAGAAGGGCTTCGGCTTTCTCTCCCGGGACGACGGCGGAGACGTCTTCGTCCACTCGTCCGTGCTCCC
This sequence comes from Streptomyces sp. NPDC101132, assembly GCF_044759225.1. Classification (NCBI taxonomy): domain Bacteria; kingdom Bacillati; phylum Actinomycetota; class Actinomycetes; order Kitasatosporales; family Streptomycetaceae; genus Streptomyces; species Streptomyces sp. NPDC101132. The sequence goes on from NZ_JBIVYX010000002.1 coordinate 152,692, forward strand.
TGCCGGGGTCGACTCACTCAAGCCCGGCCAGCGCGTCGAGTTCGGCGTCGTCGCCGGTCAGCGCGGTGACCAGGCACTTTCGGTGACGGTTCTGGAGCCGGCGCCCTCCGTCGCGGCCGCCCAGCGCCGCAAGCCCGACGAGCTCGCCTCGATCGTGCAGGACCTGACGACGCTGCTGGAGAACATCACGCCGATGCTGGAGCGGGGCCGCTACCCCGACAAGGTGCACGGCACGAAGATCGCCGGCCTGCTGCGGGCCGTCGCCGACCAGCTGGACGTCTGACGCACGGTCCGCGGACACGGTCAAACGTCTGTGCCCCGCCACCCGAAGGGGTGGCGGGGCACAGACGTTCGTCAGGCCGGGAACGCCAGCGCGTCCGGCCGCAGCGCCGGTACGAGCCCCTCGGCGGCCGCCCGCGTCAGCAGCCCCCGCACGGCCGCATAGCCCGATTCGCCCAGGTTTGCGGTGAACTCGTTGACGTACAGGCCGATGTGCTGGTCCGCCACCCCCGGCGCGAGCTCCTGCGCGTGCGCCCGTACGTACGGCCGCGAGGCCTCCGGGTCGTCCCAGGCCATCCGCACGGACGTACGGGCCGCCTCGGCCAGCGCCCGCAGCGTCTCCTCGCCCAGCGACCGCCGCGCGACGATCGCGCCCAGCGGGATCGGCAGCCCGGTCGTCGACTCCCAGTGCTCGCCCATGTCCGCGAGGCAGTGCAGCCCGTACTCCTGGTACGTGAACCGCGCCTCGTGGATCACCAGTCCCGCGTCCACCCGGCCGTCGCGCACGGCCGGCATGATCTCGTGGAACGGCATCACCACCACCCGCCCCACCGGCTCCGGCAGCACGTCCGCCGCCCACAGCCGGAAGAGCAGGTACGCCGTCGACCGCTCGCTCGGCACCGCGATGGTCCGCCCGCCGAGGTCCAGGCCCGGCTCCCGCGTCAGCACCAGCGGCCCGCAGCCCCGGCCGAGCGCGCCCCCGCAGGGCAGCAGCGCGTACTCGTCCAGCACCCAGGGCAGCACCGCGTACGAGACCTTGAGCACGTCGAACTCCCCGCGCTCGGCCATCCCGTTGGTCAGGTCGATGTCGGCGAAGGTGACGTCGAGGCCGGGGGCGCCGGGGATCCGGCCGTGCGCCCAGGCGTCGAAGACGAAGGTGTCGTTCGGGCAGGGCGAGTACGCGATCCGCAGCGGTCCCGCCGCCGGTCCGGCCACGGAGGGCTTCGCCGTCGCCGGTTCCGTTGCCGGTTCAGTCGTTCCGGGCATCGTGCCTCCAGGTCTGGAGTACGGGTACGAGACGGTGGACGCCCTCCGTGAGGGCCGCGAGCGCGTCGCCGATCCGCCAGGCGGCCCGGTCACGCGGGCCCACCGGGTTGGACACGGCACGGATCTCCAGGACCGGGACGCCGTGCGCCGCGGCGGCCTCGGCGACGCCGAAGCCCTCCATGGCCTCGGCCCCGGCCAGCGGGTGGCGGGCGGCCAGTTCGGCGGCGCGGGCGGCCGTACCGGTGACGGTGGAGACGGTGAGGACGGGCGCGAGGAGTGCCCCGGTGGCCTCCGCGACCCGGGCGGTGAGGTCGGCCGGCGGCAGGTGGGCGGCACGGCCGAAGCCCAGCTCCTCGACGGTCAGGAAGCCGTCCGGGGTCTGGGCGCCGAGGTCGGCGGCGACGATCGCGTCGGCGACGACGAGGGAGCCGACGGGCGCGGCGGGCTGGAAGCCGCCGCCGATGCCGGCCGAGACGACGAGGGAGTACGGGTGCTCCGCCGCGGCCAGGGCCGCGCCGGTGGCCGCCGCCACGGCGGCCGGACCGACGCCCCCGGCCAGCACGTCGAAGGCGAGGCCGGGTACGTCGTAACGGGTGACCGAGCGGCCCCCGGGCAGGGAGCGGCTGCGCGCGTCGTGGTCCGCCGGGTCCGGATGAGGGGTCAGACCGGCGGCGACGGAGTCGGCCTCCGCCGCCACCGCGGTCACGATGAGCGCGCGCACCCTGTCGCTGCCGGGGTTACTTCTTCAGCTTGAGGGTGAAGGACCAGACGGCGAGGGGCTTCTGGTCCTTGCTGAGCTGGATGAAGGCGAGCTTCTTGGACTCGGGGGCCTCGCCCTGGCCGCCGGTCGCGAAGACGTCGGCGCCGGGGAAGGAACGGTAGGTGTTGTCGGACGGCTCGGTGATCGGCTGGCCGTCCAGCACCGCCTGCCACTGCTTGCCGCCCTCGACGACCTCGGGCTCGACGCCCAGGCGCAGCGTGTCGCCGCGGCCGTACTCGATGGTCTTGCCGGACTTGATGCTGGAGAGGCACTCCTGCACCTTCTCCGTGGTGAGCTCCTGCGCGTCCTTGGCCTTGGTGCACTTGGCCTCGGACGAGACGGACGAGCTGCCGACCGTCACGGTCGCGAGCGGCGTCGGCTTGTCGCAGGCGGAGAGGACGAGGAGTCCGGCGGACACGGCTGCGAGAGCCGCGACGCTGCGGCGGCCCTTACCCGAGATAAGCGGTGCGGTCATGAGCCGAAGGCTATCGCTCACGCCGTTTCCCTTGGTGGCGGGGGTGGCCAACCCGCCCACGCGTCGCACGACTGCCGCGCCGGTCCCGGGTGCCGTGCGGCGCGATACGGGTTGCCGTGCGGCGCGATGGCCGGGTGCGGCTGCGGTTCCGGGCCGCTGGCCGCGGTGGTGCCGGCCTGCCGCCGCGGCGCGGTGCCGGGTGTGGTCGCCGGGTCGGGGGCGCGGCGTCTCGTGGGGTTGGCGGGCGGGCCTGGTCGTGGACCTCCTCGACGCCGGCCCAGCCGCTGCCCCCGCCCGCCTCACGCCACCCGTGACCGGGGTGGGGCGCCGTGGCGCGGCGTCGAGAGGGCGCCCCGGTACGCCATGACCGTGCCCGCGGCGACCAGCGTGGCGGCGACGGACATGCCCAGGACGCCGTTCAGCGGGAGGGAGATGCCGATGGCGCCGCCGACCACCCAGGCCATCTGGAGCAGCGTTTCCGAGCGGGCGAAGGCCGAGGTGCGCACCTCCTCCGGCACGTCCCGCTGGATCATCGCGTCCAGCGACAGCTTGGCGAGCGCCTGGCAGAAGCCGGCCGTGGCGCCCAGTACGGCCATCAGCAGCCCGGAGAAGAACAGCGCGGCCACGATCGCCGCGGCCAGCGTCAGGGTCAGCACCGCGGCCACGATCGCCTCCGGCGCACGGGCCCGCAGCCACGCCCCCGCCGCCGTGCCGCACGCGTTGCCCACCCCGGCCGACACGCCCACGATGCCCAGCGACACCGCCGCGCTCTGCCCCGACAGCGGGTGCTCCCGCAGCAGGAAGGCCAGGAAGAAGATCAGGAACCCGGACAGCGCACGCATCGCCGCGTTGGCCCACAGCCCGCACAGCACCGGCCTGCTCACCGTCCGCAGCCCCGGCCGCCTGGTCCGCTCCCGGCGGGCCTCGTGCGTCGAGAGCCGGGCCCGGCGCTCACCCTTGGCCGAGTCCACCTGGTGCGGCAGCCGGAAGGCGAAGAACGTGCCGCCGAGGAAGACCGCGCACGCCCCGTACAGCGGCCACTCGGGCCCCACCAGGTGCAGCAGCGCGCCGACGGGCGCCGCCGCGCCGGTGGCCAGCAGCCCGGCCAGCGTCACCCGGGAGTTCGCCTTGACCAGCGAGAACCCCTTGGGCAGCAGCCGCGGCACCACCGCGCTGCGCACCACGCCGTACGCCTTGGACGCCACCAGCACGCCCAGCGCCGCCGGATAGAGCCGCAGGCCGCCGGTCACCACGGCCCCCGACATGATCACCGCCAGCACGGCGCGGGCGAACATCGCGCCCGCCATGGCCGCCCGGCGGCCGTGCGGCAGCCGGTCCAGCAGGGGCCCGATCACCGGCGCCAGCAGGGTGAAGGGCGCCATGGTGATCAGCAGGTACAGGGCCACGCGGCCGCGTGCCTCGTCCGTGGGGACCGAGAAGAACACGGTGGACGCCAGCGCCACCGTGATCATCATGTCCCCGGCGCCGTTCACGGCGTGCAGTTCGATCAGCTTGCCCAGGCCCGATTCGCCCGCGCCGTGCGCGTGCGTGGCCCGCCGGATGCCCCGCGCGGGCAGGTGGAGGGCACGCCCGACCGCCCGTCCGGCCCTGCGGGCCCGGCCCGAGCCGTCGTCGGAGGACCGTGCGGCTGCCACCCGGCCATAGTGCCCCACGGCACCTCCGTGAAGCCCGGTGACGGAGTCCCCGGCGCGTTCCGGCGGTGTTCCGGCGGCGTCACGGGTTCGCTTCGCTGTCCGCGAATCGGACGTGCAGGTGGGCCCAGGGCTGGGAAGGAGGTAGCGTGCGTAGCGCGCCACCGGCGGTCGCTCTTGGCCGCGCGCCTCTCCGCGATCCCGCAGAATGGTTCGCAGTAGGTGCGCCCGAGGCCGATCGGGCGCGGACGTCGACGCGGCCCTCTGGTCCGCTCCGCCCGCGCCCCGTACGGATCAGGACCGGCGGTTGTCACGGACGAACGGCGCACTCGTGAGACGGCGTAGGAGAGAACGAGACAGTGAGTGCTGCGACGACGCGAAGCCGTACCCCCGACCGCCTGTGCGCCGAGGCGGTAGAACTCGCCCGAGCGGCGGCGGAGGAAGCCGCCGCCCCCGGCTCGGTGGGTGAGCACGTCTCGGTGGTCGCGGAGGGCGACCGCGTCGTCACGCACTTCTTCGCGTGCACGGACGCGGGCTACCGCGGCTGGCGCTGGGCCGTGACGGTGGCCCGCGCGTCCCGTGCCAAGGTCGTCACCCTCGACGAAACGGTGCTCCTCCCCGGCCCCGACGCGCTGCTCGCGCCCGAGTGGGTGCCGTGGAGCGAGCGGCTGCGCCCGGGCGACATGGGCCCCGGCGACCTGCTGCCCACCGAGGCGGACGACCTGCGCCTGGAGCCCGGCTACTCCGGCGAGGACGCGCCCCCGCCGAACTCCGTGGTCTCCGAGGAGGTCAGGGACCTCGCCGACGCCGAGGACGTGGCCTTCACCGACCGCGTGACGGTGCCGGAGCGCGGCTCGATCACCTCGGTCGCCGAGGAGCTGGGCATGCGCCGGGCCCGCGTGCTCTCGCGGTACGGGCTGCACACCGCGGCCGACCGCTGGGACGAGGCCTTCGGCGCCAAGACCCCGATGGCGCAGGCGGCCCCCGCCTCCTGCGTGTCCTGCGGGTTCCTGATGAAGATCGGCGGCTCGCTGGGCCAGGCCTTCGGCGTGTGCGCCAACGAGTTCGGGCCCGCCGACGGCCGCCTGGTCTCCCTCTCGTACGGCTGCGGCGGGCACTCCGAGGCCGCCGTCATGCCGAAGCCGCCGCGGCCCGCGCCGCCGGTCCTCGACTCGATGGCGGTGGACGAGTTCCCGCTGCGCCCGGACGCCGGGAGCGGCTCCGTGCCGGTCGCCGAGCTGCCGGAACAGGACCTGGGCCACTCGTAACGGACCCTCACCGGCCGTGCCGGCACCGCCCATCGGACGCCGCCGGCCACCCCCGGCCCGGGGTGCCCGCGGGCGCGCGGTGCCCCGTACGCGGACCCAGCGGCCCGAACCTGCGGGCCGCGGTGCCCCGTACGGGGACCAGCAGCCTGAACCTGCGGGGTTCCCCCAGGGCGCCGGGACGCGGCCGGTGCGCGGCGCGGTACCTTCTGGCCCTGGAACGGCAACGGGCGGGAAGCAGGAGGCAGCGGCGTGAGCGGACGAGCGACGGCGGCTCAGGGCGGCGTGGACCCCTTCGGGACCGCGCGGCTGCGGCGCGGGGTACTCGACGCCTGGGGTGCGAGCCCCGCCCGGTTCCGGGAGGACGCCAACGCCGAGGAGGACCTCGCACTCGGCGGCTACCGCGACCGGCTGGTCGTCGAACTCGCCCAGAACGCCGCCGACGCCGCCGCGCGGGCCGGCGTACCCGGCCGGCTCCGGCTCACCCTGCGCTCCGGCGTGCTCGCCGTCGCCAACACCGGCGCGCCCCTCGACGCCACCGGCGTCGAATCCCTCAGCACCCTGCGCGCCTCCGCCAAGCGCGGCACCGGCGACAGCGTCGGACGCTTCGGCGTCGGCTTCGCCGCCGTCCTCGCCGTCAGCGACGAGCCGGCCGTCCTCGGCCGGCACGGCGGCGTCCGCTGGTCCCTGGCCGAGGCCCGCGAACTCGCCCACCAGGCCGCCCAGGGCAGCCCCGGCCTCGGCGACGAACTCCGCCGCCGCGACGGCCACGTACCGCTGCTGCGCCTCCCGCTGCCCGCCGAGGGCACCGCCCCCGAGGGCTACGACACGGTCGTGGTCCTCCCGTTGCGCGACGGCGTCGCCGAGGACCTCGTGGACCGCCTGCTGGCCGGCATCGACGACGCGCTGCTGCTCACCCTGCCCGGCCTCCAGGACGTGGTCGTCGAGACCCCCGCGGGCACCCGCACCCTGCGCCGCCGAGAGGTGGGCGAGTACACCGTCATCGACGACAGCGAGGGCGGCTCCACCCGCTGGCGCACCGTCCGCCACTCCGGCCCCGTCGAGCCGGCGCTGCTCGCCGACCGGCCCGTCGAGGAGCGGCTGCGGCCCCACTGGACCGTCTCCTGGGCCGTGCCCGTGGACGCCGAGGGCGCGCCCGTGCGCCCCTCCACCGCGCCCGTCGTGCACGCCCCCACCCCCACCGACGAGCCGCTCGGCATCCCCGCGCTGCTCATCGCCTCCCTCCCGCTCGACACCGCCCGCCGCCACCCCGCGCCCGGTCCGCTGACCGACTTCCTCGTCGAGCGCGCGGCCGACGCGTACGCCGAACTCCTGGCAGCCTGGCACCCGGTGAGCACCGGCCTCGTCGACCTGGTGCCCGGCCCGCTCGGCAAGGGCGAGCTGGACGGAGCCCTGCGCGCCGCGGTGATCCGGCGGCTGCCCCGCACCGCGTTCCTGGCCCCCGCCGTGCCCTCCGAGGAGCTGACCGCGCTGCGGCCCTTCGAGGCCGAGGTGGTCGAGGGCGCGGGCGCCGACACCGTGCGCGTGCTCGCCGAGGTGCTGCCGACGCTGCTGCCCGCCGGCCTGGAACGCCGTACGGAGCTGCGTACGCTCGGCGTGGGCCGGCTGCCGCTCGGTGACGCCATCGAGCGCATCGCGGGCGTGGAGCGCGCGCCGTCCTGGTGGTACCGGCTGTACGACACGCTGGCCGGCGTGGACCCGGACCGGCTCTCCGGCCTGCCCGTACCGCTGGCCACCGGTCCCGACGAGGCGCGGCAGGACCCGCTGGACGGCCTCGGCGAGCTCGCCGTGGCCACGGGCGACCCGGGCGTCGACGGTCTGGGCGCGGAGCTGCCCGACGGCGCGCCCGGCGTCCGCACCACCATCGGCCCCCGGCACGTGCTGCTGCCCGGCCCGGACACCCCCGCGAACCTGACGCGGCTGGGCCTGAAGGTGGCCCACCCCGAGGCCGCCCACCCGCTGCTGGAGAAGCTGGGCGCGCTGCCCGCCACGCCCCGCGCGGTGCTGACCACCCCGCAGGTGCGGGCCGCGGTGGCCGCCTCCCTGGACGCGGACGAGATCTGGGACGAGGACGCGCTGGACGCGGAGGAGCTGGCCGAGGTGGTGCTCGGGCTGGTCCGCGACGCCGGGCTCGAACCGGGCGACGAGCCGTGGCTGGGCGCCCTCGCGCTGCCGGACGAGGACGGCGAGCCGGCCCCGGCCGCGGAACTGGTGCTGCCCGGCTCGCCGTTCGCCCGCGTGATGCGGGAGGGCGAGCTCGCGCTGGTCGACGCGGAGCTGGCCGAGCGGTGGGGCGAGCAGCCCCTCACGGCCTGCGGGGTGCTGGCCAACTTCCAGCTGGTGCGGGCCACCGACGTGGTGCTGGACCCGGACGAACTGGAGCCCCGCGAGGGTGACTTCCCCGAGCCGGACGACGCCGGGCTGCTGGACGCCGTCGACGTGTGGTGCGAGGACCTGCTCGACCAGCTGCCGGACACGCCGGTGCCGCCGGTGGCCACGGAGATCGTGGCGGTGCGCGACCTGGACCTGGTCGACGACGACGCCTGGCCGCAGGCGCTGGCCCTGCTCGCGCAGCCGCCGCTGCGCGACGCGCTGACCCAGCCGGTGCGGGTGCTGCTGCCCGACGGCACCACGCAGACCGTGCGCCCGTACACCGCCTGGTGGCTGCGGGACCACCCGGTGCTCGACGGCCGCCGCCCGGCCGGTCTGCGGGCCGCCGGGGGCGACCCGCTGCTGGAGGGGCTCTACACCTCCGCCGACGCCACCGGCTTCGAGGACGAGCAGGTGCTGCGCGCCCTGGGGGTACGCACCTCCGTGGCCGCCCTGCTCGACGAGCCCGGCGGTGCCGCCGAGCTGCTGGGCCGGCTGGCCGACCCGAACCGTACGGTGACGGCCCGTCAGCTCCATGCCCTGTACGGGGCGCTGGCCGACCTGGACCCCGAACAGGTGACGCTGCCGGACGAGCTGCGGGCCGTGGTCGACGGCGAGGTGCGGGTGGTGGACGCCGCCGACGCGGTGGTCGCGGACGCGCCGGACCTGCTGCCGCTGGCCGGTGACCTCCCGCTGCTGCCGGTGTCCCCGTCGGCCGCCGCCGACCTGGCCGACCTGCTCCAGGTGCGGCGCCTGTCGGAGATCCTGCCCGCGCTGGTGGCGACCGACGGCGAGGAGCGCCGGGTGCCGGAGTCGGTGCGGGTGCTGCTGGGGCCGGCGACCCCGGAGTCGTACGTCGAGCACGAGGAGCTGGTCGCGGGCGGCACCGAGCTGGACTGGCGGCGCACCCCGGACGGCGTCCTGCACGCGGCCACCCTGGAGGGCGTGGCGGCGGGCCTGGCCTGGGCGGCCGGCCAGTGGCCCCGCCGCTTCGAGGTCGCGGCCCTCCTGGAGGACCCGTCCCGCACGGAGGAACTGGCCCGCGACCGCTGGTTCGACTGACCTACCGGGTGCTGCAGCCCTTCCGTCCGTTGGGGCCCTCGTCCACGAGTTGCGCTCCTTCCGGAAGGGTGACGGCGGGTCCGCCGAAGGCCCGGAACTCGATGGTTTCCCGTGGGCGGCGCTGGTGTACGCGGACCAGTTGCCCGTGGGCGTCCAGCCAGGCGTCGAGGTGGATCCGCCGGTCAGGGCTGCCGGGGACCTTGGGAGGCTCGGGGGCCGGCCTCGGAGAGGTCAGACAGGGGAAGGTCTTCCGCAGCAGAGCGCCGAAGGGCTCGGGTTCGACGACCACCGAGTAGCGCATGGCGGGCCGCCCGCCCACGCTCTCGGGCCCCACCCGCTTCGGGTCACCGCTCACCAGCAGGGCGCTGAGCAGCGCGGGCGCGGACACCAGGGAGGCCGCCCCGTTCTCCCACTCGGACTCGAGGCTGCCGTTGAACCCGGGGGGTACGTAGGGGTGGTAGTACACGTCGTTGTCGATGCGCCAGCGCGACATGCTCGGCAGGGCCAGGGCTTCGTGCGGGCTCTTCCACGACATCCGGCCGGTTTCGGTTCGGCGGACGTCCCCGTAGAAGGGACTTTCGGCGCTGACCACGACCTCGGCCGCGCCGGCGGCCAGCGCGCGTTCCGCCGCTTCCTTCAGCACCTGCGCAGGGTCCCCCGCGTGGGCCTCCAGCAGCCGCTCCACCCGCGCCTCGTCCACGGCCTCCGGCACGAAAACCACCCCGGCCGCCGTCATGCCCAGCACGGCCACCGGCACCCAGATCCGCCAGTACCTCTTCGCCACCGGTCCCCCTCGTGATCCCCACCCTGTGCAGGATCCGGATCGTAGATCACGAGTGGCCGGGCGCGACCGGCTAGGCGTCGAAGTCGTACTCGAGGACGTACGACGCCGAGTCGAGAGCCATCTGGTTGATCTCGACGACCCGGCCGCCCTCCGCGAAGGCGGTGCGCACGATGAGGACCACCGGCGTACCCATGGAGAGCGAGAGGCGATCGGCCTCGTCGGCGGACGGCATCCGGCATCGGATTTCCTCGCGGAAATGGACCGGCTTGAAGCCCAGGTCCGCGAGGCGGGCGTACGTGCCGCCCGGGCCCGTCTCCTCTTGGGTGATCGCCGATCCCGCGACGATGTCGGACGGCAGGTACGAGGTCGCGATCAGGACCGGCTTGCCGTCGAGGACGAACCTCCGGCTCCGTACCCACACCGCAGACCCGGAGGCCAGGCCGAGGGCTCCCGCGATCCGGTCGTCTGCGGACTCCTCGCCGACCTCGATCTGGTCCACGACCAGGGTCCGGTCCTCGATGTCGGCCGACCAGATCGACTTGCCGGAGCCCCACTGGTCCTGCGCGAGTCGCTGCAGGCCGCGCCGTCGCAGCGGCCGGAACGCTCGGACGAACACGCCGGCTCCTTTGCGGGCCTCGGCGAGCCCCTCGTTCTGGAGCACGCTCAGGGCCTGGCGGGCCGTCATCCGTGCGACCTCGTAGGTGGCCATGAGGTCGTTCTCTCCCGGAAGCCGGTCACCGGGGCCGTACTCGCCTGCCTGGATCGCCGCCTTCAGCGCATCTGCGATCCGCTGGTACTTCGGCCGGCTGCCGTTGCCCTGGTTGGCCATGCGTTGATCACTCCTCCGCTTCTCTAGACGCCCGAGGCGTCGGTGGGGCTGGGCCGGTTGGGGCCGCTGCCCCGCTTCTGGCGCACGTCGTGCAGGTTGAGGGTCAGGCCGGGCAGCGTCACGGGCGCCGCGTGGAGCGTGGCGCCCGAGCCGTTGGCGAAGAAGACCGCCTCGCCGTTGGGCAGCGTGTACCAGGCGTCGGCGGTGACACGGGCCGCGGTGGGCTCGTCCACGTTCACGGCGGCGGGATGGGCGAGGTCCGCGTCGAGGGTGACGGTGGTGGCGGCGGTGCCGACGCTGAAGGTCTTGGGCAGGAAGCGGGCCTGCGGGCCGGAGGCGTCGTATCCGGCGTAGTTGCCGATGGTGAGGTAGTTGCCGGTGGGGAGTTCGGCGGTGCCGAAGTCCTCGCCCTCGGGGACCGTGACCTCGTACGCCTTCCAGGTCGCCCGGTCCCAGACGCGTATCTCGGGCGCGACGTGGTCCACGTGCGTGAGCTGGATCTTCACCGGGTACCCGGCGGTGGGGGCGGCGCCGGCCTGCGGCACACCCACCCCGCCGAGCAGCAGGGCGGCGCCGCCCAGCACTGCCGCCGCCCTGGTCCGTCTGTGACTTCTGCTGCTGTCCGCCATGGTCTCGCGCCCCCTGTGTCTCGTTGCGGCGCGGCACAGCGTAGGGCCTCGGCCCGGGTGGGGCCGAGGCCCTGGGAAGGGGCTGGTACGGGATCAGTACACGTCGATGGTGTACGCGCCCGTGTCCGCGAGGGCGAGGCCCGCGGCGCCGTCGTAGCGCAGCCGCAGCTGGCCGTCCTCGGTGGCGGTGCGGGGGAAGCTCACCCTGCCGTCGGTGCCGGTCTTGGCGGTGGCCACGGTGGTCCAGGTGCTGCTGCCGGCCTTCTTCCACTCCAGGCGCACGGTGGCGTCCGGCAGCACCAGGTTCTTGCCGCTGATCCAGCTGAGGACGCGCAGCTGCGGCTTGAGGGTGTACGTGCTGCCCTTGGGCAGGCTCATCGGCGGCCAGTCCGGGCTGATGGTGGTCGTGCGCCGGAGGTCGGCCGTGCCGGCCTTGGTGACCAGGACGCGGCCGGAGCCGTCCTTCGAGTGGGCCCAGGCGGTGACCGACCAGAGGCCGGCGAGGCTGTTGCGGCCGAGTTCGTCGACGGGGCGGACCGCGACCTGCGCCGTGCAGGTGGCGGTGGTGGCCGTCGCGGGGGTGCAGGCGGCGTTCCAGTACTGCGGGACCACGCCGTCGGGACGGTCGTAGGTGCCGTGGTGGAAGTACGCGCCGGCGGCGGCGACGCCGGCCGGGTCGGTGACCGTGAAGCGGACCTTGACGGTGGCGTCGGGGGAGAGGTCGGGCGCGTACGGGTGGCCGTCGTTGACCACCACGTCGCTGATCCGGGTGTCGCCGACGCGCTCCCCGGTGGCGGCGGCCGGGCCGGCGAAGGCGCGGATCACGGTCTGCGAGACGGTGCCGCCGGAGCTGTCGGTGCCGGTGGTCCGCAGGCTGACGAAGGAGGCGTCGGCCGGGACGGTGAAGCTCGCGCTGCCGGTGGCGCCGGAGGCGGTCAGGGCCGGGGCGGTCCAGGTCACGCCGTTGTCCGTGGAGAACTCCAGGGACGTGAGGGTGGCCGTGGTGCCGGCCCGCCGGGGCTTCAGGGTGGCGCTGACGGTCACCGGGTCCGTGCCGGCCTGGTTGCGCCAGTCCAGTCCGGTGACCTTGTACGCGGGGTCGGTGACCGGCAGGCCGGACTGGGCGTTCAGGGCGGCCCCGGTCATCGTCCAGTCGGTCCAGACGCGGCTGGAGAGCCGGCTCTGGGCGCCGTGCCGGGTGGCCGACACCCGGACCGTGTACGTCGGGTGGCCGGTCGGGACGTCCGCCTGCCAGGTGCCGGAGTCCTGGACCGGCGAGGTGGCCAGCGTGGTGCCGCCCGTGCGGATCCGGAACTGGAGGCTCGCGGCGTCGTCCTTGCCGAGGTTCCCGGCGGCGTCGGAGTGCAGTGCGCTCTCGCTGAACCTGAACGTGCCGCCCTGGTAGGTGGAGTTGTAGCGCACCCGGGGCGTGAAGGGCGCGGCGCCGACGATCTCGACGGGGTGCGTGCCCTGGGCCAGGGTGCGGGGCTTCAGGTCCAGGCGGTGGGTGCTGCCGTACGTCAGGGCGCGCTGGAAGGCGATGCCCGGCGTGACGTACTCGGTGATCTTCGACGGGACGCCCACGGGGCTGCCGATGAACATGCCGCCGATGTTCAGGCCCATGTCGGCGTAACTGTCCAGCCAGCCGACGGAGTTGCCGTCTTGCGCGCGCAGGGAGGTCTGGGTGGTGGCCAGGTTCGCCTTGAGGACCTGGGCGACCGGGGTGGCGGGGACGCCGCCCGTGAACCGGTGCACCAGGTCGTAGCGGTACGGGCTGGGCAGGTTGCCCGTCGATCCGGCCTTCTCCAGGACCTCGTGGAGGTTGAGCTTCAGGCCGGGGAGGGCGATGGGGTTGACGTACACCTTCTCGCCCCAGCCGCCGACGAAGCCGGTCGAGCTGCCGTTGGGCAGGGTGTACGAGATCTCGGCGCTGGACCGGGCCGCGGTGGTGTCGTCCACCGCGATCCGGGTCTCCTTGGACGTCTTGGCGTCCAGGAGGACCGTCTGGGCGGTGGAGCCGACCGTGAAGGTCTTCGCCAGGAAGTGGCTCGGCAGGCCCCAGTTGGAGTACAGGCCGACGGTCACGTAGTCGCCCGGCGGGAGCGACACCGTCCCCCAGTCGTCCCACTGCTCCTCGGCCACGTCGTAGTACGTCCAGGTGCTGCGGTTCCAGACGTGGATCGACGGGCCCCAGTGGTCCGCGTTGACCAGGTCGATCTTGACCTTCTGGGCTGCGGTGGCGGCGTACGCGGCACGGGCCGGGGCCGACGAGGCCGGTGCGGTGACCGCGGTGGTGTCCGTCGCGAGGGTCGTGGTGGCCAGGGGGGCCTTCCCGCCGACCGGACGGATCTCCACGCGGCCGGGCGTGGACAGGTAGCCGTAGCTGCCGGGCCGCTCGCCGTTCCGGCCGGTGACGCGGAAGGCTCCGGCGCGGCCCGGGACCCGCTCGACGCGGTCGCCGTTGGCCAGGGTGGCGCCCCCGGCGGCCGCGGTTCCGGCGCCCGGCGCGGTCGCGGTGGCCGGATTCGGTACGGCGCCGGCCGACGGCACCAGCAGGCCGGCCGCCAGCAGGGCGGCGGACAGGACGCCGGTCGCGGCGCGCCGCCGGTCGGCGGCCCCGCCGACCAGCGGGTTCTTGAAGTGCATGGACCCCCCTCGGGATGAATGGAGGTCAGCGTAGATCCGGCCGCCGAGGGCCCCGCCGGGGCCCCCACTCGCTGACCGGTGCATGCCGGTTGGGCAGGGAAGTGGCCGGAATTTTCCTCTCCGTGCACAACCATTCGCGATCTTGCACGGTCGTACCTCCCGTCCGGTCAGTCATGTTCCGTTCGGGGGAGTTCCGATCATGCGTTTCCGCGCCGCAGCCGTCGCCACCACGGCCGCCCTGGCCCTGTCCGCCCTCTGCGTGCCCGCCGCGGATGCCGCCGGTGCCGCGGCTGCCGCGGGTACGGGTCCGGTCGCGTTCAGCGCCGTGTCCACCAACAAGCGCTGGATGCCGGTCAAGCCGGTCACGCCCAACACGGTGAAGGTGTCGTACACGATCAGGCACGCGGCGGACGTGCCGCTGTCCGACATCCACGCGGACGTCCTGCTCGCCAAGGCCGAGTTCTACGGCGGCAAGACGATCGCACCCCGCCAGGCGCCGGTGTGCGTCGCGGCCGACCGCACCTCGGCCGTCTGCGAGGTCGTCATCACCGTGGACCCGCGCACCGACCTCAAGAACGCCGACTCCCAGTCCCCCTGGGAGCTCACCGGCCGAGCCTGGCGCAAGTCCCGGCCCGCCGAGGTCTTCACGACCCCGCTCAGCGGCAACGTCTACACCCCGCGCGCCGCGTACCTGCCGATGGACGCCGGACCGGAGCCGGTGGTGAAGGGGCAGGTCCTCACGGTCAGGGGGACGGTGCAGCGGGCCAACTGGGAGACCGGCGACTACCGCAACTACAACGGCGCCGTGGGCATGGGCCTGTGGTTCCGCAAGAAGGGCGGCACCGTCCAGAGCTACGTCACGGGTGTCGAGACCGACGGCAAGGGCAACTTCACCAAGCGCCTCCTCGCGAGCGAGGACGGCTACTGGCAGTGGAAGATCCAGGGCAACGCGACCACCAACCGCACGGTCTCCCGCGAGGACTACGTCGACGTCCGCTAAACCCCTGGACCTCGTGTGGACCTCCCGCGAGCCGGTACCGGCCCGCGTACAACCATTCCGGCCGAGAACGCGTCGTAGCAGTCGGCCGGACAGCGCACGTCCGGACGGCGCACGGCCACTCCGAACGGGTCCGGCGCGTGCGGAACGGGCTCCCACGGGGGTGGGGCCGGAACCGCACGCGCCGGACCGGGGGACCGCACCGGTCCCGCGGGGACGCCGGCTAGGCCGGGAAGCGGCGGTCGACCCAGTGGAAGGTGAACTCCACCAGCACGGCGGCGGCGCCCGCGATGGCCACCGCGGCCCAGGGCATGGTCGTGCCGACCAGCTTCAGCTCGAAGAAGTGCTGGAGCCACGGCACCACCAGGACCAGCAGGAACGCCAGCCCCATCGCTCCGACCAGCCCCACCCGCCACCACGTGTACGGGCGGGCGATGATCGCCAGCACCCACATCGACACCAGGAACAGGGTCAGGGTGGCGGCGCTGGTCTCGGCCTCCAGGGCGCCCTCGCCCGTGTAGTGGTTCCGGGCCAGCAGGTACGTGACGAAGGTGGCCAGCGCGGCGATGGTGCCGCCCGGGATCGCGTACCGCATCACCCGCTTCACGAAGTGCGGCCTGGCCCGTTCCTTGTTCGGGGCCAGGGCCAGGAAGAAGGCCGGGACGCCGATGGTGAGGGTGGACAGCAGGGTCAGGTGCCGCGGCAGGAACGGGTACTCGACCTGCCAGCACACCACCAGGATGGCCAGCAGCACCGAGTAGACGGTCTTCGTCAGGAAGAGCGTGGCCACCCGGGTGATGTTGCCGATGACCCGGCGGCCCTCGGCGACCACCGAGGGGAGCGTGGCGAAGGAGTTGTTGAGCAGCACGATCTGGGCCACGGCGCGGGTGGCCTCGGACCCGGAGCCCATCGAGACGCCGATGTCCGCGTCCTTCAGGGCCAGGACGTCGTTGACGCCGTCCCCGGTCATCGCCACGGTGTGGCCGCGGGACTGGAGGGCGCCGACCATGTCGCGCTTCTGCTGCGGCGTGACCCGGCCGAAGACCGCGTTCCGGTCCAGCTCCTCCGCCATCGCGGCCTGGTCCGCCGGCAGCTGCCGCGCGTCCACGGTGTTCTCGGCGCCCGGCAGGCCCAGCTTCCCGGCCACCGCCGAGACGGAGACCGCGTTGTCGCCCGAGATGACCTTGGCGTGGACGTTCTGCTCGTCGAAGTAGCGCAGGGTGTCGGCGGCGTCGGGGCGCAGCCGCTGCTCCAGGACGATCAGCGCGGTGGGGCGGGCGCCGGCGGCGATCTGCGGGTCGTCCAGCTCGCGGGCGGACCGGGCGAGCAGCAGCACGCGCAGCCCCTGCTCGTTGAGCGCGTTGATCTCGTCCAGGGCCGGGTCGCCGCTGGGCAGCAGCACGTCGGGCGCGCCGAGCAGCCAGGTGGAGTTCTCCCCGTCGCCCTCGCTGAAGCTGGCGCCGCTGTACTTCCGGGCGGAGGAGAAGGGCAGCGACTCGGTGCAGCGCCACTCCTCAGCGTCCGGGTAGGCGTCGATGATGGCCTGCAGGCTGGCGTTGGGCCGCGGGTCGGACTCGCCGAGGGCGCCGAGGACCTTGCGTACGTACGTCACGTCCGCCCCGCCCAGGGGCCGCAGCTCGGTGACGTCCATGCCGCCCTCGGTGAGGGTGCCGGTCTTGTCGAGGCAGACCACGTCCACGCGGGCCAGCCCCTCGATGGCCGGCAGCTCCTGGACCAGGCACTGCTTGCGGCCGAGCCGGATGACGCCGATGGCGAAGGCCACGGAGGTCAGCAGCACCAGGCCCTCGGGGATCATCGGGACGATGCCGCCGACGGTCCGGGCGATGGAGTCCTGGAGGTTGTTGTCCTTGACCACGAGCTGGCTGATGATCAGGCCGATCGAGGTCGGGATCATCATCCAGGTGACGTACTTGAGGATGGTGGAGATGCCGGAGCGCAGCTCGGAGTGGACGAGCGTGAAGCGGGAGGCCTCCTCGGCCAGCTGAGCGGCGTACGCCTCGCGGCCGACCTTGGTGGCGGTGAAGGCGCCGCCGCCGGCGACCACGAACGAGCCCGACATCACCTCGTCGCCCGGCTTCTTCAGGACCGGGTCCGCCTCGCCGGTCAGCAGCGACTCGTCGATCTCCAGCCCGTCGGCCTCGCCGACCACGCCGTCGACGACGACCTTGTCGCCGGGGCCGAGCTCGATGACGTCGTCGAGGACGATCTCGGACGTGGAGATCTCGGCGGCCCTGCCGTCGCGCCGGACGGTGGGCTTGACCTCGCCGATCACGGCGAGCCCGTCGAGGGTCTTCTTGGCCCGCAGCTCCTGGACGATGCCGATGCCGGTGTTCGCGATGATCACGAAACCGAAGAGGCTGTCCTGGATGGGCGCGACGCACAGCATGATCACCCAGAGCACGCCGATGATCGCGTTGAAGCGGGTGAAGACGTTGCCGCGGACGATGTCGGCGGTCGAACGGCTGCTGCGGACCGGTACGTCGTTGACGTCACCGCGCGCGATCCGTTCCGCGACGGCCGCCGCGGTGAGGCCGCCCGGCTGGAAGGCGGGAGCGGGCAGCCGTACGGGGTGGACGGGGTCGAGCTCGGCGCCCGCGTCGATGGCGGTGCCGCGGGTGCCGCCCGCGCCCCCGCCGCCCGGCTCCGGCCCGTCGGTGTCGATCTTCGCCCGCTGCGTCATGGTTTCGACGGTAAGCGGGGTCGTGCCGGTTCACCCGCCGAGCGACGGGAAGATCAGACCTCGGTATGACCAGGATCGTCCTGGGGTCGCCCGGCCGCTTCCGCCGCGTGGCGCTTGAGAGCGGCGTCGCGGGCGCGTACGTACCAGATGCCGATCAGGCCGAGGGCGCCGCCGGCCGCGCAGGTCCAGACCCACCAGAGGAGGTCCCGGTCGGCGAACCAGCCGTAGAACGGGAGCTGCACCACGAACATGGCGAACCAGAGGATCGTGCCGCCGGTGATGGTGGCGACGACCGGCCCCTCCAGGGGCTCGGGCGCCTCGTGCTTGGGGGTCCACTTCGCCATGCGGGCCAGTCTAGGTGGCCTCCTGAACGGTCTACGCGCGGAGATGGACGCCCCTTCGTTCATGTGTTCATACTGAAACGGTTTGTTCGCGACCGAATTTATTGGTGCGAATCTCCTAAGCAAACCCTTTGAGGACCGAATGAGCACGTCGGCCCCCGCCGCCCCGGCCACCGCCCCCCAGCCCTCCCCGCAGGGGACCGGGTCCGTCCTGGACCGCTACTTCAAGATCTCCGAGCGCGGCTCCACCGTGGCCCGCGAGGTCCGCGGCGGCTTCGCCACCTTCTTCGCGATGGCCTACATCATCGTGCTGAACCCGATCATCCTCGGCAGCGCGAAGGACATGTACGGCCACCAGCTCGACGGCGGCCAGCTGGTCACCGCCACCGTGCTGACCGCGGCCCTGACCACCCTCCTGATGGGTGTGATCGGCAACGTCCCGATCGCCCTGGCCGCCGGCCTCGGCGTGAACACCGTGGTCGCCCTCCAGCTCGCCCCGCGCATGAGCTGGGCCGACGCCATGGGCATGGTGGTGCTCGCGGGCTTCATCGTGATGCTGCTGGTGGCCACCGGCCTGCGCGAGCGCGTGATGAACGCCGTCCCGCTGGGCCTGCGCAAGGGCATCGCGATCGGCATCGGCCTCTTCATCATGCTGATCGGCCTGGTCGACTCGGGCTTCGTCTCCCGCATCCCGGACGCCGCGCACACCACCGTCCCGCTCCAGCTCGGCAGCGACGGCCACCTGCACGGCTGGCCCGTGCTGGTCTTCGTACTCGGCGTGCTGCTGACGCTGGCGCTGCTCATCCGCAAGACCCCGGGCGCCATCCTGATCTCGATCGTCGCCATGACGGTCGTCGCGGTGGCCGTCCAGCTGATCGCGGACCTGCCGGGCCAGGCCTGGGGCCTGACCGTGCCGGAGTGGCCGGGCAACCCGGTCGCCGCGCCCGACTTCGGGCTCGTCGGTCAGGTCAGCCTGTTCGGCGGCTTCGACAAGGTGGGCTTCCTGACCGGCGCCCTGTTCGTCTTCACCGTGCTGCTGTCCTGCTTCTTCGACGCGATGGGCACCATCCTCGGCGTCGGCGACGAGGCCGGGCTGATGGACCGGGACGGCAACTTCCCCGGCATCAACAAGGTCCTGATCGTGGACGGCATCGCCGTCGCGGCCGGCGGCGCCACGTCCTCGTCCGCCAACACCTGCTTCGTCGAGTCGACCGCGGGCGTCGGTGAAGGTGCCCGTACGGGCCTGGCGAGCGTCGTGACCGGCGCGCTCTTCGCCGTGGCGCTGTTCCTCACCCCGCTGGCCACGATGGTGCCCTCGCAGGCGGCCACCCCCGCGCTCGTCGCGGTCGGCTTCCTGATCCTGGCGGGCTCCGTCAAGGACATCGACTGGAGCGACTTCACCATCGCCGTCCCGGCCTTCCTGGCGATGCTGACGATGCCCTTCACGTACTCGATCACCAACGGCATCGGCATCGGCTTCATCAGCTTCACCGTGCTGCGGCTGGCCGCCGGACGGGGCCGTGTGGGGGTCCCCCCAGCGGAGCGAGGGGGAGTTCCGGCGGCGATGTACGTCGTGTCGGCGGTGTTCGTCTTCTACTACGCGATGCCTGCCCTGGGCCTCACGTAGAAACCTTTCCCCGGTGGGGTGCCACGGGCTCAGGTGAGCCCGTAGAACTTCTCCGTCTCGTCGACGGCCGCCTTGAAGCGCTCGTCGAAGTCATCGCGGATGAGCGTCCGGACCACGTAGTCCTGGACGCTCATTCCGCGTTTGGCGGCGTGGTCCCGCAGCCGGGCCAGCAGCTCCCCGTCTATGCGCATGCTGAGCACGTGTGTCCCCATGGGCACAGGGTCGGGGCAGCGGGCCGAGGGATGGGTCACTTTCCGGAAGGGTCTCACCCTTATGGGTGACACGTGCCGTCAGGACGCCCCGTGCGGGGTATCACGGCGTGCCGCGCGTAAACGGTTGGTATTTAGACTGACTAATGAGCTACTCTAAATACATGCTTGACCTCACCCATGGCGACGATGCTGCCGCCGTGAACGACCTCCGCTCGGCCGTCATGCGGCTGGGCCGGCGCCTGAAGCACCAGCGCGTCGACGAATCGCTCAGCCCGACCGAGATGTCGGTGCTCGGCACCCTCGCACGCTGCGGCTCGGCCACCCCCGGTGAGCTGGCCCGCAAGGAGCACGTCCAGCCGCCGTCGATGACCCGCATCGTCGCGCTGCTGGAGGCCAAGGGACTGGTCAGGCTGGAGCCGCACCCGGACGACCGCCGGCAGAAGGTGGTCAGCCAGACCGAACGCGCCGAGGCGATGCTCGAGGAGAGCCGCCGCAAGCGCAACGCGTTCCTGGCCCGGCTCGCGGCCGAGCTCGACGAGGACGAGTGGGCCAAGCTGCGCGCCGCCGCG
Source organism: Streptomyces sp. NPDC101132 (assembly GCF_044759225.1). NCBI lineage: Bacteria > Bacillati > Actinomycetota > Actinomycetes > Kitasatosporales > Streptomycetaceae > Streptomyces > Streptomyces sp. NPDC101132. The sequence goes on from NZ_JBIVYX010000002.1 coordinate 172,898, forward strand.
CCCGTCCTCGACAAGCTCGCGCACCTGTAAGGACGAGCCGAGGAGGCGAAAGCCCTTGAGTACGGGAAACGGAGCAGACTCCGCACCCGGACCGAAATCCACCCCGACACCGCCTGCTGGACCCGCAGCACCCGCTGGACCCGCAGCACCCGGCGCCGGCCGCACCCCGGCCGGCACCACCCCGAGCACCACCCGCAGTACCGGCACCACCCGCAAGAACACGATGTTCGCCTCGCTGAGGATCCGGAACTACCGGCTCTTCGCGACCGGCCAGGTCGTCTCGAACACCGGCACCTGGATGCAGCGCATCGCGCAGGACTGGCTGGTCCTCTCCCTGACCGGATCCGCCTCCGCGGTCGGCATCACGATCGCCCTGCAGTTCCTGCCGATGCTGCTCTTCGGCCTCTACGGCGGCGTCCTCGCCGACCGCCTGCCGAAGCGGCCGCTGCTGATCGCCACCAACTCGGCCCTCGGCCTCACCGGCGTCGCACTCGGCGCGCTCACCGTCACCGGGCACGTCCAGGTGTGGCACGTCTACCTGGCCGCCTTCCTGGCCGGCCTGATCACGGTGGTCGACAACCCGGCCCGGCAGACCTTCGTCTCGGAGATGGTCGGCAAGCGGCAGCTGGCCAACGCGGTCAGCCTGAACTCCGCGAACTTCCAGACCGCGCGGCTGGTGGGCCCCGCCGTCGCCGGTGTGCTGATCACCGCCGTCGGCTCCGGTTGGGCCTTCCTGCTGAACGGCCTGTCCTTCGCGGCACCGATCGCCGGCCTGCTGCTCATGCGGACCCGCGAGCTGCACGTGGTCGAACCCCGGCCGCGCGCCAAGGGCCAGCTCCGCGAGGGACTGCGCTACGTGGCCGGACGCCCGGAGCTGGTCTGGCCGATCGTGCTGGTCGGCTTCATCGGCACCTTCGGCTTCAACTTCCCGATCTGGCTCTCGGCCTTCACGGACGACGTCTTCCACGGGGAGGCCGGCACGTACGGCCTGTTCAACTCGCTCATCGCGACCGGCTCCCTCGCCGGGGCGCTGCTGGCGGCCCGGCGCGGGCTCGCCCGGCTGCGGCTGCTGGTCGTGGCCGCCGCGCTGTTCGGCGCCCTGCTGACGGTCACCGCGTTCGCGCCGGGCTTCTGGCTCTTCGCCGCGCTGCTGGTGCCGATCGGCATGTTCGGGCTCACCGTGAACGTCACGGCGAACTCCAGCGTGCAGATGGCCACGGACCCGGAGATGCGGGGCCGCGTCATGGCGCTGTTCATGATGGTGTTCACCGGCGGCATGCCGGTGGGCGCACCGCTGGTCGGCTGGGTCACGGACACCTACGGCGCCCGCGTGGGCATGGCCGCGGGCGGCCTCGTGTCGCTGGCCGCCGCGGTCGGCGTCGGTCTGGTGCTGGCCCGCGTCGGCGGCCTCCGCCTCCGGGTGGACCTCAGGCCGGGCCGTACGCACGTGGCCTTCGTACCGCGCCGCGAGCAGCTCGCCACCGCCGCGTGACGCCCCCGGCGGGCGGCCCGAACCGCCCGCCGGGCCGCCTGCCGAGTTCCGCGGCGAGGACTATCGTCGCCGCATGAGACTCTTCGCGGCCGTGCTGCCGCCCGAGGAGGCGCTCGACGAGCTGGCGCGGGTCGTGGACCCGCTGCGCCGGGCCGACGGCGGCGGGCTCCGCTGGACGGGGCACGCCGGGTGGCACTTCACCCTGGCCTTCATGGGCGAGGTGGGGGAGGCGCTGCTGCCCGAGCTGCACGCCCGGCTGGCCCGCGCGGCGCACCGTACGGCACCCTTCCCGCTGCGCCTGCACGGCGCCGGACAGTTCAGCGGCCACGCCCTCTGGATCGGCGCGGCCGGCGGGGTCGACGCAATCCACCTGCTCGCCGAGCGCGCGGACGCCGCGGCCCGCCGCTCCGGCGTCCCGATGGAGCGCCACCGCCGCTTCACCCCGCACCTGACCGTCGCCCGCAGCCGGGCGCGGGCCGACCTGCACCCGTACACCGAGGCGCTGGGCTCCTTCGAGGGCGCGCCCTGGCAGGTGGGCGAGCTGTCCCTGGTCCGCAGCACCCTGCCGGCGCACGGCGTGCCCGGCGAGCAGCCGCGGTACGACGTGGTCGAGGCCTGGCCGCTGGCGGGGTGACCCGCGGGGCCGGTTACGCTCGAAGGGTGGATCCCAAGACCAGGAACCGGGTAATGGCCGGTGTGCTCGCCGTCATGTTCGTCGTCGTCGCGGTGGCGGCCGCCCTGAAGTAGCCGCAGCCGCCACCGCGCGGTACGCCGTACGCGGCCCGGCTACCAGGCGAAGGCCTCCGGGGAGGGGCCCGGGCCGGGGAAGATCTCGTCCAGCCCGCCCAGCACCTCGTCCGGCAGCTCAAGCTCCACCGCCCGCAGGGCGCCCTCCAGCTGCTCCGCCGTGCGCGGCCCGACGATCGGTCCGGTCACGCCGGGCCGGGTGAGCAGCCAGGCCAGGGCGGCCTCGCCGGGCGCCAGGCCGTGCTTGTCGAGCAGGTCCTCGTACGCCTGCACCTGCGCCCGCACCGTGCTGTTGGCCAGTGCGTCCGCGGACCGTCCGGAGGCCCGGCGGCCGCCCTCGGCCTCCTTCTTGATCACGCCGCCGAGCAGCCCCCCGTGCAGCGGCGACCACGGGATGACGCCGAGCCCGTACTCCTGCGCGGCCGGGATGACCTCCATCTCGGCGCGCCGCTCCGCGAGGTTGTACAGGCACTGCTCGCTGACCAGGCCGACCAGGCCGCGCCGGGCGGCCGTCTCGTTGGCCTGGGCGATCTTGTAGCCGGGGAAGTTCGACGATCCGGCGTACAGGACCTTGCCCTGCCGGACGAGCACGTCGATCGCCTGCCAGATCTCCTCGAAGGGGGTCCGGCGGTCGACGTGGTGGAACTGGTAGACGTCGATGTAGTCGGTACGGAGCCGCCTGAGGCTCGCGTCGACGGCCCGCCGGATGTTCAGCGCGGAGAGCCGGTCGTGGTTGGGCCAGGTCTCACCCTGGCGGTCCATGGACCCGTACACCTTGGTGGCGAGGACCACCTTGTCGCGGCGGCCGCCGCCCTGCGCGAACCACGTGCCGATGATCTCTTCGGTGCGGCCCTTGTTCTCGCCCCACCCGTACACGTTGGCCGTGTCGTAGAAATTGATGCCCGCTTCCAGCGCCGCGTCCATGATCGCGTGGCTGTCGGCCTCGTTCGTCTGCGGGCCGAAGTTCATGGTGCCGAGTACGAGTCGGCTGACCTTGAGTCCAGTGCGTCCGAGCTGCGTGTACTTCATGGTCCGCAAGCCAACTCGATCGACGCGGCGCGGGCAAGGGCGCCGAGCGGGAGGCGGGGCAAAGATCCGTACAACCGTTCTGTCCTGTCAGGGGTCTTGGGGGTGTCACCGATCGCATCCCAGGGGGGAACGGACGTGCGTCGTCGCATCCGCAGGACCGTCACGACCGCCGCGGCGGTCGCCGCGCTCACCGGAGGCCTGCTGGTCTCCGCCCAGGCCCAGGCCGCCACGGGGCCCGCGCCCACCCGGTACGCCGACGACTTCAACGGCGACGGCCGCCACGACCTGGCGGCCGCGTCCGCGGGGGCCGCGCTCAACGTGCCGGGGGCCGACGGCGGCACCGTGATCGCCTACGAAGCGGGCTACGTGACCGTCTCGTACGGCTCGAAGTACGGCGCCCAGAAGACCGGCCTCAAGGCCGTCACCCAGAACAGCCCGGGCGTGCCCGGCACGGCGGGGGAACGCCAGTCCTTCGGCCTGGCGCTGGCCAACGGCGACTTCAACGGCGACGGGTACGCGGACCTGGCGGTGTCCTCGCGCTCGGCCTTCGTCGACTGGGACACGCCGCAGAAGGGCGTGGTCACCCTGCTGTGGGGCAGCCCGACGGGTCTGAAGGGCGGCAGCACCGTTCCGGTGGCGCCCGCGCTGCAGTACCGCCTGGGTGCCGCGCTCGTGGCCGGTGACTTCACCGGGGACGGCAAGGCCGACCTGCTCGTCGGCCAGGACACGCAGCTCCACCTGTTCCGCGGCCCGTTCGCGGCCGACGGCCGGCCCTCCCGGGTCCAGCCCGTGGAGGTCGGCGCGAACGTCGACTTCGGCGCCGCCGGTGTCCTCAAGAGACTGGCCGTCGGCCGGATCAACAAGGGCGCCATCGACGACCTCGTCGTCCTCCCGGACGGGCGCGGCCGCGGCCGCGTGCTCCTCGGCGGCCCGTCCGGCCTGCGCCTGACGGAGGGCACCCTGCGCGGCGGCGGCAGCGTCGCCGTCGGGGACTTCGACGCGGACGGCTACGGCGACATCGCCGTGGGCGACCCGGAGCACGAGCGGGACGGCCGGCGCTGGGTCGGCAGGGTCCACGTCACCATGGGTTCCTCGGCCGGAGTGGACGAGAACCGCGCCGTGCGGACGTTCACCGAGGACACCACCGGCGTCCCGGGCTCCCCGGGTGAGGGCGACCAGTTCGGCTCCGAGGTCGCCGTGGGCGACCTCGACCGTGACGGCCGCCCGGAGCTGATCGCCGCCGCGGTCGGCGAGAACCGGCCCACCTGCGAGCACTGCTACGTCGGCGGGGGCGGCCTGTACGTGCTCAAGGGCACGGCCAAGGGCCCGACCGGCGCCGGTGCCGCGTTCTACGGCCACAAGGCGGCCGGCCTGCCCGCCCTCCCCGGTGTCGCCCGCATCGCACGCCAGCTGAAGGTCACCGACCTCGACGGCGACCGGCAGCCGGAGATCACCCTGGCCCTGTCGAGCATGTACGAGTCCGGCCAGCAGGTCTGGTCCGTCGGCACGAAGGACGGCAAGGTCGCCGGCACCTCGCCGACCCGCGTGGTCCAGCCGCCGGCCGACCCGCTGATCCACCGCACGCCGACCTCCCCGGGCACCCTGGGCCTGATCACCCGCTGAGATCCGGAGCCGGACGCCCTACAACCTTCCGTCCCCGACCGGGGTCTTGACTACGTATCCGAACGAATCCACTAGGGGGAAACGGACGTGCGACGTCACATCCGTCAGGCCGTGGTGGTCGCCACGGCGGCCGCAACGCTCAGCGGGGGCCTGCTGGTCTCCACCCAGGCGCAGGCGGCCACCACGGCCCCCGCGCCCACCCGGTACTCCGACGACTTCAACGGCGACGGGTACCACGACCTGGCGATCGGCGCCCCGGACGGCAACGTCAAGGTCACGGGTGCGGACGGCGAGACCCTGCTCTCCGCGGCCGGCTACGTCACCGTCTCGTACGGCTCGAAGTACGGCGCCCAGAAGACCGGCCTGAAGGTCCTCACCCAGAACAGCCCCGGCGTGCCGGGCGACGCGACGCAGGGCCGGGGCTTCGGCGCGGTCCTGACCAGCGGCGACTTCAACGGCGACGGCTACGCCGACCTCGCCGTGGGCGCGCGGGGCAACCAGGTCTCCCTGCTCTGGGGCAGCGCCACGGGCCTCAAGGGCGGCACCCTGATGGCCGACCCCCAGAAGCGGCCGGGCTACGGAGTGGTCCTGAAGTCCGGTGACTTCACCGGTGACGGCAAGACCGACCTCGTCGTCGGCTACTCCACCACGCTCTGGCTGTTCCGGGGTCCCTTCAAGGCGGACGGCTCGCCCGCCGCGGCTCCGAAGCACATCGACCTCGGCCGCGACTACCCCGTCTTCGAATCGGGGGCGCAGAACCGGATCACCGTGGGCCGGATCAACAAGGGCGCCATCGACGACCTCGTCGTCCTCGGCGAGCGACGCGACATCGGCGGACCGCTGCGGGGCCGGGTGCTCCTCGGCGGGGCCTCCGGCCTGCGCTTCACGGAGACCACCATCCGGGGCGGCAGCAGCGTCGCCGTCGGGGACTTCGACAAGGACGGCTACGGCGACATCGCGGTGGGCGACCCGGAGAACCAGATCGACACCGAGTACGCCGCGGGCCTGGTGCGCATCAACTACGGCGGCCCCGACGGCGTGGACGAGAACCGCGCCGTGCGCACGTTCACCGAGGACAGCGCCGGCATCCCGGGCAGCGTGGGGGCCGCGGACCGCTTCGGCTCGTCGGTCGCCGCGGCCGACCTGAACCGGGACGGCTACGCCGACCTGGCCGTCGGTGCCATCGGCGAGTTCAAGCCCACCTGCGAGCACTGCTACGTCAGCGGCGGCGGCATCTACGTGCTGAAGGGCACGGCCAAGGGCCTCACCGGCACCGGCGCCGCCTTCTACGCCTACAACGCACCCGGTCTGCCCCGCCCCGCGGGCACCTACCGCATCCCCTCGTACCTCAAGGCCACCGACCTGAACGGCGACCGCCAGCCCGAGCTGACCTTCCCGGTCAAGGCGGCCGTCCCGCAGGTCTGGTCGGTCGGCACGAAGGACGGCAAGGTCGCCGGCACCTCGCCCACCCGGGTCGTCACCCCGCCGGTGGACGCACAACTTCAGGGCACCGCAACGCAGTTCGGCGTCCTCGCCAACTGACCTCGCCCGTCTGCCTCGAAGACCGGGGCGTGGGGGCCCGCCCCCCCCCCCCCCCCCCCCCCCCCCCCCCCCCCCCCCCCCCCCGCCCCCGCCCAGCCTCGCCCCCCCCCCCGCTGGGGGGGGCCACCCCACCCCGCCCCGCCCGGGGGGCCCCCCGGGGGGGGGGGCCGCGCGCCGGCGCCCCCCCCCCCCCCGCCCCGGCCCGCAACCACCGCACCACAGGGGGAACTCCACATGCGACGCCACACGCGTCACGCCGTCGCGGTCGCCGCGGCGGCCACGGCACTCACCGGAGGTCTGCTGGTCTCCGCCGGCACCCAGGCCCAGGCGGCCACCACCGCCGGCCCCGCGGCCACCCGGTACTCCGACGACTTCAACGGCGACGGCTACCACGACCTCGCGGTCGCCGTGGGCAGCGCCAACGTCGTCGTCCCCGAGACCGCGGAGAAGCCCAACGCCGGCTGGGGAGCCGGATACGTCACCGTCTCCTACGGCGGCAAGTACGGCGCTCAGAAGACCGGTCTCAAAGCCATCACCCAGGACACCCCCGGGGTCCCCGGCAAGGCCGCGCTCAACCACGGCTTCGGCCAGGTCATCGCCAACGGCGACCTCGACGGCGACGGCTACGCCGACCTCGTCGTGCGTTCCGAGGACTGGGTCGGCGGGCCGGACGGCAAGGACACGGCCCGGGTCACGGTCCTGTGGGGCGGTCCCACGGGCCTCAAGGGCGGCTCCGACATCGCCAACAACGACCCCGACCTGAAGTTCGGTGCCTTCGGCGGCGTCCTGGTGACGGGCGACTTCACCGGTGACGGGAAGACCGACCTGGTCGTCGGGCACAGCAACCGCCTGGACCTCTTCAAGGGCCCGTTCACCCGCACCGGCAAGCCCGCCGCGATCCTGCCCGTCGACGACGGCATCGACTTCCGCTACTCGCCGTACGAGCCCGGACGGATCGCAGCCGGCCGGATCGACAAGGACGCCGCCGACGACCTCGTCGTCCTCGGGGACCGGACGCTCCTCGGCGAACGCCCCGGCAAGGTGCTCCTCGGTGGCCCGAAGGGGCTGAAGGCCACGTCCGCGAAGGTGCGCACGGGCACGAGCGCCGTGATCGCGGACTTCGACAAGGACGGTTACGGGGACGTCGCCGTGGGCCACCCCGATCACAACTGGGAGGACCTCACCCAGGCAGGCCGCGTCCACATCGCGTACGGCGGCAGCGGCGGCCTCGACGCGGGCAGGCGCGTCCGGGTGATCACCGAGGACACCGTCGGCGTCCCGGGCAGCCCGCAGCGCAGGGACCAGTTCGGCTCCGACGTCCGGGCGGCCGACATCAACGGTGACGGCTACCCGGACCTCGTCGTGGGCGCCTCCGGCGAGAAGTCCCCCCTCTGCGACGACGGCTGCCGCAACCGCAGCGGCGGCGGCCTCTACGTCTTCAAGGGCGGCAAGTCGGGCGTCGTGGCCGCCGGTTCGGCGTTCTACGACTACGCGTCGGAGGGCGTCCTCAAGCCCGGCGGGATCGTCCGCTTCGGCGACCAGCTCAAGCCGGTCGACCTGAACGGCGACAGGAAGCCCGAGCTGAACCTCACCTGGTCGGGCGGGACCATCTGGTCCGTCGGTGTGAAGAACGGCGTCGTCGGGGCGGCCCCCACGCGGGAGGTCCGGCCGGTGAGCGACCCGAGGATCGAATCCTGGGGCAACCGCTTCGGTCTGATGACCCGCTAGTCAGGGCATCGCGTACGGCGCGCCGATGCCCCAGGCCTGGTACATGGCATCGGCGAACTCGCCCGCCAGACGGTGCTCACCCGACTCGTTCGGGTGAGTGCCGTCGTACGTGTCGTAGTGGATGTCGTACTCCTTCGGCCGCGCGCCCAGCAGGATCGGCGAGGCCGGGGTGTCCAGGTCGGCGACCGCCTTGGCCAGCAGCTCGTTGAAGCGGGTGCACTCGGCGGCGAAGGGGGCATCCGACTCGGCGCGGACGTTCGGGATCACCGGCAGCAGGACCATCCGGATGCCCGGGCGGGCCTCGCGGGCGGCGGTGACGAACCGGCGGGCGTTGGCCGCGGTCTCGTCCGAGGCCGTGTAGAAGCCGAGGTCGATCAGGCCCAGGGAGACCAGCAGCACGTCCGGCTTGTGCACGGCCACGGTCTCGCCGATCAGCGGGGCCATGTGCTGCCAGCCCTCGCCCCAGCCGGCCAGGTGGCGGCGGGCGTGGTCCGGGAAGCCGGGATCGGCGTAGTCGTGCGAGACGGGTGCGTCGGCGAAGGTGTCGTACACCTCGCGGCGCGGACCGACGATCTTGTACGGGCCGCCGAAGGACGCGTTGAGGTGCTGCCACATCCGGTAGCGCCAGGTGTAGTCGCCCGCGCGTCCGATGGTCATGGAGTCGCCGACGAACATGAAACGCATCCGGTCATCATCGCGGATCGGCCCCTGGGCCGTCCTGTGAGCCTGGACACCCCGCCGGGGTGGCAGGCTGGGGGGATGCGTCGTCTTCTGCGTCCCGCCCTGTGTGCGGCCGTCCTGGTCCCGGCGGTCCTGTCCTCCCCGGCGGCCGCCGTGGCCGCCGACGGGGCGGAGGGCCCCGGCACCTCCTCGTTCACGATCTCCGACCCGCGCATCAAGGAGTCCAGCGGCCTCGCGGCCAGCAGGAAGCACCCCGGCGTGTACTGGACGCACAACGACAGCGAGGACGGGCCCTACCTGTACGCGGTGGACTCGGCCAGCGGCCGTACGGTCGCCCGGGTCACCATGACCGGTGTGGGCCGCCCGCGTGACGTCGAGGGGATCTCCCTCGGGCCGGACGGGAACCTCTACGTCGGCGACATCGGGGACAACGCCGACGGCTCCTGGGACCACGTGTGGATCTACCGCCTGCCCGAGCCCGACCGGCTGGCCGACGCGACGGTCAAGGCCACCCAGTTCACGGTCCGTTACGCGGACGGCGCGCGCAACGCCGAGGCGCTGATGGTGCATCCGGTGACCGGACGGGTCTACATCGCGAGCAAGAGCGAGGACTCGGGGCACCTGTACGAGGGCCCGGCCCGGCTCAGCGCCTCCGGCACGAACGTGTTCCGCCGGGTGGGCGACGTGCCGTGGGTGACGGACGGCGCCTTCTCGCCCGACGGGCGCCAACTGGTCCTGCGGGGCTACTTCTTCGCGGAGACCTACCGGTGGCGGAACGGCCGGACGGTGGGCGAGGGCGAGCGGGTGAACGCCCCCTTCCAGGGCCAGGCCGAGGCGGTGACGTACTCACCCGACGGCTCCACGCTGATGTTCGGCTCGGAGGGCGAGGGCAGCCGGGTGGTGGCGGTGCCGGTGCCGGGGCGCGCGGCGGACGGGGCGCCCGACGCCACGCGGCCGGGCGGGAAGCCGGGTGCGGCGGCCGCGTCCGGGGGGACGGGCGGCACGGCGGCCGCGGGCGGTGGAGGCTTCACCGTGGGTGCCGTGGTCCTGGTGGTGGGCGCCGCCGCGCTGCTGGCGATGCGCCGCCTGCTGCGTCGGGGTGACTGACCTGACGGGTCTTCACGTGACTGGCGCACCCCGGTTGCGGGGACGCGCCGCCTGCTCGTGAGTGGTGACTGAACGTCCACTCCCCGAGGAGGAGAGCCCGTTGCGTACCCCTGCGCGTTTCGTCCTGCCCGCCGTCCTGTCCCTGGCCCTGCTGGGCGCGTCGCCCGGCCTCGCCGGTGCCGCGGCCGCCCCCGAGCGGCCCGCCCTGGCGGCCCCGGCCGCCGCGCCCCTGCCGGGTGCCGACGCCCTGCTCAAGCAGGTGCAGGCGCTGGGTGCCGTCGGGGGTCTGCTGACGCCCGTCACGGACCTGCTGACCGCGGTGCTGAAGGCGGACGACGGCAAGCTGCCGCAGGCGGACCTCGACAAACACGTGGCGGCGGTCAAGGCCGCGGTCGAGAAGCTGAAGGCCTCGCTGCCGGCGCCGCCGGTCGAGGCGCCCAAGCCCCCGGTCGACCTGCCGGTGGACCCGCCGAAGCTGCCCGTCGACCCGCCGAAGCCACCCGTGGAGGCGCCGAAGCTGCCCGTCGAGGCCCCCAAGACGCCGGTCGAGGCACCGAAGACGCCGGTCGAGGCGCCCAAGCTGCCGGTCGAGGCACCGAAGCTGCCGGTCGCCGCCGTGGCGGGCCAGGCCCGGGCCGCAGCGCCGCTCGACCTGATCACCACCGCCCTGGACAAGCTGGTGAAGTCCGTCGAGGGCCTCGCCAAGGCCTCCGGGCCCTGCGGCTGCTCCGCCGACGCCGTCGGCAAGGTCAACGAGGTGGTGACGGGCCTGGTCGACACCGTGCTGGCCCTGCTGCTCGGCGCCGGCCTGCCCGCGCCGTCCCTGCCCGGCCTGCCGGACCTGCCCGGCCTGCCGAAGCTGCCCGGCGAGGCACCGAAGCTGCCGGTCTCGTGAGCGCGACGGCCGGAGGTGCGATAGCCGTGGGGGGGGGGGGGGGGCGCCCCCCGCCCCCCCCCCCCCGCCCCCCCCCCCCCCCCCCCCGCCCCCCCCCCCCCCCGCCCCCCCCCCCCCCCCCCCCCCGCCGCCCCCGGCGCCCCGGGGCCCCACCCCGGCCCCGGTGCGGTCGCGCGGCGGGGGGGGGGGGGGGCGGCCGGGGGGGGGGGGGGGCCCCCCGGGGGGGCCCCCCCGCCCCCCCCCACGCCGTACCCGTACGGCCGCCCGTACCGCGGGGCCGGCTCAGGCCGTGCCCGTCAGGTGGGCGAAGACCACGACGTTCGAGTCCCAGTGCCGGTCCGGGGTCAGCTTCCCGCCGCAGGTGATCAGGCGCAGCTCGGCGTCCTTCGTCGCGCCGTAGACCTTCTCCGTGGGGAACGCGCTCTTCCTGTACGTCTCCACCCCGTCCACCGCGAAGACCGCGGTCGTGCCGTCGGCCCGGTGGACCTGGACCTGCTCGCCGGCGGTGAGCTCCTTCAGGTCGTGGAACACGGCCTCGCGCGTGGTGGGCGTGTCCATGTGCCCGACGATCGCCGCCGCGCCCTTCTCGCCGGGCGTCGGTCCGTCCTCGTACCAGGCGGCCTCCATCGGTCTGTCGAACGACGGCTCCCGCATCTCCCCGTCCGCCGCGAGCCCCACCGCGTCGAGCTTCGCGTCGACGTGGATGTCCGGGATCTCGATCCGATCCGGGACGGAGGGCTTGAGTACGCTCGCCGCGCGTGCCGTGGCCGGCCGGGCCGGCCCGCCCGCACCGGAGTCCGCCGACGCGGAGCAGCCCGCGGCCAGGGTGACGGTGAGGGCGACCGCTCCCGCCAGGGCGGTGGCGCGGCCCGCGCGGCGGCCCCGGCGGACGGCGGTGCGCCGCCGCTCAGGCATCGCCGGCCGTGACGCCGACGGGAGCCAGGCCGGTGTTCACGCCGCCCTTGGGCTTCTTGTGCCCGGCGGGCCCGTGCGGGGTGACGGGCTTGGTGTCGCCGCCGTGCCGGCCCTCGGTGGCGGTGAACTTCACGGTGTCGAACTTCCTGCCGCCGGCGAAGGCGTCCACGCCGTAGTAGCCGAGCCGCACGTCCTTGGCGACGACCGCGGTGCCGGTCCAGAGGCCGTGGCCGTCGTCCTTCAGGGCGACCTTGCCGCCGAAGGCCTTGGAGCTGACGTACGCGGCGGCGTCCTTGACCGTGGTCCTGACCGTGACCCGGATCCTGTCGCCGGGGGCGCCGCTGTCCTTGGACAGGGAGACCGTGGAGGTGGCGGGGGCGGGCGTCGGGGTGGCGGGGGTGGTGGCCGTCGGAGTGGCGGTCGCGGTGCCGTGTGCGGTGGCGGGGGTGGTGCCGCCCGTGGCCGCCGCCGGTCCGGCGGCGTACGCGGTGACCGGGGCGGCCAGGGCCAGGGACGCGGCGAGTGCGATCGCCGGGACGGTGAGTGCCTTGCGCATGGTGGATCCTCCTGACAGGGCCCCGGTTTTTCGGGGCACACCAGACATGAGGGACATCCTGTGCGCCAGGTTGCGGGCCTCCGCGCGGGCGCCCGGGGCACCGGCCGAAGGTCCTCCGGGACGTATCCGCAGGCCCCGGGGTGCGGGCTGACCCGCTGTTTGCGCCGCCTTTGCCGGCATTTTCGGGACCAAGGTCCCGACCGGGACGCGGCTGTGCTCCGGGAACACCGGAGCCCCCGGTGACAGGGCGTCACCGGGGGCTCCGGACCGTACGGTTCGGGAAGCCGTCAGAGCTTCTCGATCACGTAGTCGATGCACTTGGTCAGCGCCTCGACGTCCGCCGGGTCGATCGCCGGGAACATCGCGATGCGCAGCTGGTTGCGGCCGAGCTTGCGGTACGGCTCGGTGTCCACGATGCCGTTGGCGCGCAGCACCTTGGCGATCGCGGCGGCGTCGATCTCGTCCGTGAAGTCGATCGTGCCGATGACCGCGGACCGCTTGGCCGCGTCCGTCACGAACGGCGTGGCGTACTTCGACTCCTCGGCCCAGCCGTACAGGGTCCGGGCGCTGGCCGCGGTGCGCTGCGTGGCGAAGTCCAGGCCGCCCTGGCCGTTGATCCACTTCAGCTGCTGGTCCAGCAGGAACAGGGTGGACAGCGCCGGGGTGTTGTACGTCTGGTTCTTCAGCGAGTTGTCGATCGCGGTCGGCAGCGAGAAGAACTCGGGGACGTGGCGCCCGGAGGCGTGGACGCGCGCGGCGCGCTCCAGCGCGGCCGGCGAGAACGCCGCGAGCCACAGGCCGCCGTCCGAGGCGAAGGACTTCTGCGGGGCGAAGTAGTAGACGTCCGACTCGGTGATGTCGACCGGCAGGCCGCCCGCGCCGGAGGTCGCGTCGACCAGCACCAGGGCGCCCTCGTCGGCGCCCGCGACGCGCTTGACCGGCGCGGCGACACCCGTGGAGGTCTCGTTGTGCGTGTACGCGTACACGTCCACGCCCGCCTCGGCGACCGGCTCGGGGTGCGTGCCCGGGTCGGAGGAGATCACGCTCGGCTCGTCCAGCCACGGCGCCAGCTTGGCGGCCTTGGCGAACTTCGAGGAGAACTCGCCGAAGGTCAGGTGCTGGGACTTCCGCTCGATCAGACCGTGGGTCGCGACGTCCCAGAAGGCGGTGGAGCCGCCGTTGCCCAGGATCACCTCGTAGCCCTCGGGGAGCGAGAAGAGGTCCCGGATGCCGTCGCGCACGGACCCGACCAGGTTCTTGATCGGGGCCTGGCGGTGGGAGGTACCGAGCAGGGAGGTTCCGGTGGCGGCCAGCGCGTCCAGCGCTTCCGTCCGCACCTTGGAGGGGCCCGCGCCGAATCGTCCGTCGGCGGGCTTGATGTCAGCGGGAATCTGGATCTCAGCCACGAGCGGAGCGTATCCGGTCGGAACCCTCCCGTCGGCGGCGCGTCCACCCGATGAGACGAGCCGTGCAGGGCGGGAGGATGGGCGGGTGACCGACACGGTGGAACTGGAACGGGTGCTGCGGGGGACGGTCCGGGGCGAAGTGGACTTCGGGGTCTCGGCCCGCGCCCTGGTGACCATGGACGCCTCCAACCGCCGGCGGGTCCCGCTGGGCGTGGTGGCCCCGCGCGACGCGGCGGACGTGCGTGAGGTGCTGCGGGTGTGCCGCGAGGCCGGGGTGCCGGTCGTGCCCAGGGGCGGCGGCACGTCCATCGCCGGCCAGGCCGTCGGCACCGGTGTGGTGCTGGACTTCACCCGGCACATGGCCGCCCTGGTCCGGCTGGACCCGGAAGCGCGCACGGCCGTGGTCCAGCCCGGTCTGGTGCTGGGCGCGCTGCGGGCCGCGGCCGCCCCGTACGGGCTGACCTTCGGCCCCGACCCGTCCACCTGGTCCCGCTGCACCCTCGGCGGGATGATCGGCAACAACGCGTGCGGGGCGCACTCGGTGGCCTGGGGGACCACCGCGGACAACGTCGCCGAACTGGAGGTCCTGACCTACGGGGGCGGCCGGCACCGCCTCTCCCGGGGTTTCTCCGGCGCGCCGGCCGGGCTGCGCGAGCTGGTCGACGGGAACCTCGCGCTGCTGCGCACCGGGATGCCGGCGGACTTCCCGCGCCGCATCTCCGGCTACGCGCTGGACGCGCTGCTGCCCGAGCGGGGCGCGCAGGTGGCGCGGGCGTTCTGCGGGAGCGAGGGCACGCTCGGGGTGGTCACCGAGGCGGTGGTGCGGCTGGTCGAGCTGCCGGCGGCGCCGGTGCTGGTCGTCCTCGGGTACCCGGACGAGGGCGCGGCTGCCGACGCGGCGGCGGGGCTGCTGCCCTTCGGGCCGCTGACCGTGGAGGGGATGGCCGCCGACCTGGTGCGGGGCGCGGCGGGTCTGCCGCGCGGGGGTGCCTGGCTGTTCGTGGAGATGCCGGACGCGGGGGCGGCCCGGGCCCTGGTGCGGGCGGCGGACGCGGTGGACGTGGCGGTGGTGGCCGACCGGGGCGGGCAGCGGGCGCTGTGGCGGATCAGGGAGGACGCGGCCGGTACGGCCACCCGGCTGCCGGGCGGGGAGATGGCCTGGCCCGGCTGGGAGGACTGCGCGGTGCCGCCGGCCCGGCTGGGCGCGTACCTGCGGGAGTTCCGGGCCCTGCTGGCCGCGCACGGCCTCCGGGGCGTTCCCTACGGGCACTTCGGGGAGGGCTGCGTCCACGTGCGGATCGACTTCGACCTGGTCACTCCCGAGGGCGTGCGCCGCTTCCGGGCCTTCTCCGAGGAGCTGGCCGCCCTCGTCGTGGCGCACGGCGGCTCGCTGTCCGGGGAGCACGGCGACGGCCGGGCCCGGGCGGAGCTGCTGCCGCGGATGTACGGGGACGAGGTGGTGCGGCTGTTCGGCGCGTACAAGGACCTGTGGGACCCCGAGGGCGGCATGAACCCGGGGGTGCTGGTCCGCCCGGAGCCGCTGGACGAGGGGCTGCGGCTGACCGTGCTGCCGCGCACGGAGTTCGCCCGGGAGGTGGGCCGGTGCGTCGGGGTGGCCAAGTGCCGTACGCCCGGGCCGGGTCCGGGGGTGATGTGCCCCTCGTACCGGGTGACCGGCGAGGAGCGGCACTCCACGCGCGGGCGGGCTCGGCTGCTGCACGAGATGCTGGCCGGCGAGGTGGTCACCGACGGGTGGCGGTCGGCGGAGGTGCGGGAGGCGCTGGACCTCTGCCTTGGCTGCAAGGGGTGCCTGAGCGACTGTCCGGTGGGCGTCGACATGGCCGCGTACAAGGCCGAGTTCCTGCACCGCCACTGGGCCGGGCGGATCCGGCCGGCCGCCCACTACGCGATGGGCGGGCTGCCCGGCTGGCTGCGGCTCGCCGCCGCGCTCCGGCTGGCACCGCTGGTGGGTGCGGCCGGCCGGACGCCGGTGCTGTCCTCGCTGGTCAAGCGGCTGGCCGGGATCACGCCCGAGCGGGAGCTGCCGGCGCCGGCCCGGGTGCCGTTCACGCGGGCCTGGCGGCCGGAGGGCCCGGGCGAGGTGGTGCTGTGGCCCGACACGTTCACCGAGTACCTCGCGCCGGGCGCGGGCCACGCCGCGGTACGGGTGCTCGCCGACGCCGGGCTGCCGGCCGGGCTCCCGCCGGGCCGGGTCTGCTGCGGGCTGACGTACGTCTCCACCGGGCGGCTCGGCCGGGCGCGGGCCGTGCTGCGCCGCACGCTCGACGTGATGGAGCCGGTGCTGGACGCGGGGCGGCCCGTGGTGGTCCTGGAGCCCAGCTGCGCCGCCGCCCTCCGGGGTGACCTGCCGCGGCTGCTGCGCGACGACCCCAGGGCGGCCCGGCTGGCCGCGGCCGTACGGACCTTCGCCGAGGCCCTGGAGGAGTACGCGCCGCACTGGGCGCCCCCGCGCCTGGACCGCCCGGTCACCGGCCAGACCCACTGCCACCAGCACGCGGTGCTGGGCGACGCGGCGGACCGCCGGCTGCGCGGCCGGGCCGGCCTGACCGGGGAGCTGGAGGGCGGCTGCTGCGGGCTGGCCGGCAACTTCGGCTTCGAGCGTGGCGCCGGGCGCTACCGGGTGTCGGTGGCCTGTGCGGAGGAGCGGCTGCTGCCCGCCGTCCGGGCGGCGGACGCGCGGGCCGCCGTACTGGCCGACGGCTACTCCTGCCGTACGCAGCTGGCCCAGCTCGGGGGCCGGCGCGCGCTGCACCTGGCCGAGTTGCTCGCTTCCGCGCTCGACGCCGGGGAAGTGCCGCGGGACCAATAGGGTGGCGCCTGAACACATGGGCGTGAAGGGGGCGCAGGGATGAGCGGGTCGGCAACTGACGGGATCTTCCAGCCGCTTGAGGCGGACGATCCGCAGATGGTGGCCGGATACCGGCTGGCGGCCCGGCTGGGCTCGGGCGGCATGGGCAAGGTCTACCTCTCGCACACGCCCGGCGGACGGCCGGTCGCGATCAAGGTGATCCGGCCGGAGTTCGCCGAAGACGCCGAGTTCCGGCGGCGGTTCAAGCAGGAGGTGCAGTCCGCGCAGCGGGTGCAGGGCCTCTTCACGGCGCCGGTCATCGACGCGGACGCGGACGGCCCGGTGCCCTGGCTGGCCACGGCGTACGTCCCCGGGCCCACGGTCGCCGCGGCCGTGGCCGAGCACGGCGCGCTGCCCGCGCGCACGGTGCTGATGCTGGCCGCAGGTATCGCGGAGGCGCTCCAGGTCATCCACGGCGCGGGCATCGTCCACCGGGACCTGAAGCCGTCGAACGTGCTGCTGGCCTCCGACGGGCCGCGCGTCATCGACTTCGGCATCGCGCGGGCCGCCGACGCCACCTCCCTGACCGCGAGCGGGGTCGCGATCGGCACGCCCTCCTTCATGGCGCCCGAGCAGGCCGCCGGGGGCCGCATCGGACCCGCCACCGACATCTTCGCGCTGGGGCAGGTCGCCGCGTACGCCGCCCTGGGCGCCCCCGCGTACGGGGAGGGCCCCTCCCACGGCGTCCTCTACCGCATCGTGCACGAGGAGCCGCGGCTGACCGGTCTGCCGGAGGAGCTGCGGCCGCTGGTGGAGCGGTGCCTCGCCAAGGACGCCGCCGACCGGGCCTCCCTCGCCGAGGTGCTGGAGCTGTGCCGGGCGGCGGACGGCCAGACGCAGCTGCGCCGGCCCGAGGACTGGCTGCCGGGCGGCCTCGCGGCGGGGATCACCTCGCGGGTGGGGATCGTGCCGGGGCCGGTGGGCGGTCCGGTGGGCGGTCCCGTGCCGACGGTGCCGGCCCAGGCGTCGGCGACGCCTCCGCCGACGGCTCCGGCCGTACCCCCGGCTCCCGCGTCCGCTCCGGCCGGTCCTCTGCCGACGGCCGCCGCGGCCCCGGCCGTACCCCCGGTGCCGGCCGGCGCGCCGGGTGCGTCCGGCGCCACGCCGCCCCCGATGCCGGCCACGGCGCCCGCTGCCGCGGCTGCTGCGCCGGCCGCCGTCGCCCGGGCCGCGTCCGGCCCGTACGCCGAGCCCACCCATGCGGGTCCCGCCCACCAGCAGACCGCCCCGGCCCACCCGGTCGCCGGCGCCCACCCGACGCCGCCGCCGGGCACGTACCCGACGCCGCCGCCGACCGCCCCCGGCACGTACCCGACGCCCCCGCCGCCGGCGCACCACACGCCCCCGCCGGTGAACCCGTACCAGACCGCGTACCCCGGCACCGGCGGCTACCCGCTCCAGGCCCCCGCGCCCGTACCCGCGCCCGCCCCGCGCGGTTCCGACGCCAAGCGGGCCGGCATCGTGCTGGGCTCGATCTTCGGCGGCCTGGTCCTGCTGCTGGGCGGCTGCGCGGCCCTGGCGAACCTGGCCGGCAAGGACGACGACGCGGCGCGCCGCACCGGCGGCACCGCGGCGGCGAGCAGCGGCGGCGGTTCGGCGAGCGGCAGCGGGAACCCGTCCGCCGGCGGGAGCGCCCGGCCGCGCACGGACCCGAAGCCCGCCACGTACGCGAACTTCGAGTTCCCCGCGGGCTACCACATCGAGCTCGGGGACGACCCGCTCACGCCCCGCGACTCGCAGTTCAGCGACGACCTGAACTTCTCGTGCGGCAGCTCCGACGGCTGCAAGTTCACCTCGTACGTCACCAAGATGGTGCTGCTCGACTCGGCGGAGAAGGGCTCGCTCGACACCTGCCGCAAGGCGACCCGCTTCACCAACCGGATCCTGGCGGAGACCCTGTCGCGGGGCGACCAGATCTGCCTGCGCACCAAGTCCGGCAACATCGCGCTGGTCACGTACCGCGGGATGTCCGGTCAGGACGACCCGAGCCGGCACTCCAAGGTCGACGTGACGGTCTGGCGCGGCGCCCTGGAGCCGGAAGCGGGCTGAGTCGCGGGGAGGCGGGGGCGCCCGGCCGTGTAAGGGAAAACCTGGAGCCACGCTCCTTACGGCGGGCTTAGCATGGTGGAATGACCCGTTCCGCCGCGCCCGCCCCCGCGCCCGCCGCCGTCCCCGTCACCTCCGGGACGACGGTCGCCGAGCGTCTCCGGGACCGCGGCCCCGGCCGCCTCGGCCCGGTCGCGCTGGTGATCTCCGCCGGCATCTCGGTGCAGTTCGGCGCGGCGCTCGCGGTCACCCTGATGCCCCGCGCGGGCGCGGCGGGCGTCGTCTCGCTGCGGCTGGTCGCGGCGGCCGTCGTGCTGCTGCTGGTGTGCCGGCCGCGGATCCGCGGCTACTCGCGCGCCGACTGGACCACCGTGCTGGCCTTCGGCGTGGCCATGGCGGGCATGAACGGCCTCTTCTACCAGGCCGTCGAGCGCATCCCCCTCGGACCCGCCGTCACGCTGGAGGTGCTGGGCCCGCTGGTGCTGTCGGTCTTCGCCTCGCGGCGGCTGTCCAGCCTGCTCTGGGCCGGGCTCGCGCTCTGCGGCGTGGCCCTGCTCGGCGGGGTCGGCGGCTCCGGGATGGGCTCGCTCGATCCGCTGGGTGCCGCCTTCGCCCTCGGCGCGGGCGCGATGTGGGCGGCGTACATCGTCTTCAGCGCCCGGACCGGCCGCCGCTTCCCGCAGGCCGACGGGCTGGCCCTGGCGATGGCCTTCGCCGCCGTGATCAGCCTGCCGCTGGGCATCGCCGAAGCCGGGTCCAAGCTGGTGGTGCCGAGCACGCTGGCGCTGGGCCTCGGCGTCGCGCTGCTGTCCTCGGTCCTTCCGTACACGCTGGAGCTGCTCGCCCTGCGGCGGCTGCCCGCGCCCACCTTCGCCGTGCTGATGAGCCTGGAGCCGGCCATCGCGGCCACGGCGGGCTTCCTCGTCCTGGGCCAGGGCCTCTCGCTCACCGACGCGCTCGCCATCGCCCTGGTCATCGCGGCCAGCATGGGCGCGGTGCGCTCGCAGGCGAAGCGCCTGCCGCCGACGGCCGAGGCCTGACCCCGGCCGGCGACGGCCTGCGTACGGCTCAGCCGAGCGGCATCGCGCAGGGCTCACCCGAGCGGCACCGCGTACGGCTCAGCCGAGCGGCAGCTCCAGGAAGGCCGGGTCCTCGTCCGAGGAGCCGAACCGCAGCGTCCCGCGGGGCAGGTTCACGCCCCCGTAGAAGGGGTCGACCGTGTCCGCCACCAGCATCAGCCGGTGCCCCGCCGGCACGTCGTACGCCGTGGCCTGGAGCTCCACCTCCGCGGTGTACGGGCTCTCCGGGTCGCCCTGCAGCCGGGTGAAGGGCGCGTGCGTCACGATGTGCCCGGTCCCGTCCGGCGCCACGTCGAGCAGGTACGCGACGAACGTCGCCCGCGGCGTCGCCGCCGCGCAGCTCAGCCGCAGCCGCGGGATCCCGCGCAGCCGCAGCACCGCGTCCTGCGGCGCGCCCGTCCAGACGGCCGCCACGTCGCGGCTGATCCCGTCGGCGGGGTAGGTCTTCGGGCGGCCGGCCAGCTCGTCGTACCCGGTGGTGATGATCGCGTCGGCCACGGTGGCGGGGGTGTCGATGCCGGTCAGCGCCTCGATGGTCCAGCCGGTCTCGGGCTTGTCGGCCAGCGAGCCGCCCGCCGCCCCGCCGGTGAGGTACACCCGCTGGCGGCGCGTGGTGACGGCCGTCCAGGTGGGGCGGTCCTCCAGCGTCTTGTTCCACATCACCTGGCTGAGGATCTGGCCCTCCGCGCCGATGCCGGTGTCCTCGCCCCTGAGGTGCTGGTCGAGCCAGCGGTGGGCGTTCGACCAGATCCGGTTCGGCAGCCCGATGATCCCGCTCATCTCCGGACAGGAGTGGTCGCCGATGGACAGGTCGAGGCGCTTGGGGCCGGTCAGCGCCTCGAACATCCGCAGCGTCTGGTTCACCGGGAACAGCGTCTCGTGCCAGGCGTGCGCGAAGTAGACGGGCATCCCGCGCTCGCGCAGCTCGTCCACGTACGTGAGGGGCGAGCGCCGGGCGGCCCAGGCCAGCGTCGCCTCGATGTTCCGGTTGTTCAGCACGTCGGCGAAGACGGCCGCCGTCTCCCGGCTCAGCCGGGCGTTCCGCGCGGCGTTCAGCAGGGCGGTCACCGCGGCGACGTGCCGGGTGGTGTTCTCGTAGAAGGCCTCCCCGAGGTCGCCCCAGGTGCTCATCGCGACGACCGCGTCGACCCGGGTGTCGTGCGCCGCGACCAGCTGGCTGATGCCCGACCCGTAGCTGTCGCCGAGGAAGCCGGCCGCCGTGACCCCGGACGGCGTGCGCTCGATCAGGAAGTCCAGGGCCAGGGTGCCGTCCTGGACGTCGAGCGGGCCCGCCACGTCGACCTCGCCCCCGGAGCGCCCGAAGCCGCGGGCGGTGTAGGCCAGGACGTTGTACCCCTTGGCCGCGAAGGCCGTGGCCTGGACGGCGTACGAGAGCCAGCCGAGGTCCGTCCACGGCGAGGGCATCACGACGACCGCCCGCGGCTCGGGGCCGGTGTGCCGCCAGAGCCCGGCGTCGAGCCGGGTGGGCTCGCCGGTGGCGGGGTCCGCCGCGCCCTGCACCTCGACCGGGGCGAACGTGAGCAGCGAGCGGGCCTGGTCGACCTCGGCGGCCCGGGCGGGCGCGAGCCCGGAGGTGTCGCCGCTCTGGAGGGCGGCCACGAAGGCGCGTAACGCGGCCTCGTCGAGCTGGGGGTAGAGCGGGATCGGCTGCTGTGCTGCTTCGGAGGTCATGTCGCGGTCCATTCCTCTACGGTGAGCAACGGCGTGATCGCTCCGTGTGCGGAGCGGGCTCAGTATGGGCGGACCCGCGCCCGGAAGTGTCGGCAGTTTTACGGATCTGGCCGGAACAGGGTCCTCCGGCCGGGCGTGTCGGCCGACGCGCCACGCGGGCGCCCCGGACCCCCGGACCGACGCCGGATCCCCTGACGGAAGGTGTCAGGGAAGCGCCCCTACGGTCCCCGCATGGCATTCCAGGAGAAGCACCTCAGCGTCCCCGGGCCGGTCGAGGTCGAGGGCCGCCTGGTGAAGCGGTACCACGTCACCGCCGACCCGGCCGGCATCGAGCCCGAGGTCGAGAAGGCCGCGTACGCCTTCCTGCCCGAGCTGCTCGCGACCTTGCCGGAACTCACGGACGGCACGCCGCCCGTGAGCTTCGTCGTCCTCCACAGGGGAGGGGACGACGGCGCGTACCTCAACGTCTACAGCTGGGTGTGGGACAACGTCCTGCACTTCGCGGGCGGCGCGGCGGGCCAGCCGGTGCTCGGCTGCCCGGACCGGGACAGCACGCACTTCGTCCGGCTGGACCGCTCGCTGATCGGGTGCGTGTGGGAGCTCCCGCCGATCGGCCACGAGCGGAACGCGTGGGTGCGGCACGTGCTGTCCGGCGAGCAGGACGTGGCGGCCTACCTGGCCGACTCGCTGCCGGAGGGCCTCACGGGCTGACTTCGCCACCCCCGCACGGAAGTTGGGGCGGCGGCCGCTCCCCGGGAACACGGGCCGAAAAATAATGCAAGCACGCTTGATTGTTTCTCGGCCCGCTGCCACGCTTCGGGGCACACCGTCGTGTCGCCGTCCGCGTGGGGGAGTCCGCCGTGCCCGATCCGTCGTCCCCGGTACCCGATCCGTCGTCCTTGGTGATCGCCGATCTGCGCGCCGAAGGGGAGGAACTCGACCAGCTCGTCGGCGCGTTGGAGGCCGGCGACTGGGCCAGACCCACGCCGGCGCCCGGCTGGACGGTCGCCCACCAGATCGCGCACCTGGAGTGGACCGACCGGGCCGCCCTCCTCGCCCTCACCGACGCCGAGGGCTTCGCACGCCAGGCCGCGGAGGCCCTGGGCAGGCCCGACACCTTCGTCGACGAGGGCGCCGAGGCCGGTGCCGCCCTGCCGCCCGCCGAACTGCTGGCCCGCTGGCGGGCGGGGCGCGCGGAGCTGGACGCGGCCCTGACGAAGGCGCCCGCGGGGGAGCGCTTCCCCTGGTACGGGCCCCCGATGAAGGCCGTCTCCATGGCCAGTGCCCGCCTCATGGAGACCTGGGCCCACGGCCAGGACGTGGCGGACGCGCTGGGCGCCGTACGCGTCCCGACCGCGCGGCTGCGGCACGTGGCCCGGATCGGGGTGCGGGCCCGCGACTACGCCCACGCGGTACGCGGACTGCCCGCGCCCGAGGGGGAGTTCCGGGTGGAGCTGACCTCGCCGGACGGCACGGAACTGTGGGCGTACGGGCCGCCGGAGGCGGAGCAGCGGGTCACCGGACCGGCGCTGGACTTCTGCCTGCTGGTGACCCGGCGGGCGCACCGGGCGGACCTCGCCGTCACGGCCTCGGGCGCGGAGGCGGACCGCTGGCTGGACATCGCCCAGGCCTTCGCGGGCCCCGCGGGCGAGGGCCGGGAGCGGCGCGGTGCCTGACGACCGGATCCTGCGCATCGGCAACGCCTCGGGCTTCTACGGCGACCGCTTCGACGCGGTGGCGGAGATGCTGGACGGCGGCCCGCTGGACGTGCTGACCGGCGACTACCTCGCCGAGCTGACGATGCTGATCCTCGGCCGCGACCGGCTCAAGGACCCGGCACTGGGATACGCGAAGACGTACCTGAGGCAGCTGGAGGGGAGCCTCGGGGTGGCCGTCGACCGGGGCGTCCGGCTGGTGACCAACGCGGGCGGCCTGAACCCCGCCGGACTGGCCGACGCCATCCGCCAGCTCGCCGCCCGGCTGGGCGTACCGGTGTCGGTGGCGCACGTCGAGGGCGACGACCTGATGCCGTACGAGGACGCCCTGACCGCCAACGCGTACCTCGGCGGCTGGGGGATCACCGAGTGCCTCCGGGCCGGCGCGGACGTGGTCGTCACCGGGCGGGTCACGGACGCGGCGCTGGTCAGCGGGCCGGCGGCGTGGTTCTTCGACTGGGCGCGGGACGACTTCGACGCGCTGGCGGGGGCGGTGGTGGCCGGGCACGTGCTGGAGTGCGGCACGCAGGCGACCGGCGGCAACTACGCGTTCTTCACCGGGCACGACGTACGGCGGCCGGGCTTCCCGCTGGCGGAGGTCGCCCGGGACGGCAGCGCGGTCATCACCAAGCACCCCGGCACCGGCGGCGTGGTGAACACCGGCACGGTCACCGCCCAGTTGCTGTACGAGACCCAGGGCGCCCGGTACCTGGGCCCCGACGTGGTGGCCCGCCTCGACACGGTGCGGCTCACGCAACAGGGCCCGGACCGGGTCCTGGTGTCCGGCATCCGGGGCGAACCCGCCCCCGGCACCCTGAAACTGGGCCTGACCCGCATCGGCGGCTGGCGCAACGAGGTCGTCTTCGTGCTGACCGGCCTGGACGTCGAGGCCAAGGCGGCCCTGCTGAAGGCCCAGCTGGCGGACGCCCTGGCCGGCATCGCATCGGCGGAGTGGACCCTGGCCCGCACGGACCACGAGGACGCGGCCACCCAGGAGACGGCGAGCGCGCTGCTGCGCCTGACGGTGAAGGACCCGGACCCGGCCAAGGTGGGCCGCCCCCTGACGGCGCAGGCCATCGAACTGGCCCTCGCCAGCTATCCCGGCTTCCACGTGACGACCCCACCCGCCGCCCCCACCCCCTACGGCACCTTCGCGTCCCCCCTGGTCCCGTCCACCACCCCACCCCACACGGCGATCCTCCCGGACGGCACGGCCGTCCCGATCCCCCCACCCCCGCAGGCGCATCCCGGGCCGCAGGCATGTCCAGCCCCTCCGGCGTTCGAGGAGGTGGGGGTCCCCCCAGCGGTAGCTGGGGGAGGGTCCGGGACGGAGCCCCGGGGAACGGAGGAAGGGCGGGTAGGGGACAGCCCCGCAGGGCTCAGCCCCGCACCCGCCCCCGACAGGCACCCGGAAGCAGCGGCCCCCGGCACGGCCCCGCACCCGGAAGCCCCGGCCCCCGGCACGGGCAACGGCACGGGAACCGGCACCGAAACCGTCCGCATCCCCCTGGGCCGCATCGCCGGAGCCCGCAGCGGCGACAAGGGCGGCGACGCCAACCTCGGCCTCTGGACGGAAACGCAACCCGCATACGAGTGGCTCCGCGCCACCCTCACCGTCCCCCGCCTCAAGGAGCTCCTCCCGGAGACGGCCCCGCTCCACGTCACCCGGCACGAACTCCCCAACCTCCGCGCCCTGAACTTCGTCATCACCGGCCTCCTCGGCGACGGCGCAGCAGCCCAGCACCGCTTCGACCCGCAGGCGAAGGCCCTCGGCGAATGGCTCCGCGCCCGGCACGTCGACGTACCGCACCACCTCGCCCCGCAGCACCGCGCCCCGCACCCGGCCCCACAGCACCCGGTCCCGCACCACCTCGCCCCGCACCACCCCGCCCCCCAGCAACCGTCCCCGTAGGGACGACACCCGCAGCAGCCGCGCGCCGCAGCCAACGCACCCCACCCCGCGAACCCGACGGCACACCACCCCCGGAGGCCACGCAGTGACCCGGCTCCGCACCGCCCTGGACCCCCGCGACCCCGCCTACGCGGACAACCGCACCGCGATGCTCGCCAAACTCGCCGACCTCGACGCAGAGCACGCCAAGGCGCTGGCCGGCGGCGGCCCGAAGTACACCGAGCGGCACCGCAGGCGCGGCAAGCTGCTCGCCCGCGAGCGCATCGAACTCCTGCTGGACCCGGACACGCCCTTCCTGGAGCTGTCCCCCCTCGCGGCCTGGGGCAGCGACTACCCCGTCGGCGCCTCCATGGTCACCGGCATCGGCGTCGTCGAGGGCACCGAATGCCTGATCACCGCCAACGACCCCACCGTCCGCGGCGGCGCCAGCAATCCCTGGACCCTCAAGAAGGCGCTCCGCGCCAACGAGATCGCCCTCCAGAACCGGCTGCCCTGCATCAGCCTCGTCGAGTCCGGCGGCGCCGACCTCCCCTCCCAGAAGGAGATCTTCATCCCGGGCGGCGCGATCTTCCGGGACCTCACCCGGCTCTCCGCCGCCGGCATCCCCACCGTCGCAGTGGTCTTCGGCAACTCCACCGCCGGCGGCGCCTACGTCCCCGGCATGTCCGACCACACCGTGATGATCAAGGACCGCTCCAAGGTGTTCCTCGGTGGCCCGCCGCTCGTGAAGATGGCCACCGGCGAGGAGAGCGACGACGAGTCCCTCGGCGGAGCCGACGTGCACGCCCGCACCTCCGGCCTCGCCGACCACTACGCCCTCGACGAGCACGACGCGCTCCGGCAGGCCCGCCGCATCGTCGCCCGCCTCAACCACCGCAAGGCGCACCCCGATCCGGGCCCCGCCGAGCCGCCGAAGTACGACCCGGAGGAACTGCTCGGCATCGTCCCGGCCGACCTCAAGACCCCCTTCGACCCGCGGGAGGTCATCGCCCGCATCGTCGACGGCTCCGACTTCGACGAGTTCAAGCCCCTCTACGGCACCAGCCTCACCACCGGCTGGGCCGAACTCCACGGCTACCCCGTCGGCATCCTCGCCAACGCCCACGGCGTGCTGTTCAGCCAGGAGTCGCAGAAGGCCGCGCAGTTCATCCAGCTCGCCAACCAGCGCGACATCCCCCTCCTCTTCCTCCACAACACCACCGGCTACATGGTCGGCAAGGAGTACGAGCAGGGCGGCATCATCAAGCACGGCGCCATGATGATCAACGCGGTCTCCAACTCCCGCGTCCCGCACCTCTCCGTCCTGCTGGGCGCCTCCTACGGCGCCGGCCACTACGGCATGTGCGGCCGCGCCTACGACCCCCGGTTCCTCTTCGCCTGGCCCAGCGCCAAGTCCGCGGTGATGGGCCCCCAGCAGCTGGCCGGGGTGCTCTCGATCGTGGCCCGCGCCTCCGCCGCCGCCAAGGGACAGCCCTACGACGACGAGGCCGACGCCGGGCTGCGCGCCCTCGTCGAGCAGCAGATCGAGGCGGAGTCCCTGCCGTTCTTCCTGTCCGGGCGGATCTACGACGACGGCGTCATCGACCCGCGCGACACCCGCACCGTCCTCGGCCTGTGCCTGTCCGCCCTCCACAACGCCCCCGTCGAGGGCGCCCGCGGCGGCTTCGGCGTCTTCCGGATGTGAGCCCGCAGATGACCACGACACCCCACACCCCCGCCCCCGCGACCCCCGTCACCCCCCTCACCTCCCTCCTGGTCGCCAACCGCGGCGAGATCGCCGCCCGCGTCTTCCGCACCGCCCGCGCCCTCGGCCTCACCACCGTCGCCGTGTACGCCGACCCCGACGCCGGCTCCCTGCACGTCAGGGAGGCCGACGCGGCCGTCCGGCTGCCCGGAGCCGCGCCCGCCGACACGTACCTGCGCGGCGACCTGGTCATCAAGGCCGCCGTCGCGGCGGGCGCCGACGCCGTCCACCCCGGGTACGGGTTCCTCTCCGAGAACGCCGACTTCGCCCGCGCCGTCCAGGACGCCGGCCTGCGCTGGATCGGCCCGCCGCCCGCGGCCATCGAGGCCATGGCCTCCAAGACCCGCGCCAAGGAACTGATGCGGGCCGCCGGGGTCCCCCTCCTGGAACCGGTCGACCCGGCCGCCGCCACCGCCGCGGACCTGCCCCTCCTCCTCAAGGCCGCCGCGGGCGGCGGCGGCCGCGGCATGCGGGTGGTACGCGACCTCGACGCCCTGAAGGAGGAACTGGCCGCCGCCTCCGCCGAGGCCACCGCCGCCTTCGGCGACGGCGAGGTCTTCGCCGAGCCCTACGTCGAACGCGGCCGGCACGTCGAGGTCCAGGTGCTCGCCGACGCCCACGGCACGGTCTGGGCCCTCGGCACCCGGGACTGCTCCCTCCAGCGCCGCCACCAGAAGGTCGTCGAGGAGGCCCCGGCCCCCGGCCTCCCGGCCGGCCTGCGCACCGCGCTCCACGAGGCGGCCGTCGCCGCCGCCCGCGCCGTCTCCTACCAGGGCGCCGGCACCGTGGAGTTCCTCGTCACCGCCGACGGCCGCCCGTACTTCCTGGAGATGAACACCCGCCTCCAGGTGGAGCACCCCGTGACCGAGGCCGTCCACGGCATCGACCTCGTCGCCCTCCAGCTCCGGATCGCCGAGGGCCACGCGCTGCCCCTGACCCCGCCCGAGCCCTCCGGCCACGCCGTCGAGGCCCGCCTCTACGCCGAGGACCCGGCCCGCGGCTGGCGCCCGCAGACCGGCACGCTGGACACCCTCGACCTGCCCGGCGGGGTCCGGGTCGACGCCGGCTACGCCGCGGGCGACCCGGTCGGCATCCACTACGACCCGATGCTGGCCAAGGTCATCGCCCACGCCCCCACCCGCGACGAGGCCGTACGGGTCCTCGCCGGCGCCCTGGAGCGGGCCCGCATCCACGGCCTGACCACCAACCGGGACCTCCTCGTCCGGTCCCTGCGCCACCCGGAGTTCCAGGCCGCCCGTCTGGACACCGGCTTCTACGACCGCCACCTCCCCGCCCTCACCGAGGGCACCCCCGACGCCGGGCTCCCGGCCCTGGCGGCCGCCCTCGCCCAAGCCCTGCCCGCCCCCGGCGCGGGCGTCGCCGCCCGGCTCGGCGGCTGGCGCAACGTACCCTCCGGGCCGCAGCTCCGCCGCTACCGCGCCGAGCCGTCCGGCACCGAACACGAGATCCGCTACCGGCACACCCGTACCGGCCCCGAGCCCGCCGAGGGCCACCAGGACGTCCGGGTCGTCGGGGTCACCCCGGACCTGGTCACCCTCGAAGTCGGCGGCGTGCAGCGGATGTTCCACGTGAAACACAATTCGAACACCGGGGCCGTGTACGTCGACTCGGCGCTCGGCTCGCACACCCTCACCGCCCTGCCCCGCTTCGCCGACCCCGAGGACCGCACCGACCCCGGATCCCTGCTCGCCCCCATGCCCGGCACCGTCGTCCGCGTCGCCGAGGGCCTGGCCCCCGGCACCGCCGTCACCGCCGGCCAGCCACTGCTCTGGCTGGAGGCCATGAAGATGGAACACCGCATCGTCGCCCCCGCCTCCGGCACGCTCACCGCGCTCCACGCCACCCCCGGCCACCAGGTCGAGGTGGGCGCCCTACTCGCCGTAGTCCTGGAGGAAACGCAGTCATGAGCACCGCCCCCGGAACCCCGACCGGCACCGTCCTCGAAACCGAAGAGCACAAGGCGCTGCGCGCCGCCGTCGCCGCCCTCGGCCGGCGCTACGGCCGCGAGTACCTCGCCAAGGTGGCCGCCGAGGGCGGCCACCCCGACGAGCTGTGGGCCGAGGCCGCCAAGCTCGGCTACCTCGGCGTGAACCTCCCCGAGGAGTACGGCGGCGGGGGCGGCGGCATCGCCGAACTCTCCATCGTCCTGGAGGAGCTGGGCGCCGCCGGCTGTCCCCTGCTGATGATGGTGGTCTCGCCGGCCATCTGCGGCACGGTCATCGCCCGCTTCGGCACCGAGGAGCAGAAGCGCGCCTGGCTGCCCGGTCTCGCCGACGGCAGCCGCACCATGGCCTTCGGCATCACCGAACCCGACGCCGGCTCCAACTCCCACCGCATCACGACCACGGCCCGCCGGGACGGCACCGACTGGATCCTCACCGGCCGCAAGGTCTTCATCTCCGGGGTCGACATCGCCGACGCCACGCTGATCGTCGGCCGCACCGAGGACGCCCGCACCGGGCAGCTCAAGCCCTGCCTGTTCATCGTCCCCCGGGACACCCCCGGCTTCGGCCGCTCGCCCATCGACATGGAACTGCACGCCGCGGAGAAGCAGTTCGAGCTGGTCCTGGACGAGGTGCGGCTGCCCGGCGACTCCCTGGTCGGCGAGGAGGACGCCGGCCTCCTCCAGCTCTTCGCCGGGCTCAACCCCGAGCGCATCATGACGGCGGCCTTCGCCATCGGCATGGGCCGCCACGCCCTCGCCAAGGCCGTCGACTACGCGAAGACCCGCCAGGTCTGGAAGCAGCCCATCGGCGCGCACCAGGCCCTCGCCCACCCCCTCGCCCAGGCGCACATCGACCTGGAGCTGGCCCGGCTGATGATGCAGAAGGCCGCCCACCTCTACGACGCGGGCGACGACATGGGCGCCGGCGAGGCCGCCAACATGGCCAAGTACGCGGCCGCCGAGGCCTGCGTGAAGGCCGTGGACCAGTCCGTGCACACCCTGGGCGGCAACGGCCTGACCCGCGAGTACGGGCTGGCCTCGCTCATCACCGCCTCCCGGGTGGCCCGGATCGCCCCGGTCAGCCGCGAGATGATCCTGAACTTCGTCTCGCACCAGACCCTGGGCCTCCCGAAGTCCTACTGAGCCGCACCCCGGGCCGCCCGGACCCCCGCCCGCCCGGGCGCGGGTCCGGGAGCCCGCGTACGCTCCCCGGCAGGATCCCGTCGCCACCCGCACATCTCCGGAGGACACCGGCATGGACCCCCTGGTCAGCGCCGCGCAAGCGAGCGGCGTCACGACGCTCACGCTCGACTCGCCGGCCAACCGCAACGCGCTCTCCGCGGCCCTCGTCGCCGAACTCCGCGCCGCGTTCGCCGTCGCCGGCCAGGACCCGGCGGTCCGGGCGGTGGTCCTCACCCACACCGGGAACACCTTCTGCGCGGGCGCCGACCTGAAGTCGCCGTGCGACCCCGAGGACTTCGTGGCGCTGATGCGGGAGGTCGTGGAGCTGCCCAAGCCCGTCGTCGCCCGGGTCACCGGGCACGTCAGGGCCGGCGGCCTCGGCCTGCTCGGCTCCTGCGACATCGCCGCCGCCGGTCCGGGCGCCACCTTCGCCTTCACCGAGACCCACCTGGGCCTGGCCCCGGCCGTCATCTCGGTCCCGCTGCTGTGCCGCCTCGACCCCCGGGCGGCCGCCCGGTACTTCCTCACCGCGGAGGCCTTCGGCCCCGTCGAGGCGGCCCGCATCGGCCTGCTGACCCTGTCGGCCGACGCCGCCCCCGCCGAGAAGCCCGACGAGCCCGAGGACTCCCTCGATCACCTCGACCCCGTCGACCTGGCCCTGGCTCCCGTCCTCGACGGCCTGCGCAAGGCCTCCCCGCAGGGCCTGGCCGAGACGAAGAAGCTGGTCACCGCCGAGGTACGAGCCGCCTTCGACCGGGACGCCGCCCGGCTGACCGCACTGTCCGCGGCCCTCTTCGCCTCCGACGAGGCCCGCGAGGGCATCACCGCCCGCTTCGAGCGCCGGAGCCCGTCATGGGTGTCGTGACCGCCCCGGTCCCCGACCGCACCCCGAAGCAGGACCGCAGCCGCGCCACCCGCCGGCGCCTCCTGGAGGCCGCCGTGGCCTGCCTCGCCGAACACGGCTGGGCCGGCTCCACCGTCGCCGTCGTCGCCGAGCGGGCCGGTGTCTCCCGGGGCGCCGCCCAGCACCACTTCCCCACCCGCGAGGACCTCTTCACCGCCGCCGTCGAGTACGTCGCCGAGGAGCGCTCCGCAGCCCTGCGCGGCCTCTTCGCCGACGGGCCCGCCGCCCGGCCCGCCGTGGTCGCCGCCCTGGTCGATCTGTACACCGGCACCCTCTTCCGGGCCGCGCTCCAGCTCTGGGTGGCCGCCTCCAACGAGGAGCAGCTGCGGCCCCGGGTCACCGAGCTGGAGGCCAGGGTGGGCCGCGAGACCCACCGGATAGCCGCCGAGCTGCTGGGCGCCGACGAGTCGGTCCCGGGCGTCCGGGAGACCGTGCAGGGCCTGCTCGACATGGCCCGCGGCCTGGGCCTGGCCAACGTCCTCACCGACGACGCCGCCCGGCGCGCCCGGGTCGTCGCCCAGTGGTCCGCGCTGGTCGACCTGGCCCTCGTACCCGCCACCCGCCCCTGAACGCGACGGCGCGCCGCACCCCGGGACGGGATGCGGCGCGCCGAACGGAACCGAGACCGGTCAGGCGGTCGAGGCGATGTCCCCGAAGCCCTCGATCTGGCGCGGGTCGCGCGGGCCGGGGCCCACGTACCGGGCCGACGGCCGGACCAGCCGGCCGGTGCGCTTCTGCTCCAGGATGTGCGCCGACCAGCCGGCGGTGCGCGCGCACGTGAACATCGACGTGAACATGTGCGCCGGGACCTCCGCGAAGTCCAGCATGATCGCGGCCCAGAACTCCACGTTCGTGGCCAGCACGCGGTCGGGGCGGCGGGCGTGCAGCTCCTCCAGCGCGGCCTTCTCCAGGGCGGCGGCCACCTCGTAGCGCGGCGCGTCCAGCTCCTTGGCCGTACGCCGCAGCACGCGGGCGCGCGGGTCCTCGGCGCGGTAGACGCGGTGGCCGAAGCCCATCAGGCGCTCGCCCTTGTCCAGGGCCTTCTTCACGTACGCCACGGCGTCGCCGGTGCGCTCGATCTCCTCGATCATGCCCAGCACGCGCGAGGGCGCGCCGCCGTGCAGCGGACCGGACATGGCGCCCACGGCACCCGACAGGGCCGCGGCGACGTCGGCGCCGGTGGAGGCGATCACCCGGGCGGTGAACGTCGAGGCGTTCATGCCGTGCTCGGCGGCGGAGGTCCAGTAGGCGTCGACGGCCTTGACGTGCTTCGGGTCGGGCTCGCCGCGCCAGCGGATCATGAACCGCTCGACGACGGAGTCGGCCTTGTCGATCTCCCGCTGCGGGACCATCGGCAGGCCCTGGCCGCGGGCCGACTGGGCGACGTACGACAGGGCCATCACGGCGGCCCGGGCGAGGTCGTCCCGCGCGGTCTGCTCGTCGATGTCCAGCAGCGGTTTCAGGCCCCAGACGGGGGCGAGCATGGCGAGTGCGGACTGGACGTCCACACGGATGTCACCGGAGTGCACCGGGATCGGGAAGGGCTCGGCGGCGGGCAGACCGGGGTTGAACGCACCGTCGACCAGCAGGCCCCACACGTTCCCGAAGGAGACGTGGCCCACCAGGTCTTCGATGTCGACACCGCGGTAGCGCAGCGAGCCGCCTTCCTTGTCGGGCTCGGCGATCTCCGTCTCGAACGCGACGACCCCTTCGAGTCCGGGTACGAAGTCGGACATCAGGCGGCTCCTCAAGGTAGTGCGGCGAACGGCTGTGACCAGAACGGCTGCCTACGGGCCGGCTGTGCGGTCCGGCTGTGAACAGGCGTAAGGATCTGGCGGGTGCGTACACCTTTGTACGCTTCCGCACGCTGCGCGGTGCGGGTGGTCAACCCCGTCATGCCCCGTGCGGCCGATGCCGAACACCGGGACGGGATTCCGGGGCGGAGGCCCACCGCGCGAATCGGCCGCAGGAGGCGGCCCAGCCTCAAGATTTTGTACGTTGCGCCAGGCGCGCGGAAGCGTGACGTGCGGCACACCGGCCGGGGGCGCCGCCGCGAGCGGCCGAACCCCGGGGCCGGCGGGGGCCGTCCCTGGGGCAGGATGGCGGTGTGCCGAACCAGGACCTTGATCCCGCTGTCATGCGCAAGCAGTACCGCTCCGAGATCGTCTTCGAGGCCGATCTCGCCGCGGACCCGATGGAGCAGTTCGCCCGCTGGTTCCAGCAGGCCGCCGACGCGCACGTCTTCGAACCGAACGCGATGGTCGTCTCGACCGCCACGGCGGACGGCAGGCCGAGCTCGCGCACGGTGCTGCTCAAGCAGTTCGACTCCAGGGGCTTCGTCTTCTACACGAACTACGGCTCCCGCAAGGGCCGGGAGCTGGCGGAGAACCCGCACGTCGCGCTGCTCTTCCCCTGGCACCCCATCGCCCGGCAGGTCGTGGTGACCGGCACGGCGGCCCGGGTCGGCCGCGACGAGACGGCCGCCTACTTCCGGTCCCGGCCGCACGGTTCCCAGCTGGGCGCGTGGGCGAGCGAGCAGTCCACCGTGATCGCCTCGCGGGCGGACCTGGACGCGCGCTACGCGGAGCTGACCGCGCGCTACCCGGAGGGCGAGCAGGTCCCCGTACCGACGGAGTGGGGCGGCTTCCGCGTCGTACCGGAGGCGGTGGAGTTCTGGCAGGGCCACGAGAACCGCCTCCACGACCGCCTCCGCTACGTGCGCGACGGCGAGGGCTGGCGGGTGGAGCGGCTCCAGCCGTAGGGCCTGGAACAGCAGGCGACCCGCGGGCTCGGGTTCTCTTCTGCAGTAAGAGAAGCCGGCCGGACGTACCGGCGAGCCCGCGGGTCGGGTGACTGCTTGGGATTGGCCGACGCCATGACGCCGGCGAGCACACTGGGTGCGTGCGACGACGGGCGCTAGCCCGCAGTCACCTCACGCGTCCGGTTGCCATACATTTCCGGAACCACCTCCCTTCTCGTGTGCCCCACACGCTAGGAGCCCCTCGGAACCGCCGCAACCGATTAATAGACCCGGCTCTTTTCCGAGAACCCCGTGTGGGCTGCGTCACGTTGGAGTTGAATGATCTGACGTGCCGCACACGCGAACACCTGCAGGGGGTGCCAGGTGAGTGCTTCCGGACGTAGTGAGACCGCCGACGATCTGCTCGCCGCGCTACTGGACGGCATGGACGCCGCACTGTGCGCGTTCGACGCCGACGGTGTGATCACCCACTGGAACCGCGAGGCAGAGCGGATCCTGGGGTGGACGGCCGCGGAGGCGGTCGGCCGGCATGGCTTCGCCGGGTGGGCCGCCAGAGCGGCGGACGCCGAGGACGTGCAGCGCCGGCTGATGTCCGCGCAGGACGCGCCGGGCCGCCAGGTGCACGAGTTCGCCCTGGTCACCAAGGACGGCGGCCGGGTCCTCGTACGCACCCAGTCGGCCCGCGTGCCCGGCGCGGACGGCAGGCCCGCCGGGGTCTACTGCGCCTTCAGCGAGGTGCACACCCAGATCGACCTGGAGCGGTCCATCGCACTGAGCGAGGCGCTGCTGGACGACGCCTCGTGGGGCGTGGTCCTGGTCGACGTGGACCTGCGGCCCGCCGTGGTCAACGCGCACGCGGCCCGCGCCTTCGGGGCCGGGCGGACGGTGCTGCTCGGCCGGCCGCTGGGGGAGCTGCTGACCCAGGGCGTGGAGGAGCTGGAGGGCGCCATCCAGCACGTGCTGGCCGAGGGCGCGCCGCCCCCGCCGGCGGAGCTGTGGGTGTCCGTGAAGACGCCCGAGGGCGTACGCCGCCGCTGCTGGCGCTCCGGCTTCCTGCGGCTCGCCTCGCCGCTGGGGGAGGAGCCGGTGCCGCTGGGCGTGGCCTGGCTGTTCCAGGACATCACCGAGGCCCGCCAGACCGAGCTGGACACCGCGCAGCTGCGGTTCCGGGCCAACCAGCTGCACCGGGCCGCGCGGGCCGCCGCCGAGTGCGAGGACCCGGCCGAGGCGGTGGCGGTGCGGCTGGACTTCTCGCTGGCCGGGTTCGCCGACCACGCGCTCGTCGACCTGACCGTGGGGGACCGGCTGGTGCGCTCGGCCACCTCGCCGCCGGGGCTGACCTCCACCGGCGGCCTGCCGGCCAGGTACGAGGCGGGGCACCCGGCGTTCCAGGCGCTGGACCGGGTCGGCTCGGTGCGGGTCAGCGCCCCGGCGCGGCTGCCGTCCGGCTGGCCCGACGGCGTCGCGCACGGCCTGTGCACGGTGCTCCGCAGCCGCGGCCGGACCCTGGGCGTGCTCACCTTCCTGCGCGCCCCCTCACGCCCCCCGTTCGAACGCCCGGACGCGGTCTACGCGGAGGAGATCGCCGCCAGGGTGGCCGCCGACCTCTCCCTGGCGGGCGTCACGGCGGACTAGGCCCTGTCCCCGGGGGCGGGCCGCTCAGTGGCGGAAGAAGATGCGGTCGCCGTACTCCGTCATCACGCGGCCGTTCCATTCGTGGCCGCCGTCGACGTTGCCGGAGCGCAGGAGCGGCGGTTCGATGCCCCGCTCGGCCAGCGAGCCGGCCGCGGCGGCCATCACCGACTGCATGATCGCGCTGGTGACGACGGTGGACGCGGGCGCGAAGGGCGCGTCGATGCCGTCCAGGGTCAGCTCCGCGTCGCCCACCGCGATCTTGCTGTCGAGGACGATGTCGCAGTGGTCCTTGAGGAAGCCGCCGGACACGTGCCGGGACCTGGTCTCGGTCGCGTAGGCCACGGACGTCACGCCGATGACCTTGAGGCCCAGGGCGCGCGCGTTCATCGCCATCTCGACGGGCAGCGCGTTGCGCCCGGACAGGGAGATGATCACGAGTACGTCGCCCGAGGCGGCCGGGCTGGAGTCGAGCACCGCGCTCGCCAGGCCGTCCACCCGCTCCAGGGCGCTGCCGAGGGTGGCCGGCATGACGTCGACGCCGGCGGTGCCGGGGACGGCGAGGAAGTTCATCAGGGCGAGGCCGCCGGCCCGGTAGACGACGTCCTGCGCGGGCAGCGAGGAGTGTCCGGCGCCGAAGGCGAAGAGGCGGTTGCCCGAGGCCACGGCGTCCGCGATCAGCTCCCCGGCGGCGGCGATGTGCGCGGACTCCTCGTCGCGGACCCGCTGTAGGAGACCGATCGCGGCGTCGAAGAACTGACCGGCCAGCTTGCTCTCGCTCATCGCCGAGGGCCCTTCCAGAAGTCGGGGTGCGTCCGTGTCCGCGGATCACCGTGCGGTCTGGACCAGTGGCCTGTCAATAGCCGGTCGGCCGTGTCGGCGGGAGGTCGCGCGCTCAGGCACGGGACGGTTGTCGGCGTGATGCGTCAGAATTGGGGACAGGGCCAGCGCACGATATTGAGGGGCACGGATGTCCGGACTGATCGATACCACGGAGATGTATCTCCGCACCATTCTCGAGCTGGAAGAGGAAGGTGTGGTCCCCATGCGCGCCCGCATCGCCGAACGGCTGGACCAGAGCGGTCCCACGGTCAGCCAGACGGTCGCGCGCATGGAGCGTGACGGCCTGGTGGCCGTCGCCAGCGACCGGCACCTGGAGCTGACCGAGGAGGGCCGCCGCCTGGCGACCCGCGTCATGCGCAAGCACCGGCTGGCGGAGTGTCTGCTGGTCGACGTGATCGGCCTGGAGTGGGAGCAGGTGCACGCCGAGGCCTGCCGCTGGGAGCACGTGATGAGCGAGGCGGTGGAGCGGCGCGTGCTGGAGCTGCTGCGCCACCCGACCGAGTCGCCGTACGGCAACCCGATCCCCGGGCTGGAGGAGCTGGGCGAGAAGGCCGAGGCGGACCCCTTCCTCGACGAGGGCATGGTCAGCCTGGGCGAGCTGCAGCCGGGCCCGGACGGCAAGACGGTGGTCGTCCGCCGGATCGGCGAGCCGATCCAGACCGACGCCCAGCTGATGTACACGCTGCGGCGTGCGGGTGTGCAGCCCGGTGCCGTGGTGAGTGTGACCGAGTCGCCCGGCGGTGTGCTGGTCGGCAGCGGCGGCGAGGCCGCCGAGCTGGACGACGACACCGCGTCGCACGTCTTCGTCGCCAAGCGGTAGCCCGCGGCGGCACCCCCGGTCCCGGGTGCGGAACCCGTGCCGTGTCCTGCCCGCACCCCGGTGCGCGCCGGGCCGCCCCAGGACCACCCGGGCGTACGCGCCCCGGGCCATCCGGCCCACCCGGGCCGCGCGGCCCTCCGGGGCCCATCCGGCCCACTCTCCGGGCTGACCGAGCCCGCCATTCCTCCGGGGCCACCGGACGACCTCTCAGGCCCCGCTGACCCCACCCGCCCCCGGCCACCGCCGGGAGGCCCCGGCTCCCCCGTGTCGAATTCCGGCTAATCCCTCGGAATGGAAGCGACCGCGCGACTCCCGTGCCAGGCTTGCCCCAGGCAACTGCGGGAGGGGGCGATGCGATGTGCCCGGCCCCGCGCGCCCGGCGCGCTCCGGCACGAGAAGGTCCCGGCGCCTCACGACGCCGGGACCTGTCCTCCCCATTGCTGACCCGGAGCCCCGAGCTCCCAGGGTCAATCCCCTCGGACCGTCTTCCCCGAGCGGCCCGCCTCCCGATGAAGATCTCCCCTCGGCAGCGGCCGCCAATCCTTGAGGAAGGTCACTCGAAAGAGCGGTGTTGCCGGGGAGACGCCCGTTTTCGAATGCAGGTTCGATAGTCTGGCGCGGAGCGAAGGGGGTGCATCGACGGTGGTACGGCGCATCGATGTGGCGGGAGCCGACGGTGTGCGGCTCGCCGCCTGGGAGTTCGCTGACCCGCCCAAGGACACCGACGGCGGAGCCCCGGCGGAACCGGCGGTGCTGTTACTGCACGGGCTGATGGGACGTGCCTCCCACTGGGCCGGCACCGCCCGCTGGCTGGCGGCCCGGCACCGCGCGGTGGCCCTGGACCAGCGCGGCCACGGCCGCAGCGAGCGCCCGGCGGACGGCCCGTACTCCCGTGACGCCTTCATCCGCGACGCCGAGGCGGCCATCGAGCAGCTCGGGCTCGCCCCCGTGATCCTCATCGGCCACTCCATGGGCGCCCTCACCGCCTGGCAGCTGGCCGCCCGCCGACCGGACCTCGTCCAGGCGCTGGTCATCTGCGACATGCGGGCCACCGCGCTCGGCGCGGCCTCCCAGCGGGAGTGGGAGGACTGGTTCCGCAGCTGGCCGCTGCCGTTCGCGACGCTCGGCGACGTGCGCAAGTGGTTCGGTGAGGACGACCCCTGGGTGGAGCGGCCGAGCCCGGCCCGCGGCGAGTTCTTCGCCGAGGTGATGACCGAGGGCCCCGACGGCTGGCGTCCCGTCTTCTCCCGCCGCCAGATGCTGCGGGCCCGCGAGACCTGGGTGCACGACGCGCACTGGGAGGAGCTGGGCCAGGTCCGCTGCCCGACCCTGGTGGTCCGAGGCCTCGACGGCGAGCTGGGCCGGGCCGAGGCCCAGGAGATGGTCCGCGTCCTCCCGCTGGGCGCCTACGCCGAGATCCCCGACGCCGGCCACCTGGTCCACTGGGACCAGCCGACGGCCTGGCGCGCAGCGGTCGAACCCTTCCTGGCCGACCTCCCGTCCCCGGTACGCGAGTAACCGGGCCCGGCGGGTCGGGCGGCGGGGGCCAGGCCGGGGAGGCGTGCCGTCGCGGCGACCGGCGGCCGGAGGAGGCGTGAAAAGGCCGCCGCCGGAGCCCCGTGCAGTGGCGCGCGGCTCCGGCGGCGGCCGGCCGGCAGGCGAACCGGCACCGGCGTCAGCCCTTGCTCACCGCCGCCAGGATTTCCGGCAGGCGGTCGGCCGTCCACGGGGCCGCCGTGCGGATGCCGGCCCAGACCAGCAGGCCGCCGTACAGCGCGCCGGCGGGCAGCAGCAGCCACAGCAGCCCGTGCTGGCCGGTGACGTGCAGCACCACGGTCGCCACGATCAGCGGGGCGCACAGCACCGCCGACACCAGCATCCCGAGGAACACGCTCATCCAGGCGAGGCCGCCCTGGCCCGGCGCCGCGCTCTTGAAGGCGCCGTCCTGCGGGATCGAGTACGGGAAGCGGGCCGACGACACGGCACCCGTGGCCAGCATCGCGCCCAGCAGCGCGAAGGCCAGCCCCAGCGCCTCGGGCAGCGACTGCCAGTCGCCCAGCATCGCGGCGGTCACCACCGCCACCAGCGTGCTGAACGGCAGGGTCACCAGCAGCAGCGCCAGCGCGCGGGCGCGCAGTTCCTCGTACGCCTGACGGGGCGTCGCGATGGTCTGGGCGACCATCCAGAAGGCCGAGGTGTCCTGGCCGAACTGGTTGTACATCTGCACGCCCAGCATCCAGGCGCCGAAGCAGGAGAAGTAGATCGAGCCGGTGCCCTGGAGGGCGTTGAACACCGGCACGATCAGGCCGATCGCCAGCGCCGTCACCCAGGCCGCCTTGGTCTTCGGGTCGCGCATCACGTACCGCAGGGTGCGCTGCATGACGGCGCCCGTGCGGCCGCCCGGCAGCAGGCCCCAGGCCCCGCCGCCCGACTCCTTGGCGCGGGTCGGCTCCGCCGCCGCGACCGTCGACCCGTCGGGCGTGACCATCAGCTTCGTCAGCGAGCGCTGCCAGGCCCACACCAGCGCGCCCAGCGCCGCCACGGCCAGCAGCAGCTGCACCGCCGCCACCCCGTACGAGCCCTCGCTCGCGGACTCGACCGCGCCCAGTGCCGAACCGGGCGGCACCCAGCGCAGCACGGCCGCCGCCGGCTCCAGGGTGTCGAGGCCGCCCTGCTGGAACAGCCGCTGGCTCCCGAAGTTCACCACCTGCGCGCCCACCGCGATCAGCAGACCGCTCAGCAGCGCCAGGTCACGGCCCTTGCGGCTGGTCAGCAGCCGGACGTTCGCCGTGGCCACGGCGCGCGACAGCGCCACGCACCCCAGCATCACCACCGGCACCGCCAGCACACCGGCCACCACCCCCGCCGCACCCCGCGCCAGCGCGATCACCGAACCGACCGCGAGGCACAGGGTGAAGAACGGGCCGATCCCGACCAGCGAGGACACCAGCAGCGCCCCCACCAGCGGCCGCGGCCGCAGCGGCAGCATCACCAGCCGCGACGGGTCCAGCGTCTCGTCGCCGGCCGAGAAGAACAGCGGCATGACCGCCCAGGCCAGCGCCAGCACGGCGCCCAGCAGCACCACCACGGTCCCGGCGGCGTCGGGGTACCCGCGCAGCAGCACCAGGAGAAGCACCATCAGGGCGGCGAAGAACAGCGTGAACGCCAGCGACACGACGTACGCCGCCTTGCGCTTGGAGCTCTGCCGCAGCCCGTTGCGCAGCAGCGACAGCTTCAGCCGTACGAAGACCGGGGCCAGCGCCCCGACGGAACCGCCCGGGCCCCCGGCGTTCCGGCCCGCGGCGGCAGTGCGGTCCGCGGTGGCAGTGGGGTCCGCGGCGCTCACCGGCCCGCCCCGCCGCCGAGCCAGTCCAGGGACTCGCCCGCGTCGCGCCCGCCGGCGCCCACCAGCTCCAGGAAGGCGTTCTGCAGCGAGGACGCCTCGCCCCGCACCTCCGCCAGCGTGCCCGAGGCGCGGATCCGGCCGGCGGCCATCACGGCGACCCAGTCGCACAGCGACTCCACCAGCTCCATCACGTGGCTGGAGAACACCACGGTGGCCCCGGAGGCGGTGTAACGTTCCAGCACCCCGCGGATGGTCTGCGCCGACACCGGGTCGACGCCCTCGAACGGCTCGTCCAGGAACAGCACTTCGGGGTTGTGCAGCAGCGCCGCGGCCAGCCCGATCTTCTTCCGCATGCCGGTCGAGTAGTCCACCACCAGCTTGTGCTGCGATCCGGCCAGGTCCAGCACGTCCAGCAGCTGGGTCGCCCGCTTGTCGACCTCGTCGCCCGGCAGCCCCCGCATCCGGCCCATGTAGCCCAGCAGTTCCCGGCCGGAGAGCCGCTCGAACAGCCGCAGTCCCTCCGGCAGGACGCCGATCCGGGACTTCACCTGGACCGGGTCGGTCCACACGTCGTACCCGGCCACCTCCACCGTGCCCTGGTCGGGCCGGAGGAGTCCGGTCACCATCGACAGGGTGGTGGTCTTCCCCGCGCCGTTCGGCCCGACGAGGCCGATGAACTTCCCCGCAGGGAGCTCCAGATCGATCCCCGAGACGGCCACCTGCTCGCCGAACCGCTTCCACAGCCCCGTTATCCGCACGGCCGCGGGCGGCGCGGACCGCGCCCCCGCCCCGTCCGTGAACGTCTGGTCAGGCACGTGCGCCCTGCCTTTCGTACTGTTCCCCGTTGGTCGGACTCACCTTACGAGGCCAGCACACCGGCACTGAAGATCTTGGAGCCCGCCCCCGGGACCGCTGCCGCAGCCGGGCCGCCGCCCGGGCTCAGCCGCGTCGCGCCCGGGCCGCCGCCGCCTCGCGACCGCACGCGTAGGCAAGGGGGTTGATCAGTTCCTCCGCGTCCGGCAGCCAGCGGTTCGCGGGCGTGGGCCGTCGCGCCCACTGCACCGCGCCCCGCCCGCCGTACCGGGTGGGCGGCGCCGCCACGTAGTCGCCCTCGCCCCGCGCGAGGAGGTCGATCGTGGACGGCGACCAGCCGAGCTTCCGCACCAGCTCGGGCACCTTGGCCGAGGCCCCCGGGAGCACGAAGAACAGCATCCGGCGGTCCGGCGTGAGCGCGACGGGACCCAGCGTCAGCTCCATCCGCTCCATCCGGGCCAGCGCCAGGAAGCCGGCCGTCTCCGGCACGTCGATCGCGTCGAAGGTCCGCCCGGTGGGCAGCAGGATCGCCGCCTTGGGCTGCTTCTGCCACATCCGTCGCACCTGTACCGCACTGCCCGTGGCGGAGGCCGCCCAGCCCTGCATCACCGGGTGCGCCCCCGGGGCCACGCACTCCGAGTTCCCGCAGGAGCACAGCTCCCGGCCCTCCTCGGCCTCCAGCCAGGTGCCGGGGAACACGTCCCAGTGCCGCTCTTCCGCGTACCGCACGGCATGGTCAAGCAGCTGCTCGCCACGCTGCTTGGGGATGGGTGCGGTCTCCGTGACTCCCATGGTCTCTTCCACGCCCTTCACAACTACAGCCGTCACCCGGGGTTACGGGCGTAAACCAGCCAGGGGGCGGAGCATCGATCCTGCACGCGGGGCGCACCGGTGCACGGGCGGGGGCGCGTAGGGGACGAGGGAGCGGGTGCGGGGTAGCGAGTGACGTGAAAGCGCGACAATCCCAGGCGAGTGAGCGCAAGAGCACCACGTTCCGGGCAAGTTCCGCATTCTCCGCCGATCCGCCGGGCAGTGATCGTACGCACGACCACTCGCGGCCACAGGGGGTTTCTTCATGGCAGCCAGGCCTCTCGTCGCCCGCCAGCCGAACGAACGGCTCCAGGCGCTCATCCAGGAAGCCGGGTGCTCCAATGCCGGACTGGCCCGCCGGGTCAACATGACCGGTGCGGAACACGGACTGGATCTCCGGTACGACAAGACGTCCGTCGCCCGCTGGCTGCGCGGCCAGCAGCCCCGCGGCCGCGCCCCGGGAATCATCGCCGAGGCCCTCGGGCGCAAGCTCGGCCGCACCGTCACCATCGACGAGATCGGCATGGCCAACGGCAAGAACCTCGCCTCCGGCGTCGGCCTGCAGTTCTCCCCGACCGTCGTGGGCGCGATCGAGCAGGTCTGCGAGCTGTGGCGCAGCGACGTGGGCCGCCGCGACTTCCTGTCCGGTTCCACCGTCGCCGCCTCCGCGCTGGTCGAGCCCAGCCGGGACTGGCTGATCACCAGCGCCGACGCCCAGGTGGCGCGGACCGCCGGCGCCCGCGTCGGCGCCTCCGACGTCGAGGCGGTACGCGCCACCACCGAGGCCCTGACCGAGCTGGACCACCGCTTCGGCAGCGGGCACGTCCGCCCGGTCGTCGTCCACTACCTCAACAGCGTGGTCTCCGGGCTGCTCGGCGGCTCCTACCGCGAGCCGGTGGGCCGCGCCCTCTTCGCGGCCGTGGCCCGCCTCACGGAACTCGCCGGGTACATGGCCGTGGACACCGGGCAACCCGGCCTGGCCCAGCGGTACTACATCCAGGCGCTCCGGCTCGCGCAGGCCGCGGGCGACCGGGCGTACGGCGGGTACGTGCTGGCCGCGTCCATGAGCCACCTGGCCGCCGAGCTGGGCAACCCCAGGGAGATCGCGCAGCTGGCGCGGGCCGCGCAGGAAGGCGCCCGGAGCCAGGTCACGCCGCGGGTGCAGGCGATGTTCTTCGCCGCCGAGGCGCGCGGGCACGCGCTGATGGGGGACGTCCGGGCCACCCAGCTGCTGGCGGGGCGGGCGGTCTCGGCGCTGGAGCGGGCCGAGCCCGATTCCGGGGACGACCCGGTGTGGATCAGGCACTTCGACCAGGCCTACCTCGCCGACGAGCTGGCCCACTGCCACCGCGACCTCGGGCAGGCCGAGGCCGCCGGCCGGCGGGCGGAGGAGGCCCTGCGGGCCCTGCCCGAGACCAAGGCCCGCAGGCGCGCCATCGGGCTGCTGCTGCTGGCCGCCTCGCAGGTGCAGGCGCGCGAGGTCGAACAGGCCTGCCACACCGGCACACAGGCCGTGGAGCTGCTGGGCACGCTGCGCAGCAACCGCGGCGCCGAGTACCTGGACGACTTCCGGCAGCGTCTGGAGCCGTACCGGGAGGAGGCCGCCGTAAGGGAGTTCACGGCCCGTCTGGAACTCCAGGCGGCATGACGCCTCCTCAGTTCACGGCGCGTTCTCCCGCGTGTCCGCTTGCTGTCGATCATGGGCGCGTGGCAGGGCGGGAGGGCGACCCGGTAGCGTAAACCGACGATTCCGTAGGCAGCAGAAGGAGTCCCGGTGACGCAGAGCGGACAGGGGGGCGAGCCGCAGTACCCCTCGGCGCGCCCCGCCCA
Source organism: Streptomyces sp. NPDC101132 (assembly GCF_044759225.1). Classification (NCBI taxonomy): domain Bacteria; kingdom Bacillati; phylum Actinomycetota; class Actinomycetes; order Kitasatosporales; family Streptomycetaceae; genus Streptomyces; species Streptomyces sp. NPDC101132. The sequence continues at coordinate 216,583 of NZ_JBIVYX010000002.1, forward strand.
CGAGGGCATCGTGCTGCCCGCCGACGGCTCCGCCCCGATCATCCCGGGCGTCCCCGCGGGACCTCCCCAGGAGCCCTGGGTGAGCGAGACCGCCCCCGTGGGCGGCAGCCCCTGGGACGACCAGTGGGGTCCGGCGCAGGGCCCCGGCGTGCCGCCGCCCCCCGCCGCCCCGCCGGTCGGGGGCGTCCCGCAGCAGCCGCACCAGCCGGCGGCGTACGGGTACCCGCAGCCGTACCCCGAGCAGCCCGAGCCGTACGGGCAGCAGCCGTCGTACGGCGCCGGCCACCCCGGGCAGGACGCGTACGGGCAGTACGCCGCGCCGCAGGACCCGCACGGGCAGCCGGGCTACGACCCGCAGTACGCACAGCCCGGCTACGACCGGCAGTACGCCGCCCCCGGCGACCCCTTCGGCGCCCCCGCGCCCCAGCACCCGGCCGCGGGCACGGACGCCGAGGCCACGGCCCTGATCCCGCCCTTCGACCCGGGCGCGGCCACCCAGTACATCCCGCCCGTCCCCGGCGGCGCGGACGCGGCGGCCACCCAGTACATCCCGCCGGTCCCGGCCGGCCCGGACGCGGCCGCCACCCAGTACATCCCCCCGGTCCCCGCCGACCCGGACGCGGCCGCCACGCAGTACATCCCGCCCGTCCCCCCGGCACCCGCGGGACTGGACGAGGCGGCCACGCAGTACATCCCTCCCGTCCCCGGCGGCCCCGCCGGGCCCCCCGCCGAGTTCGACGGCCTCTTCCGCACCCAGGGCGGCGGAGTCCCGGCCGGTGCGCCCGGCGCCCCCGGCGGCTACGGCTACCCGGCCGACGCCCCCGGCTCCACCCAGCAGATGCCGCGCATCGAGGAACCGGTCGCCGCCGCGCCGCGCCCGTACCCCGGCCAGCAGCCCCCGCACCACCAGCCCCCGCACCACCAGCCCCCGCACCACCAGGCGCCCCCGCCGGCCCCCTACCGGTACGAGGAGGAGCCCGAGCCGCGGCGCGCGCCGGTCGGGCTGATAGCGGCCGGCGTGCTCGGCCTCGCGGTGGTGGGCCTGGGCGTGGGCGCGCTGATGGCCGGCGACGGGACCAAGGGCAACAACAACCCGGCGACCGTCTCCTCCGACGCGACCAAGCCGGGCGCCACCAAGGACGCCGGCGAGAAGCCGGTCGACCCGGCGCGCGCCCAGGCCGTGCAGCTGGACAAGCTGCTCGCCGACAGCGGCGGCAGCCGGGACACCGTCATCGGCGCGGTCGACGACATCAAGGGCTGCGACAACCTGGAGCAGGCCGCCGACGACCTGCGGGACGCGGCCCGCGAGCGCGAGGAGCTGATCACGCGTCTGGAGGAGCTGAAGATCGACCAGCTCCCGGACCACGAGCGGCTCTCGTCGGCGCTGACCAAGGCCTGGAAGTACTCGGCCTCGGCCGACAAGCACTACGCGGAATGGGCCGAGCAGGTCGACGGCGGCAAGAAGTACTGCAAGAACGGCAAGGCCAGGAGCACCAGCCACACCAGCGCGGGCAACCGGGCCAGCGGCAACGCCAGCAAGTACAAGGAGCAGGCCGCCGGGCTCTGGAACGGCATCGCGGTCAAGTACGAGCTGACCAAGCGGGACAAGACCCAGCTCTGAGGCCCGGCGCCCCCCGGGCACGCGGCGGAAGGGGGGCGGGGCCGGGACACACGTCCCGGCCCCGCCCCCTGCCCACGCCGGTGGTCAGCCGGTGGCGCGCGACGCCTCCAGCGTGTCGGTCATGTCCCTGGCCCCCTCGCCCTGGCCGACCAGCCGGCCCTCGCGGACCTCCTGGAAGGTGACCCGGCCGTTGACGAGGCGGGGGAAGCCCCCGACCGCGCGCAGGTCCTTGAAGCGCCAGCTCAGGTCGGGCGTCAGCCCGCCGGTCTTGACGCCCCCGCTGCGGTTGAGGGCCTTGGCGACCTTGCGGCCGGTGATCTCGGAGTCGCCGAGGCCCTTGATGATCTCGGTGAAGACGGTGTACGCGATCCAGGTGGTCTGCACCCCGGTGTCGGCCGGGTCGATCCGGTCGTCGCCGAAGGCGTGCCGGGTGATGACCTTGCGCATGGGGTCCCAGAGCGGGTCCGTCGCGACCGGGTACCAGCCGGTGACGTACGCGCCCTCGAACGGGCCCTCCTTGCCGCCGGTGCGGTCCACCAGGGACTGGCTGACGCTGCCGAGGACCGAGGAGATCCGCACCCGCTGGTCGTCGCTCTCGATGCGGCGGAACGAGTCGAAGAAGGTCTCGGTGCGCTCGCCGAGCACGGCCGTGACGCACCCCTTGGCCGCCCTGTCCTTCGCGGCCGAGGTGCCGATGCGGCCCGGCAGCGAGGCGCCCGCGCCTGCCTCGTCCAGGGCTTCGCGGGCCTTGGCGCTGTAGTCCGTGGCGTCCTCGGCGGCCCGGACGTCGGCCGCCGCGTGCTGGTTGCCGGACTTCAGACCGGCGTTGAGGAGGATGGGCATGGTGTCGCCGGGCAGGGTGTCGGGGCGGACCAGCGCGACCTTGTCGCAGGTGCGGGCGAGCTGGCGGCCGGCGCCCGCGAGCAGCACCGGCTGGCCGCCGTTGACGGGGTACGAGAGCACGCTCTGGAACTCCTCGGCGGAGACCCCGTAGCCGCCGATGAACGGGATGCCGGCCGTCTCCAGCGGTGCCATGAAGGCGAGGCCGTGCTGGCTGTAGGAGCCGACGACCGCGACGGCGCCGGCCTGGACCGCCTTGCGGGCGCACGCGGCGGCGCCCTGGGCGGTGTTGTGCTCGTTGCAGGTGAGGACCTTGAGGTCGCGGCCGTTGATGCCGCCGTTGGCGTTGACCCAGCGCTCGTACGCCTTGGCCATGGCGGGCATGCCGGGCATGTTGGTGGCCTTGGTGCCGTCGGGCGCCCACGTCATCACGGTGAGGGGCTCCCCGGATCCCCCCGCTTTCCCGGGGAGCGCCCCGCATGCCGTGATGAGGGACGCGCAGACCGCCGTACACAGCGCGGTGATCGCCGCCGATGTGGTGGAACGGAATGCAGTGGTGCGTCGCCGACCGGTCATGTGCATGCACGATTCCGCCCCAGGGGTAACGAAGGAGTGATGTCCACTCAACGTTCGGTGACGTCCGGGTGAACTCCGGGGGCGTCAAGATCGCCCCGAGCGGGAACGTACGATCGACGACCGTGACATTCGTCCAAGCTTCGAAGAACCCTTCCCGTCGTGGCGGTCGCTCATCCACCATGGGCGGCATGCCCCTCAACGACATGCCCTGGTGGCGCTGGCGCTGCAACGTGCGCTCGGCCCTCCACATGCTTTCCGACCCCGCCTTCCAGGAGGAGTGCTGGCTGGGGGGCCAGGAGGGCTACGGAGACGTCACCGACGCCGTGTACCGGCTGGTGGAGGACACCTGGCTCGACAACTGGTCCGCCGAGAAGTACGTCGGCACGATCTTCCGGGACAGCCAGGAGGCCGCGCTCGTGGACGTCGCCGTCCTGCGCGTGCTGCGGATCCTGCACCAGGTCGGCCCCGACGCCCCCGTCTCCGCCTACCTGGAGCACCACGGCTGGCCCGAGGCCGTCCGTGCCGCCCGCGAGGCCCACGTACGCCTGGCCACGGCCGACGGGGAGGACCCGGACACCGCGCCGCGCTCGCTGGACGTGCTGCGGATCATGACGAGGGCCGCGTAGGGGCCCCGCGGCCCTGGGCGTATAGGGCCGCGGTAGGTTCCCGGCCTGCGCGTATGGGAGTCTTGGGCGTCATGAGCGACCCGAAGAGCGCCTCCGCGGCGGCGCGGCCCGAGCAGTACGTCCTGACCGTGTCCTGCCCTGACAAGCAGGGCATCGTGCACGCGGTGTCGAGTTACCTCTTCATGACCGGCTGCAACATCGAGGACAGCCAGCAGTTCGGCGACCACGAGACCGGCCTGTTCTTCATGCGGGTGCACTTCTCCGCCGAGTCCCCGGTGACGCTGGAGAAGCTCCGCGCGAGCTTCGCCGCCATCGGCGACTCCTTCCGCATGGAGTGGCAGATCCACCGCGCCGACGAGCGCATGCGGATCGTCCTCATGGTCTCCAAGTTCGGCCACTGCCTGAACGACCTGCTGTTCCGGTCCCGGATCGGCGCGCTGCCGGTCGAGATCGCGGCCGTGGTCTCCAACCACACCGACTTCGCCGAGCTGGTCGCCTCGTACGACATCCCCTTCCACCACATCCCGGTGACCAGGGACAACAAGGCCGAGGCGGAGGCCCGGCTGCTGGAGCTGGTGCGCTCGGAGAACGTCGAGCTCGTCGTGCTCGCCCGCTACATGCAGGTGCTCTCCGACGACCTCTGCAAGGAACTCAGCGGCCGGATCATCAACATCCACCACTCCTTCCTGCCGAGCTTCAAGGGCGCCAAGCCCTACCACCAGGCGCACGCGCGCGGTGTGAAGCTGATCGGCGCCACCGCGCACTACGTGACGGCCGACCTCGACGAGGGCCCGATCATCGAGCAGGAGGTCGAGCGGGTCGGCCACGAGGTCACGCCCGACCAGCTCGTGGCGATCGGGCGCGACGTGGAGTGCCAGGCGCTGGCGCGCGCCGTGAAGTGGCACAGCGAGCACCGGGTGCTGCTGAACGGCAGCCGCACGGTGGTCTTCGCGTAGCGCCGCCCCCCGCTCCTTCCGTCACTTCTTCCGCTCGTCCGTGCCGGCGATCTTGCCGGTGGCGATCGAGAAGCGGTTCCAGGTGTTGATCGCGCAGATCGCGGCCACCACCTGGGCCGTCTTCTCCTCGCCGAGCACGTCGGCCGACTCGCGGTACACCGATTCCGGCACGCCCCGCTCCGCGATCAGGGTGATCGCCTCGGTCAGCGCGAGCGCCGCGCGCTCCTCGGCCGAGAAGAAGTGCGGCGCGTCGTGCCAGACGGCGACCATGTGCAGCCGCTCCTCGCTCTCGCCCGCCTTCCGGGCGTCCGAGGTGTGCATGTGCAGGCAGTACGCGCAGTTGTTGAGCTGCGAGGCGCGGATCTGGATCAGCTCCACGAGGGAGGGGTCCAGGCCCTGGCGGGCGGCCGCGTCGAGGCCGATCTGCGCGCGGTAGACCTTCGGGGCGACCTCGGCGATGTTGACGCGGCCGGGGGTCTGGGTCAGCTCGTTCGTCGTCGTCATGTGATCAACCTATGGGTCTCATCGACCGGTTGTAGGGTGCATTTCCATGGCGGAAACCTGGGTCAATTCGGCGGAGCGGGCCGGCAGCGACCTGCACCTGGAGCTGGCCCCCACCGGCAGCCGCCGGGCCGCGCTGGCCGATGCCCTGCGCGCGGCCGTACGGGAGGGCAGGCTGCCGCCCGGGACGCGGCTGCCGCCGTACCGGTCGCTGGCCGCCGACCTCGGGGTGGCCCGGAACACCGTCGCCGACGCGTACGCCGAACTGGTCGCGGAGGGCTGGCTGACCGCCCGCCAGGGCTCGGGCACGCGGGTGGCCGAGCGGGTCGCGCCGCGGGCGGCGGTCCGCCGGCCGAAGCCGGCGCCGGCCCCGGCGGCGCCCTCGTACAACCTCCTCCAGGGACAGCCCGACGCCGCTTCCTTCCCCCGTACGGGCTGGCTGGCGGCCGCCCGCCGGGCGCTGGCCGCCGCCCCCAACGAGGCCTTCGGCCCGGGTGACCCGCGGGGCCGGGTGGAACTGCGGACGGCCCTCGCCGAGTACCTCGCGCGGGCCCGCGGCGTGCGGACCGACCCCGAACGGATCGTGGTGTGCGCCGGCTTCGCGCACGGGCTGCGGCTGCTGTACGAGGGCGGCGTGCTGCGGGGGCCGCTGGCGGTGGAGGAGTACGGGCTGCCGTACCACCGGGGGCTGCTGGAGCGGGCGCGGGTCCGGCTGCTGCCGCTGCCGGTCGACGGGCGGGGCGCGGACACCACCGCCCTGGCGGGGCTGCCGGGCGTGCGGGAGGTGCTGCTGACGCCGGCCCACCAGTTCCCGACGGGTGTGCCGCTGCACCACGAGCGGCGGCGCACGGCCACGGACTGGGCGCGGGCGCGGGGCGGGCTGGTGCTGGAGGACGACTACGACGGGGAGTTCCGGTACGACCGCCAGCCGGTGGGCGCGCTCCAGGGCCTGGACCCGGAGCGGGTGGTCTACATCGGCTCGGTCAGCAAGTCCCTCTCCCCGGCGCTGCGGCTGGGCTGGATGGTGCTGCCGGACCCCGTGCTGGACGGGGTGCTGGCGGTGAAGGGGCAGCGGGAGGCGTGGGTGAGCGTGCCGGACCAGCTGACGCTGGCGGAGTTCATCACGTCGGGCGGGTACGACCGCCACCTGCGGAGGATGCGGCAGCGGTACCGGCGGCGGCGCGACCAGCTGACCTCGGCGCTGGCGGAGCGGGCCCCGCACATCACGGTCAGCGGGGTGGCGGCGGGGCTGCACGCGGTGCTGCGGCTGCCGGCGGGTACGGAGCGGGCGGTCGTCCAGGCCGCCGCGCGCCAGGGTCTCGCGGTGGACGGCCTCTCGGCCCACCGCCACCCCCGGGCCTCCGGCCCGGCCCCCGACGGCCTGGTCGTCGGCTACGCCACCCCACCGGACAGCGCGTACGCAGCCGCCCTGGCGACCCTGTGCCGGATCCTCCCCCCGCCGTAGCGGCGTCCGCCGGTACGGGCCGGGGCCGCCGCCTTGCGGGTCGCCCCCGCACCGCCGCCCGCCCTCGTCGCCGCGCGAGGCGCACCGGCCACGGGCACCGGAACCCCCGGAGGGGTCCGGAGCGGAGCCCGGGGGTCCGGGGCGCAGCCCCGGTGAACGGGAGAAGGGCGGGGTGGGGCCTGCCCCGCAGGGCAACGGCCCGCACCCCGGAACGGACCTGGCGTCCCCGGGCCGGCGGGCCCCGAGGCCGGCGGGCCCCAGGCCGGCGGGCCTGCCGGGGGAGGGGGCCCAGGACCGCCGGAGGCTACAGGTGGCTGAGGGAGGCCGTGGCGAAGAGGACGTCCCTGATCGCCTCGCGGTCGCCGTGCTGGCCCAGCGCCGCTTCCTCCGGGGAGATGTGGCCCGCGGCCAGCCGGCAGAACTCGTCCCCGTCCAGCGCGATGCTGGCCACCGTGTGCTCCTCCGAGGTGGCCGCCGCCGGCGAGTCCAGGGCGATGTCCCAGGTGCCGCCGCCCAGCCCCTCGATCTCCAGGTGGAGCGTGCGGCCCGGCGCCCCCGCGGCCACCAGCCGGCGGGCCGGGCCCGCCAGGCCCTCCCGGCGCCGCTTCGCCAGCGCCCCCGGCAGCAGCCGGGCCGCCAGGTCCAGCATCTGGTGCAGGTGGGCGCCGGACGGCGGCTCGTACGGGTAGTCCACCGCGTCCGCGATGTCCCCCGCGTGCACCCAGCACTCGAAGGCCCGCTCCAGGAACGCGTCACCCAGCGGCAGCGCGAAGCTCCCGTACGAGACGCCGAGTTCGGCGACGCCGCGGCCCGCGAAGGACACCGTGCGGACCAGCGTGTGCCCCTGCTCGCGCCACGGCTCGCGGACCCGCCGCGTCGCGGGCCGGGCGGCGGACTCCCAGTACCGTTCCGTCCGGTCCGCCGGATCCTTCGGCGCGTCCGCGCCCAGCGGGTCGTCCAGCCCGAGGGCGGTCGCCACCAGTCCGTCGACCGTCAGCAGGTGCCCGATCACCCCCGCCACCGTGGTCTTCCGGCTGCGCCCGCGTTCCTCCTCGAACCATTTCAGCCGCACCGGCGCGTGCCACTCGGCGTCCCCGATGTCCCGCAGCAGCGCGTCCAGCCGCGCGGTCTCCGCGTCGTACGGCGCGGCCCACGTCGGTACGGGGATCCGCGCCGGACGCCGCCCGAGGCAGCCCTCCAGCACCCGCGACCGCAGCAGCGGGTCGAGGTCCAGGGACTCCTCGGGGTGCAGCAGCGCCACCGCGTCCCGCAGCCGCAGCGCCTCCTCGGCGCAGGGCGCGCACTCGGTGAGGTGGTCCTCGACGGCCTGGGTCTCCTCGGCGGAGCAGGCCGCCAGGGCCCACGCGCCCAGCAGGGACTTCAGCACCCCGTGCGAGGGCGGCGGAGGGGGAGCGAGGGACGGGTCCAGGTCGTCGGCAGCCCCGCGCGGTCCCGGTATCCGCGGCCCGCCCGCGCCCGGGCGGAGGCCGTGGGGTACGGGCCCCAGCGGCCCGCCGGGGCCACCGGAAGCCGGCCCGCCGGGGCCACCGGAAGCCGGCCCACCGGAAGCCGGACCCCCGGGCCCGCCCGGTGCGGGCCCGCCCGCGCCGCCGTACAGGGATTCGTCGTCGCCGCTCCAGCGGCTGTGCGCGTTCACAGCGTGCGTCCGTATCCGGACGGCGGTGCCGAGCCGTCCCGTGGCAGGGAGTTGGCGGTCGAGAGGAGCTGCAGGCCGAGCCTGAGCCTGCGCCGGGCCTCGTCCTCGGTCACCCCGAGGTCCGCGGCGGCCTGGCGGTAGTCGCGCCGCTGGAAGTACGCGAGCTCCAGCGCCTTCCGCAGCGGCGCCGGCATGGACGTGACGATGTAGTCGGCCCGGGCCGCGGCCGAGGCCAGCCGGAGCTTCTGCTCCAGCTCCTCGCGCGAGCCCCCGCCGCCCTCCGCGAGCGAGGCGGTCTCCGCCTGCCGCAGCCGGGCCACCGCCTGCCCCTGGGTGATGCGCGCGACCCAGGACCGCATGGAGCCCTGCTTCGGGTCGTACGCGTCGGGGTTCTCCCAGATGTAGCCGAACACCTCGCGGGTGATCCGGTCGGCGGCCTTCTCGTCCCCCAGCACGCGGTGGGCCAGGCTGTGCACCAGGGAGGCGAAGCGGTCGTACAGTTCACCCAGCGCCGCCGCCTCGCCGCGGGCCAGCCGCTGCTGCATCCTGCGGTCCCAGCGCGGTGGTGCGTCCTTCGCCATGGCGGCCCCCAGCCCTGTGTCGACCTCTCGAATGTAATGGCCACGCGCCGCCGTGCGCCCGCTTTGGCCGAACTCCCCCCGTACGGGAACCGCCCGTGCTAGCAAGGGGCGCCGCGCGCCCCGGCGCGCTCCCCGTGCGCGGGCCCGGTGCGGCCACCCGCTTGACCGCTTTCCTTAACGCGCAGGCCACGCAGGCCTTACGCTCCGTCCTGACTGAAACGCAACCACCGCATTAGTGAAGGCGGAACGCCGAATATGGACAGCGCAGAGTACGAGCGCAAGATCGCCGCCCGATTCGCCACCTTCGACCAGGACGGCAACGGATACATCGACCGGGAGGACTTCAGCACCGCCGCGAAGGCCGTCCTGGCCGAATTCGGCACTGCCGCCCGCTCGGACCGGGGCCAGGCCGTGTTCATCGGCGCGGAGGCCTTCTGGCAGGGCATGGCCGGCATCGCCGACGTCGACGGGGACCAGCGCGTCACCCGCGAGGAGTTCGTGACCGGGGCCGCGAAGCGGCTGCGGGACAGTCCCCGGCGGTTCGCCGAGATCGCCCGCCCGTTCCTGCACGCCGTGCTCGCGGTGGCCGACCCGGAGGGCGGCGGCGCCACCCCCGAGGCGGCGGCGCGGGTGCTGCGGGTGCTGGGGACGGAGGCCGGGGTGGCCGCCGCGGTCGCGACGGCCCTGGACGCCGACGGCGACGGCCGGATCACCGAGGACGAGATCCTGACCGCCTTCGCCGGCTACTGCGGCGTCGAACTCCCGGACGCGTAGGGGCTCGACGGGGGTCCGCGCGGGGGTCCGCGCAGGGGTACCGTACGGCGCCCCCGTACGGGCCCCACGCGCCTCCCCGCAGGCCCCCGCACCGCCCCCGCCCCGGCCGCCCTACGAGAAGCGCTCGCGCAGCTTGTACTTGAGGACCTTGCGGAGGGCGTCGTTGCGCGGGAGGGCGTCGACGAGTTCGAGCTGTTCCGGCAGTTTGTGGGTGGCCAGGCCCTCGGCGCGGAGGTACGCCGTCAGGTCGTCCAGCGTGAGGGGTGCGGCGTCCGCGGGCTGCTCCACCACGGCGCAGACCCGTTCGCCGCGGTCGGGGTCGGGGAGGCCGACGACGGCGACGTCGCCGACGCCGGGCAGCCGGTGCAGCAGGTCCTCGATCTCCTTGGCGGAGATGTTCTCGCCCTTGCGGATGATCACGTCCTTGCTGCGGCCGGTGAGGACCAGGTGTCCCGACCCGGTGAGGCGGCCGAGGTCCCCGGTCACCAGGAAGCCGTCGGCGTCGAAGACCTCCGCGTTCTGGGCCGGGTCGAGGTAGCCGCGGCACACGGCTTCGCCGCGCAGCCGGACCTCGCCCTCCGCGCCGACGGGCAGCGGCTTGCCCTCGGGGTCGGTGATGCGTATCTCCATGCCGGCCGGCGGCCGGCCCTCGGTGTGGGCGAGGTTCTCGGCGGTGTCGTCGGGGGCGCCCATGGTGATCATGGGGACCTCGGTCATGCCGTAGCCGTGGGTGAGCTGGCACCCCAGTTCGCGGACCACCGCGTGGTAGATCTCGGGCGGCTTGGGCGCGCCGCCGCCGGCGAGCAGGCGGAGCGTGGGGATGAGCTTCTCGCCCGGGGCCTTGCGCTGTTCGGTGAGGAACATCGAGTAGAAGGCCGTGGAGCCGCCGGCCACGGTCACCCCGTGCCTGCGGTAGCCCTCCAGGGCGTCCGGCATCGCGAACTTCTCGAAGAGCACCGCCGGGAAGCCGTACAGCAGCAGCATCACCAGGTAGTCGGGTCCGCCGATGTGGGCGTACGGGAAGGCGATCGAGCCGACGTCGGCGGGCTCCAGGCGGAGGGCGTGGGCCAGGCAGGAGCCGCCGGCGATCAGCGAGCGGTCGGTGTGCAGGACGCCCTTGGGGTCCGAGGTGGTGCCGGAGGTCCAGTAGATCCAGCGGACGTCGGTGCCGGTGGCGGGCGGCCCGGGGAGGCCGGGGAGCGCCGCCGGGTCGGCCTCGGGGAGGTCCTCGTACGCCTCGAAGACGCCGGTGGCGCCGAGCCGCTCCGCCATCGCGGTGTGGTCGAAGCCCCGCCAGGTGCCGGGTACGGCGAAGAACGCGGCGCCGGACTCGCGCAGCGCGAAGCCGACCTCGCGGTCGCGGTAGAAGGGGATGACGGGCGACTGGACCGCGCCCAGCCGGGTGAGGGCCACGGACAGCAGCACGGTCTCGATGCGGGTGGGGAGCTGCCAGGCGACGACGGTGCCGGGCCGGACGCCCTTGCCGTACAGCCCGGCGGCGACGCGTTCGGCGCGCCGGTGCAGGGCGCCGAAGGTGAGGGTGCGGCCGGTCCCGGCCTCGATGAGCACCGGGGCGTCGGGGGTGAGTGCGGCCCGGCGGGCGACGAGCTCCCAGAGGGTGGGTGCCTGGGCCAGTTCGTGTGCGGTGTCGGTCATGCCCTGACCTCCGTCGGGATCCGTAGCTGACGTTTCGTCAGATCGACTGGGAAGCGTAGGGCGCTGCCGCTTGTCGGTCCAGGGGTGGCGGAGCTAGCTTGTTTCTGACGGTGCATCAGAAACCCGGTGAGGGGAACCCCATGGAACTGCCCCGGATCATCAGCGTGGACGACCACGTGATCGAGCCCGCGCACCTCTTCGACACCTGGCTGCCGGCCAGGTACCGGGACCGCGGGCCCAGGCCGCTCACCGCGGGCATCGGCGAGCTCGTCTACACCGGTGGCAAGTACGTGATCTCCATGGACCCGGACGGCCCGCCCACCGACTGGTGGATCTACGAGGACCTCAAGTTCCCTTACAAGCGCAACATCGCCGCCGTCGGTTTCGACCGCGACGAGATGACCCTGGAGGGGATCACCCGCGAGGAGATGCGCCGCGGCTGCTGGGACCCCAAGGCGCGGCTGGCCGACATGGACCTCAACCACGTCGAGGCGTCCCTCTGCTTCCCGACCTTCCCCCGCTTCTGCGGCCAGACCTTCGCCGAGGCGCACGACAAGGAGGTCGCCCTGGCCTGCGTCCGCGCCTACAACGACTGGATGGTCGAGGAGTGGTGCGGCGACAGCGGCGGCCGCCTCATCCCCCTCTGCATCATCCCCCTCTGGGACATCGGCCTCGCCGTCGCCGAGATCCACCGCAACGCCGCCCGCGGGGTCCGCGCCGTCACCTTCTCGGAGATCCCCACCCACCTCGGGCTGCCCTCGATCCACTCCGGCTACTGGGACCCCTTCTTCGCCGCCTGCCAGGAGACCGGCACGGTGGTCAACATGCACATCGGGTCCAGCTCCCAGATGCCCGCCGCCTCCCCCGACGCGCCGCCCGCCGTCCAGGCCTCGCTCAGCTTCAACAACGCGATGGCCTCGATGATGGACTTCCTCTTCAGCGGCGTCCTCGTGAAGTTCCCGCAGCTCAAGCTGGCCTACAGCGAGGGCCAGATGGGCTGGATCCCGTACGCCCTGGAGCGCGCCGACGACGTGTGGCAGGAACACCGCGCCTGGGGCGGCGTCCGCGACCTGATCCCCGAGCCGCCCTCCACGTACTACTACCGGCAGATCTTCTGCTGCTTCTTCCGCGACAAGCACGGCATCGCCTCGCTCGACGTCGTCGGCCGCGACAACGCGACCTTCGAGACCGACTACCCGCACGTCGACTCGACCTTCCCGCACACCAAGGAGGTCGCCCTCGACCACGTGAAGGGCCTCGACGAGGAGACCGTCTACAAGCTGATGCGGGGCAACGCCATCCGCATGCTCGGACTCGACCTCGACCGCGACCGCCGCAGGGCGGCCTAGTGGACCTCACGTACACCGAGGAGGAGCGGGAGTTCCGGGCCCGCCTGCGCGAATGGCTCGGCAAGACGCTGCCCGAGCTGCCCCCCGCGCCCTCGCCCGACGACTGGCCCGGCCGCCGGGCGTACGACCTCGGCTGGCAGCGCCGGCTGTACGACGCCGGGTACGCCGGCCTGCACTGGCCCCTCGACGCCGGCGGCCGGGGCGCCACCCCCACCCAGCACCTGATCTTCCTGGAGGAGACCGAGCGCGCCGGGGCCCCCTACGTCGGCGCCAACTTCGTCGGGCTGCTGCACGCCGGTCCCACCATCGCCGCCGAGGGCACCGCGGAGCAGCGGGCCCGCTGGCTGCCGCCCGTGCTGCGCGGCGACGAGGTGTGGTGCCAGGGCTTCAGCGAGCCGGACGCGGGCTCCGACCTGGCCGCGCTGCGGACCAGGGCCGTCCGGGACGGGGACGAGTACGTCGTCACCGGCTCCAAGATCTGGACCTCGCACGCCGAAGTGGCCGACTGGTGCGAGCTGCTGGTGCGCACCGACCCGGCCGCGCCCAAGCACCGCGGGATCAGCTGGCTCGCGATGCCGATGGACGCCCCGGGGGTGTCGGTGCGGCCGCTGCGGACCCTCGCCGGGTCCACCGAGTTCGCCGAGGTGTTCCTCGACGAGGTGCGGGTGCCGGTGGCGAACCGGGTGGGCGCCGAGAACGACGGCTGGCGCGTGACGATGGTGACCCTGTCCTTCGAGCGGGGCACCGCCTTCGTCGGGGAGGTGGTGGCCTGCCGCCGGACGCTGGCCGGGCTGGCCCGGGTGGCCCGGGACAACGGCCGCTGGGACGACCCGGTGCTGCGGCGCAGACTGGGGCGGCTGTACGGGGAGTTCGGCGCCCTGTGGCGGCTGACCCAGTGGAACGTGAGCGAGGCCGAGGGGTCGGGCGGGGTGCCCGGCGTCGGCGGCTCGGTCTTCAAGCTGCGGTACTCGCACGCGCGGCAGGAGCTGTACGACACGGCGGCCGAGGTGCTGGGGGCCGGGTCGCTCGTGCTGGGGGGCGCCGACGGGGCGGGCGCGGACTGGGTGCTGGACCGGCTGTCCTCCCTCTCGTACACCATCGCCGCCGGGACCTCGCAGATCCAGAAGAACATCGTCGCCGAGCGCATCCTCGGCCTCCCGAAGGGCCGGTGAGCCACGTTGCGGTTCCAGTTGACCGAGGACCAGCGGGACCTGCGGGCGGGCATGCGGGAGCTGCTGCGCGGCCGGTTCGGGCGGGACGCGCTGCGGGCCGCGGTGGACTCCGGGGCGTCCGTGGACCGGGCGCTGTGGCGGGAGCTCGGGGAGGCCGGGTTCTTCGCGCTGCGGGTGCCGGAGGAGGCCGGCGGGGTCGGGCTCGGGCTGCCGGAGGCCGTGCTGGTCTTCGAGGAGGCCGGGCGGGCGCTGCTGCCGGGGCCGCTGGTCGCCACGGAGCTGGCGGCCGGCTCGGTGCCGGGCGCGGCGGAGGGGGCCGCGGTGGTGACCGCGCCGGACCTCGCCGGGGGCCTGGTGGCGTACCTGGCGGAGGCGGACGTGCTGCTGGGGGCCGTGGCGGGGGGCGGGGAGCCCGTACGGTCCGTGGACCCGCTGACGCCGCTGCACCGGGTGCCGGGGGCGCGGCCGCCGGAGGCGTGGCGGGCCGAGGGGGCGCTGCTGACGGCCGCGCTGCAGGTCGGCAGTGCGCTCGCGACCTGCGGGACGGCGGTGCGGTACGCCGGTGAGCGCGAGCAGTTCGGCCGGCCGGTCGGCGCCTTCCAGGCGGTCAAGCACCTGTGCGCGGAGATGCTGGTGCGGGCCGAGGTGGCGCGTACGGCGGTGTACGCGGCGGCCGTGACCGGGGACGCGGGCGAGGTGGCGGCGGCGAAGCTGCTGGCCGACGAGGCGGCCGTACGCAACGCCCGGGACTGCCTCCAGGTGCACGGCGGCATGGGGTTCACCTGGGAGGCGGACGTGCACCTGCACCTGAAGCGGGCGTGGGTGCGTGCCGAGCAGTGGATGACCTCGGAGGAGGCGGAGGAGGCGCTCGCGGGGGAGCTGCTGGCCGCGCTGTGAGCGGTGCCGGCCGGGGCGCCGGGGGAGGGCGCCGGGGGTGACGGGTGGGACGGCGCGGGACGCATGTCCGATTACAGAGAGTTGATATCGGTTTGTGTCCTTCGCCCGACTCGTTACACGGCGGAGTCGGGGGTGCCCTCCGGTACGCTCCCACAGATGCGAGCGGTTGAGCGGCGAGGGCGTCGCACAGTATGCACCACGCTTACTCCTTCGCGCTGGAATATGCCCGAAGCGCTTGTTGTGGTGACTGTATGTCAACCATGCTGCTCCGCAAGGGGGTCACGGTCGGTGATCCCGTTCTCTCGCGAGGCGAAGTGTCCGCCGGTTCGGATGGTGTGAGCGGTGCAGGTGCTTCAGGTTCAGCTGGAAGTCGGTGCGGATCCCGCGGAAGTGAGCCGCGCCCGCAGATGGGCGCGTTCCCGGCTGGCGGGGTGCGGCATAGGAGTGGACGAACCCCTCGCCGAGACACTGATCCTGTTGATCTCCGAACTCGTGACCAACGCCGTGGTGCACACCGGCTGCCCCGCGGAGCTGCGGATGCTCTTCGGTGAGCCGGGGGTGCGGGTGGAGGTCGCCGACGTGAGCGCCCAGCCGCCGGCCCGCCGTCACGCCGACGGCGAGGACACCAACGGGCGGGGCCTGGAGCTGGTCTCCGGCCTCGCGGACCGCTGGGGCTGGCAGCCGGAGGGCGCCGGCAAGCGCATCTGGTGCGAGGTCGACCGCGACGCCAAGACCGACGATCCGGCGGACGTCCCTCTAACGAGGTGTTGACGGGCCGTCATGCGTTGATCACCCTGGAGGGGAGCGATTCGTCGCGAGGGGACGCCGAGGTATATGCCCTTGGCGAGTGCGGGTCGTGGGGTGGCGGCCCGCCGTGCCGCGCTCGGGGCGAGCACGAAAGCTCGCCGCCACCCGCAGGTCGTCCGCGCCGGGGAGGTCCCGTGCGGGACCTCCCCGGCGGCGTGTGCGTGTGTGTGCGGGGCGGTGTCAGCCGCGGTCGCCGGCGCGGGCGTGGGCGAAGGCGCCGAACCGGTCGCTTTCGCCGGGGCCGGTGAACAGCCGCTTGGGGAGCACCAGCAGGCAGGTCCGGCGGCCCGTCCGCCCCACCAGCACGTGGGTGGCGGGGGTGTCGTGGTACCAGCGGACCTCGTCCCACGTCATGCTCACCGTCTCGCCGCCCCGCGACACCGTGATGCCGTCCCCGTCCACGACGGTGTGCTTCTCGGCGGCGGCCCGGCGGGCGTGGCCGATCCGTACGAGCAGCCGCGGCAGGAGCACCGGCACGAGCAGCGCGTAGACGGCCGCGACGGCGAGCGGCACGGGGTG
This sequence comes from Streptomyces sp. NPDC101132, assembly GCF_044759225.1. Classification (NCBI taxonomy): domain Bacteria; kingdom Bacillati; phylum Actinomycetota; class Actinomycetes; order Kitasatosporales; family Streptomycetaceae; genus Streptomyces; species Streptomyces sp. NPDC101132. The sequence continues at coordinate 232,580 of NZ_JBIVYX010000002.1, forward strand.
CACCGTGACGCCGTCCGCGTCGAGGGTGATCCCCGCCGCGGCGAGCCAGACGGCCCCCAGCACGCCGACGCCGCGCACCCAGCGGAACGTGCCCGCTGCCCTGGTGCCTTCGGTGAACTCGGCCCGGCTCACGCTGCCGGTGACGCTGAAGGACGCGTCGTGCATGTCCGTCACCTCGTCCGCGTCAGGTGACCGGCTGGCCGACGATGTGGTCCAGCAGCTGGTCGAGTTCCTCGCGCCAGATGCGGTGGACGTTCATGCGGGCCGGGGTGGCCTGGCCGGGGAGCTGGAACCGGAACCAGCTCCAGAGGGTGTTCCGGTTCACGTCGCTGACCAGCCAGGTGGCCTCGGTGCGGGGTATCGCGAAGGCGAGTTCCTTGGGCCGGTTGCTCAGCATGCTCGCCTTGTGGACCAGCACGGCCTGCTCGGTGACGGTGATGAAGTAGTACGTGAGGAACGCCTGGCCAATCAGCCCGAGCATGCTCATCAGCCACACGCTCGGGCCCGCGACGGCCTGGATGGTGACGAGCGGCCTGTCGGCGGGGTTGGCCTCGGTGATGGCGGCGGCGACCTGCGCCTGGATGGTGGCCTTCTTGACGGCCATGTACGTCTCCTGAGCGATCTGAACGCCCCCCGGATGCCCGGGGGCACCGCACGCTATCCACCCCCGGCCGAACGACGGCACCCCACGGAGATCACGAATTGGCCACTGGCGGGATCCGGTCGCCCGGTGGCGCCTAGAGGATCGCCACCGGGGCCACCGGGGTGCCCGTGCCGCCTACGAAGGGTTCCGGCATCGCGCTGAGCAGGAAGGTGTGCTGCTGCTCGTCGGCGCAGGCCGCGGAGAGGGCTTCCAGGTTCCAGTTCTGGCCCTGGTGCATGCCCATTTCCACCAGGTCGAGGGCGTGGACCGGGAGCCACAGGTTCTCGATCTCCGGCGGGAAGATCTCGAAGGTCAGGGTGTCGTTGGCGACCGCGGCCACGTCCCGGGCGTGGAACCACTCCGGGGTGCGGACCGAGAGGCCGGGCGACGGGAAGCCGTAGCCGTGTTTGTCGCCGGCCAGGTAGACCTGGATCTGGCCGGTGCGGACCAGCACGATGTCCCCGGCCCGGACCGTGACCCGGCCGAACTCCTCGGCCTCCGCGAGGTCTTCCGGGGTCACCGCGTGGTTCCCCGGCAGCCGGTCCAGGCCCTTGGCGCGGGCCACGTCCAGCAGCACGCCGCGCGAGACGATCGGACCGGCCTTCTCGATGCCGCTGTACTGGGCGCGGGTGTGCGGGGTGATGGTGTCCGCGGGACGGCCGTTGTAGATCTTCCCCGAGTGCGAGACGTGCGTCAGGGCGTCCCAGTGGGTGGCCGCCTGGAGGCCCATGGTGACCGCGTCGTCGCTGCAGGCCACCGTGCCTGGGCCGAAGATCTCCTGGTTGATCTGGACCATCGTGTGCAGCGGGTTGATCCGGCCCGGGATCATCCCGGCCTGTACGCCGTCCTCCTTGAGCGGCAGGGCCAGCGGGACGCGGCGCCCGCTCGTGACGCCGGCCGCGGCGGCCCGTACCACCTCGTCGGTGATCAGGTTCAGCGTGCCGATCTCGTCGTCGGCGCCCCAGCGCCCCCAGTTGTTGACGCGCTTGGCGATGTCGTGGAACTCGGCGGGCAGGCTCATCGGTTCGTCAGCTCCTCGATTCCGGGCACGGACTGGGGCTTGTGCGGGTCCGTCCGACTGCCCATAGAATCTAACGGTCCGTCAGAAACCGCGGGAAGGGTCGGGACGTGGGGAACTTCTTGGCAGGCAAGGTCATCGCCGTCACGGGCGCGGGCCGGGGCATCGGCAGGGCCGTGGCACTCGCCGCGGCGGCCGAGGGCGCCAGGGTCGTCGTCAACGACTACGGCGTGTCCATCGAGGGCGGCGAGCCCACCAGCGAGGTCGCGGAGGAGGTGGTCAAGGAGATCACCGCGGCCGGCGGCGAGGCCGTGGCCGTCGCCGACGACATCTCCACCATGGCCGGCGGCCAGCGCATCGTCGACACCGCGCTGGCCGAGTACGGGCGCGTCGACGGCGTCGTCTGCGTGGCCGGCATCCTGCGCGAGCGGATGCTCTTCAACATGTCCGAGGAGGAGTGGGACCCGGTCGTCGCCACCCACCTCAAGGGCACCTTCACGGTCTTCCGCGCCGCCTCCGCCGTGATGCGCCGCCAAGGGTCCGGCACCCTCATCGGCTTCACCAGCGGCAACCACCAGGGCTCCGTCGCCCAGGCCAACTACTCCGCGGCCAAGGGCGGCATCATCTCCCTGGTCCGCTCCGCCGCCCTCGGGCTGCACAAGTACGGGGTCACCGCCAACGCCGTCGCGCCGGTCGCCCGTACCCGGATGTCCGCCAACGTCCCCATGGAGCTCAAGGAGATCGGCGAGCCCGAGGACGTGGCGGCGCTCGTCACGTACCTGCTCAGCGACCGGGCCAGGGCCGAGAACATCACCGGGCAGGTCTACACGATCGCCGGCCCCAAGATCGCCGTCTGGGCCCAGCCGCGCGAACTGCGCGCCGGGTACGCCGAGGGGGCCTGGACCCCCGAGAAGATCGCCGACTTCCTGCCGGGGACCGTCGGCACCGACCCGATGCCCATGCTCGCCCAGCTGGAGGCGATGGCCAGGGCGGCGGCCGCCAAGGACCGCCCCAACGCCTAGAGGGGGCGGCTCGTGGACTTCGGCTTCGGCCCGGCGGACGAGGAGTTCCGCGCCCGGGCCCGGGAGTGGCTCGACGCGCACCTGGTCGGCCCGTACACCGCCGCCGTGGGCCTGGGCGGCCCCGGCAGCGAGCACGAGGGCGTCGCGGAGCGCCGCGCCTGGGAGCGCGAGCTGGGCCGCGGCGGCTGGATCGGCCTCGGCTGGGAGCCGGGAGGGCCGGGGGAACGGGGTGGACCGGGGGAGTACGGGCAGTACGGGCAGCGGCGGGCCTCCCTCACCCAGCAGGTGGTGTGGGCCGAGGAGTACGCCCGCGTCCGCGCCCCCGCGCGCGTCGGCCACATCGGCGAGAACCTCCTCGCCCCCACCCTGATCGCGTACGGCACCCGGGAGCAGCGCGACCGCTTCCTGCCCGCCATCGCCCGCGGCGACGAGCTGTGGTGCCAGGGCTACAGCGAGCCCGGCGCCGGCTCCGACCTCGCGGCCCTGCGCACCGCGGCGGTGCGTGACGGAGCCGGCTGGCGGGTCACCGGTCAGAAGATCTGGACCTCGCTGGCCCAGGACGCCGACTGGTGCTTCGTACTGGCCCGTACCGAGCCCGGCTCGAAGCGTCACCACGGGCTGTCGTTCCTGCTGGTGCCGATGGACCAGCCGGGCCGCGTCGAGGTGCGGCCGATCCGCCAGATGTCCGGCACCAGCGAGTTCAACGAGGTCTTCTTCGACGGCGCCGGGGCCACCGAGGTGGTGGGCGGCGAGGGCAACGGCTGGCAGGTGGCCATGGGCCTCCTCGCGCTGGAGCGGGGCGTCTCCACCCTCGTCCAGCAGATCGGCTTCGCCGCCGAACTGGACCGCGTGCTGGCCGCCTTCCTCGCCGGGCCCGGCGCGGCCGACCCGGTGCTGCGGGAGCGGCTCATCCGGCAGTGGGCCGAGCTGAGGACCATGCGGTGGAACGCGCTGCGCACCCTCGGCGGCTCCGGCGACGAGGGCGCCCCCAGCGTGGCGAAGCTGCTGTGGGGCGGCTGGCACAAGCGGCTGGGCGAGCTGGCCGTCGCGGTCCGGGGCGCCGCCGGCGCCGTCGGCCCGTACGACTGGTCGGAGGAGCGCCCGTACGCACTCGACGAGGAGCAGCGGCTGTTCCTCTTCACCCGCGCCGACACCATCTACGGCGGCTCGGACGAGATCCAGCGCAACATCATCGCCGAGCGCGTGCTCGGCCTGCCCAGGGAGCCCAAGGAGGCGGCACGGTGAGAGGTGTGGTGTTCGACGGCAAGCAGGTCCGGGTGGTCGACGACCTGGAGGTGCGCGACCCGGGGCCGGGCGAGGTGCTGGTCGCGGTGAAGGCGGCCGGGCTGTGCCACAGCGACCTGTCGGTGATCGACGGGACCATCCCCTTCCCGCCGCCGGTGGTGCTCGGGCACGAGGGCGCGGGCGTGGTGGAGGCCGTGGGGGCGGGCGTGACGCACGTGGCGCCCGGCGACCACGTCTCGCTCTCCACCCTCGCCAACTGCGGTGCCTGCGCGGAGTGCGACCGGGGCCGGCCCACGATGTGCCGCAAGGCGATCGGGATGCCGGGGCAGCCGTTCTCGCGGGGCGGGCAGCCGCTGTTCCAGTTCGCCTCCAACTCGGCCTTCGCGGAGCGGACGGTCGTGAAGGCCGTCCAGGCCGTGAAGATCCCGGAGGAGGTGCCGCTGACCTCGGCGGCGCTCATCGGCTGCGGGGTGCTGACCGGGGTGGGGGCGGTCCTCAACCGGGCCCGGGTGGACCGCGGTGAGTCGGTGGTGGTCATCGGCACCGGCGGCATCGGGCTGAACGTCATCCAGGGCGCCCGGATCGCGGGGGCCAGCACGATCGTGGCGGTGGACGCCAACCCGGCGAAGGAGGCGGTGGCCCGGCAGTTCGGCGCCACGCACTTCGTCGACGCGTCGGCCGTCAAGGACACCGTGGAGGCCGTCAAGGGCGTCCTGCCGACCGGCGCCGACCACGCCTTCGAGTGCGTGGGCAACGTGAAGCTGATCCGGCAGGCGGTGGACCTGCTGGACCGGCACGGCCAGGCGGTCCTGCTCGGGGTGCCGGGCTTCGCCGACGAGGCCTCGTTCCAGGTCTCCTCGCTGTACCTGGACAAGTCCATCCTGGGCTGCCGGTACGGGTCCTCGCGCCCGCAGCGGGACATCGCGTTGTACGCGAAGCTCTACGGGGAGGGCCGGCTGCTGCTGGACGAGCTGGTGACCCGTACGTACCCCGTGGAGGACTTCGCCCTCGCCGCGGAGGACGCGCACGCGGGGCGGGTGGCGCGGGGGGTGCTGACCTTCTGACGCGGGTCCTGGCGTACCGCTGCCGGGCGGCCGGCCCTCCGGGGGGCCGGCCGTTCAGGCCGTGAAGCGGCCGAACCTGCCCTGGTGGAAGAGGAGGGGGTCGCCCTCGCCCGCGGCGCCGAGGGCCTCCACGCGGCCCACGACGATGAGGTGGTCGCCGCCGGTGTGCACGGCGTGGATCCGGCAGTCGATCCAGGCCGGTACGTCGGCCAGTTGCGGCGAGCCGGTCACCGGGGCGGGTGCGTGGCTGACGCCGGCGAACTTGTCGGCCCCGCTCACCGCGAAGGAGCGGCACAGCTCGCCCTGCCGGGCGCCCAGGATGTTCACGCAGAACACCCCGGCGCGGGCGATGCGGGGCCAGGTGGTCGACGTACGGGCCACCATGAACGTGACCAGCGGGGGATCCAGGGAGAGCGAGGCGAAGGACTGGCAGGCGAAGCCGGCCGGGCCCTCCTCGCCCTCGGCGGCGGGGGCGGTGATGACCGTGACGCCGCTCGCGAAGTGCCCGAGCACGGCCCGGAACTCGCCCGCCCCGACGGGCGCCCGCTCGTCGTCGGCGACGGCGCGGAGTTCGGGGCGGGGGTGCGGGTCCACGGCGGTGGGGGTGCCGGTGTTCCTGAGGTAGCGGATGACGGTGGCCGCCATCCCTGCGTGTCCCATCATGACCCGATTGAACCTGACGGCTCGTCAGATTGGAACCCCGGTGGAGCGCCGGCGGAGCGCGGGCGGGTCTTGAACGCGTTCAGGGAGTCCCTTGAACGCGTTCAAGGGCGAGGTGTACGCTCCTGGCGAGAGTTGAACACGTTCAAGCGTGTGGGGGGTGGGCTCGTGGAGGACTCCGCGAGAGCGTGGAGCCGCAGCGCGGTCCTGGCGGCGTCGATCGCGGCCGGGATCCAACTGCTGGTGGTGGGTGGGATCTGGATTCTGGCCGCGATCCCCGGAGACGAGTAAGGACGCTCCATGGGCGGGATCGAGCTGCTGTTCTCGCTCGTCATGGCCGCCGTCGTGGGCCCCTTCGTCGCGTTGCTGCTGGGCGCCGCCCAGGCGGTGGCCGTCGCGGTGCCCCCGGTCTGGCTCGGGCGGACGCTCGCCGGGCGGTACGGCGGGCCCGCCCTGCTGTGGGCCCTGGGAGTCCTCGGTGCGGGGGCGGCCGTACTCGCAGGCGGGATGGCCGCGCTCGGCTCGGACTTCCTGACGGTCTGGGCCTGGAGCGCCGGCCTCGCGTTGCTGCCGCTGGTGGCCGCGGAGCTGTGGGCGGACGGCGACTTCACGCAGGGAAGGGCGTGGCGGGAGCTGGCGGCGATCGTGACCGTCCCGGCCTCGGTGATGGCGGTGGGCACCGCCTCGGCCCACGCCCTGGGCCCGTTCGACGCGCCACGCCCGTCCCCCCGGCTCGGCGCTCACGGCTACGTGGGGACGTGGAGCGGCGGCGGGGGGTGGCTGCGGCTGGAGGTGGGCGGCCGGGCGGTGGTCACCAGGGTGCCGTACCAGCAGGACATGGAGGAGCGCACCTGTACGGGAGAGGGCACGTGGTCGTTCCGGGAAGCCCGGGCGGACGACTCGGAGGGTGTGGACCTCTCCCTGCCCTGCTCCCCGCAGTGGCTGCATTCCTGGGAGGTCGCGGGGACGGCGGACCGGCCGGAGCTGTTCTTGCTCATCGGCGACCCGGACTACGCGGACGTCCGCGTGCTCCGCAAGCACGAGGGGGTGTCCCGATGAGCGCGGAGCGCGCCACCTGGGTCGGCTGCCGGGCCCTGCGGACCGCCTCGACGGTCGCGGCCGCGCAGTTCACGGTGCTGGGCCTCGGGTACGCCGTGTGGTCCTGGGTCCGGTACGGGCTGCCCGAGTACGGGGCGGACCTGGCCTGTCCGTTGCTGGTCGTACCGGTGGCCGCGGCGGTCGTCGGCACGCTCCAGGCGGTCTTCCTCACCGGCCCGGCCGTGCTGGCCGGGCAGTACCTGGCCGGGCGGCTGCCGCGCCCCGGCGCCCTGTGGCGGCTGCTGCCGCTGCCGCTGCTCGCGGCGGCCGTGGCGGGGCTGCTCCGCCGCGACCAGGGCCCGTACCTGCCGGAGTTCGGCGTGGTGTGGGCCTGCGTGGTGACGCTGGGCCTGCTGCCGGTGCTGGCGGCGGGAGCTTTCGAACGGAGGGGGTACGCGGATGATGTTCGGAGGCGGTGAGGGCTTGCAGGCGCTGGTCTTGCTGCCTGCCCTGCTGTGGTTCCTGGGCGGGCCCTTCGTCATGGTCGCGGTGGGGGTGTGGTGCGCCCGCCGGCCCGGCCTGAAGCCCCGGCTGTGGTCGGTGCTGCTGCCGGCGGTACCGGTGGGCGGGCTGCTGGTCCTCTTCCTGGTGCGCCTCCGGGACCCGGGCTCGCGGTGGTGGGACGACTTCAGCGGCTACCTGCTCTGGTACGTCGGGGTGATCACGGTCCTGCCGTGGCTGCTCGGCTGGGGCATCACCCGCATCGTCGTCGCGGTACGCGCCCCGCGCGCCCGTCGCCTGGCCGAACTGGCGGAGCTGGAGGCGGAGGAGGCCGCCGCCGGCCCCGAGGGAGGGCCAGCGGGGGCGGGGCCCGCCGAGAAGGCGGCCGAGTAGGCCGGTGGGGAGGCCGAGTTGGCCGGCCGACCGGGCCGGGCCGCACGCCTCTCCCGAAGCTTCGGGGGCGGGTCGTGTGGTGTGTGGGTCCCCTCGGTGCTTGACCCGTCGTGGCCTGCAGGCCCTGCGGCAGGCCCACCCCGGGGGCAAGGGGGCTGCGCCCCTGGCCTTCGGCCACCCCCGGCCCGGGCCTGCCTCCGGACCAGCCTGCCACGACGCCTCAAGCACCTTCCCCACACACCACACGACCCACCAGGCCCTGCCAAGGGTTCGGTGGGCGGTGGTGTGTGGGCGCCCCGGGGTACGTGGTGTGCGGCGTCGGGGAGGGGGCCCGCGGCCGCTACAACCCCCGGTACTTCGGAGTGCGGCGTTCCACGAAGCTCGCCACGCCCTCGTTCGCGTCCGCGGTGGACATGTTCAGCTCCTGGGCCACCGCCTCGGCCGCCAGGGCCGTCGTGCGGTCCGTGTCCAGCGAGGCGTTGACCAGCTGCTTCGTCAGGGACAGGGCGCGGGTTGGGCCCTGCGCGAGCCGCTCGGCCCAGTCGCGGGCCAGGGACTCCAGCTCCGCGTCCGGGACCACCCGGTTCACCAGCCCCAGGCGCAGCGCCTCGGCGGCCGGCACCGAGTCGCCGAAGAACATCAGCTCCTTCGCCCGCTGCGGACCGATCAGCCGGGGCAGCAGGTACGCGCCCGCCCCGTCCGGCACCAGCCCCCGCCGCACGAACACCTCGATGAACCGCGCCGACTCGGCCGCCAGCACCAGGTCGCAGGCGAGGGCCAGGTGTGCGCCGATGCCCGCGGCGGTGCCGTTCACCGCCGCGATCACCGGCTTCTCGCAGTCCAGCACGGCCGTGATGAACCGCTGCGCGCCCTGCCGGATCATCCGGGCGACGTCCCCCACGACCCGCTCCCCGGCGGCCGGGGGGCCGCGCAGGTCCGCGCCCGCGCAGAAGCCCTTGCCGGTGGCGGTGAGCACCACGGCCCGGACGGCCGGATCGGCCGAGGCCTCGGCCAGCAGGACCATGATCCGTTCCCGCTGGTCCCAGGTGACCGCGTTCATCGCGGCCGGCCGGTTCAGCGTGATCCACGAGACGCCGCTCTCCACCCGGTGGAGCACGTCCGCCTCCCCGCCCACGGCACTCACCGGCACACCGCCAGCGCGTCCAGCGCCACCGCGCCCTGTCCGCGCGGCAGCACCATCAGCGGGTTGATGTCGAGCTCCGACAGTTCGTCGCCCAGCTCCAGCGCCATCCGCTGCACCCGCAGCACCACCTCCACCAGCGCGTCCACGTCCACCGGCGGTGCGCCCCGCACCCCCTCCAGCAGCGCGTGCCCGCGCAGTTCGCGCAGCATCGCCCGCGCCTGGTCCTCCCCGAAGGGCGGCACCCGTACCGCCGCGTCGTGCAGCACCTCCACCAGCACGCCGCCGAGCCCCACCGTCACGGTCGGCCCGAAGAGCTGGTCCTGCGTGACGCCGACGACCATCTCCACGCCCCGCTCCACCATCTGGCACACGAGGATGCCGTCGAGCGGGAGGTCCTCGTACCGCGCGATGTCCGTCAGCTCCCGGTACGCGTCCCGGATCTGGCTCGCCGAGGTGAGCCCCACCTTCACCAGGCCCAGCTCCGTCTTGTGCGCGAGCTGAGGGCCGGACGCCTTCATCACCACCGGGTAGCCCACCAGCCCGGCCGCGCGCACCGCCGCCGCCGCGCTGGTCACCAGCTGCTCGCGGGGCACCCGTATCCCGTACGCCCTGAGCAGCTGCTTCGCCGCGTGCTCACTCAGCTGCTGGCCCGGCCGCATCAGCGCCTGCGCCTTGCGGTACGAGGGCGAGGGCGTGCGCGGCGCGTCCTCGAAGGGCGAGCGGTAGCCGGTGGTGAACCGGTGGTGGTCCAGGTAGGCGCGGACCGCCGTGATGCAGTTGCCGAAGGTGCGGAAGGTCGCCACCCGCGACGAGCCCAGCAGGGTGGTCCGGTACGCCTCCTCCGTGCCCACCGGCGAGCCCCACACCACGCAGACCAGCTTGTCCGTCTGCTCGGCGGCGTCCACCAGGTCCTGCGCCAGCCGGTCGCTCATGGGCGGGAAGGGCCCGGTGATCGGACAGATCAGCACGCCGACGGACGGGTCCGCCAGGATCGCGTCGATGATCTTCCGGCCGCGCCAGTCGCCCACCGGGTGCCCGCCGTTGTCGACGGGGTTGGCGACGTTCAGGTACTCCGGGATCCACTGGTGCAGCTCGTCCTGCTTGGCCTGGGAGAGGGTGGGCAGGCGCAGGCCGGCCTCCGTCGCCAGGTCGGAGAAGTGCGCGCCCGTGCCGCCGGAGATGGAGTAGACGACGACCCCGTCGGCCTTCGGCTTCCTGGCCCGCGCCAACAGGGCGGCGGTGTCCTGGAGTTCGTCCAGGCCGTCCACCCGGATCACGCCGAACTGCCGCATCGCCGCGTCCACCACCGTGTCCGCGCCCGTCAGCTTGCCGGTGTGGGAGGCCGCCATCCGCGCGCCGGTCTCCGTACGGCCCACCTTGACCGCGACCACCGGCACGCCGTTGCGGGCGGCGCGGTCGGCGGCGAGCAGGAAGGAGCGGCCGTCCTTGAGGCCCTCGACGTAGCAGGCGATCGCCCCGACCTCCGGGCGCTCGGCGAAGTACGCGATGAAGTCCGAGGTCTCCAGGTCCGCCTCGTTGCCCGTCGGCGCCCAGTGGGAGAGCCGGATGCCCAGTTCCTGGAGGGTGTAGACGGGGCGGCCCTGGTGGCCGGACTGGGTGATCAGGGCGATGGCCGGGCCGTCGAGGTCCTCGCGGAACTCCTCGAAGGCGTTGAGGTTGGTGTTCGGGCCCAGCAGGCGCAGGCCCGAGCGCCGGACCGCCGCCGCGAGCCGCGCCTGCGCCGCCGCGCCCTCGTCCCCGGTCTCCGCGAATCCCGAGGCGAACGCGACGGCGAACTTCACCTTCGCCTCGGCGAGTTCCTCGATCACCGGCAGCGGGTCGCCGACCAGCAGCACGGCCAGGTCCACCTGCTCGGGCAGGTCGGCCACGGACGCGTGGCAGGGGAGGCCGAACACCGTCTCCCGCGTGGGGTGTACGGGGTACAGCCGCGCCCCGACGCGGCCGGCCCAGGCGATGAGCTGGCGGGTGATTCCGGTGTTGGGTCTGCCCTCGGCGTCGGAAGCACCGATGACGGCCACGGACTCGGGCCGGAAGAACCGGTCGAGGTCGGGCACGTCGGCGTGCAGGGGGCGCCCGCTCACATCCAGGTCCGGTACCCCCTCGGAGGGGGATCCGGCCGTGGAGTGGACGGCCCTGCGGGGGTGCTCCCCGCAGGCCTCGACACGGGCGCGGAAGTCGGTGGTGAGGGTGCCGTGAGTAGATCCAAGCATCGTTCCGCCCGCTCCTGCTCGATGACTCTCCAGGACTGACGCCATAGCTGACGCTTAGTCAGATTACTGAACTGACGGGCAGTCAGGAACAGGTTGCAGTGGCCGGATTTCCCGGCCCTGGCCGAAGAGGCGCGTACGGGCCCCCTGGGAGGGGTGGGACGGGTGCCCAGGAGTGGGGTGGAACGGGTGCTCAGGGCAGGGGTGCGACGCCGGTCCGCGGGCGGAGCGGGACGGAGCGGGACGGAGCTACGGACGCGCGTGACGGGCGCGGGTACGTCGTACCCGCGCCCGTCACGCGTCACGCCCCGCGGACCGCGCCCAGCGGCAGCTTGGCCGAGACCGTCCCCGGAATCGGCTCGTCACCGGTGGTGGTGCCGGTGTACTTCAGCCGCCAGTAGCCGGCGCCCCGCCCCGGCACGGTGTGGGTGAAGGCCTTGCCGTACGGCGTGCCGAAGCTGCTGACGGTGGTCCAGCCGGTCCTGCCGTTCGCCGAGAACTGCACCTTGACCTTGGCGGAGCCCGGCGGCACGGCCGGACCCTCGTACAGCGCGAGCCTGCCGGAGACGGTCACCTTGCCGTCGGAGCGCTGCCGGGCCCGGTAGTCCTCGAAGGCCGTCCGCGCGGTCGCCGTCACCTCGATCCGCTTCGCGACCGGGTCCGGGTACACCCACGGGTTGGCCGGGAGCGCCGGGTCGAAGCCGACCATCCACGTCCCGTCCTCCAGGACCTTCCGGCTCAGCGAGAACCGGCCCTTGGCGTCCGTCTTCACCACCTGGAGGCGCTGCTTCGGCGCGCACCCGGCGACGGGGCAGTAGCCGGTGCTGACCAGCACGGAGATCCCCGGCACGGTCACCAGCTCCGGCTCGTCGGCGCCCGTCCAGGCCTTGCGCACGACCTTTCCGGTGACCTTGGCCGTCGAGCCGTGGCGCGCGGTCAGCTCGGCCGGCGAGTCCAGGCGGATCTCCGGGTAGCGGTTGCTCGACCAGACCTTGCCCGACGCGCTGACCGTCTGCTCCGCCGGCGCGCTGCGGTACGAGACGGTGAACTCGGTCGAGGTCTCGGTGCCGGCGAAGGCGTGCGGCAGCAGGAAGCGGCCGTCCGCACCCGTCGTGACCGGCTCCGCCGGCAGGGCGTCACCGGTGAAGTCCACCTTCACCGCGGTCCCGCCCAGCGGCACCTCCTGGCCGTCGCGCGGGTCCGTGGCGGTCAGCCGCCCCCTCACCGCGGTGCGCAGCGAGTCCAGCGACACCGAGCCGCCGACCGGGCCGACCTCGGACAGCCACGGCCTGACCTGGTAGGTGAGCCGCCCCAGGTCCTTCCTGAGGACCGGTACGCCGCGCGCGTCCCGGTACTCCAGGTCGAGGGCGTAGTTGCCGAGCTCGGCGAGCTTGAGCGCCGCGGACTGCAGCGGCTGGACCTTCCCGGCCACCGTCTTCCCGCCGAACGGGAACTCCGTCACCGTCGCGAGCCGGGTGTCGCTGCCCGGCACGCGCACGTGCACCGCGAGACCGGCCGGGCGCGGTGCTCCGCCCAGGTCCACGGTCACCGCGTTCCAGCCGAGGCCGGTGCCGAGCACGACCCGTGCGTACGGGTCCTCCGCCGCCGCCCCGAAGGCCGCGCCGGCGGCTCCGGGTGCGGGCGCCGCCAGGGCCGCGGGCGCGGCCAGCGTGCCGGTGGCCAGTACGACGGCCGCGGTGCCGAGGCCGGTGGCCGCCGCGCGGGTCAGGCGCGTGGGCAGGCCGAAGCTGAACGTCATGTTCCCCCCCATGTTCGATCTTGCAGGGGAGCTTAGGGGTACGGAACCGGCGGGGTTACCGGCGGGTCGCGGAAGCGCCCGCTCCGCCGCCGGCCCGGGTGCGGGCACGGGCCAGGGCCTTCGCGATCCGCTCCGCGTCGAGCGCCATCTCGCGGAACATGCCGCTGATCGGGTTCGTGTAGCCGGTGAAGTACAGCCCCGGCGCCCCTGCGGGGGTGCGGGCGCCGTGCACCACCGGACGCCCCCGCTCGTCCAGCACCCCGAGGTGCCCGACCAGTCCTTCGAGCGCCCGGCCGTACCCGGTGGCCGCGACCACCACGTCCGGCGTCACCCGGCTGCCGTCCGCCAGCACCACCTCGGCGCCCTCGAACGACTCCACGGCCGCCACGGGCTCCACCCGCCGCTCCCGCACCGCGTCGATCAGCCCGACGTCCTGCACGGGGATCGCCCCCTCGCGGACCCGGGTGTACAGCCCGGTGTCCGGGCGCGGCAGCCCGTACTCCGCCAGGTCCGGCACCGAGAGCTTCCCGACCGCCGCGCCCAGCCGGTCGACCAGCCGCACCGGCAGCCGCCGGCACAGGATCCCGGTGCGCTGGGCCGGCCAGCCCAGGGTGGAGCGGCGCACGATGTGCGGGGCGGTGCGCACCGCCAGCCGCACCCGCCCGGCCCCGCCCGCGGCGAGGTCGACGGCTATCTCGGCGCCGGTGTTGCCGACGCCGACCACGAGCACGTCGAGGCCCTCGTACGGACCCGGGTTCCGGTACTCGCTCGCGTGCAGCAGCGTGCCGGTGAACGCGTCGGCGCCGGGCCAGTCCGGCAGCCGGGGCGTGTGGTTGAAGCCGGTGGCGACGATCACGGCGGAGGCGGCGAGCTCCCGTCCGCCGGTGGCGTGCAGCACCCAGCCGGCACCGTCCTCGGCGGGGTCGACGCGGGTCACCTCGACGCCGGTGACGAGCTCCAGCTCGTGGTGCTCGGCGTACTTCTCCAGGTACCGGACCACGTTGTCGCGGGCCACCCACCGGCCGAACTTCCGGGGCATCGCCAGCCCGGGGAGCGCGGAGAGCCGCCGGGTGGTGTGCAGCCGCAGCCGGTCGTAGTGGCGGCGCCAGGAGGCGCCCACGGCGTCGGACTTCTCGATGACCACGGCCCGTACGCCCCGGGCGCGCAGCGCCGCTGCCGCGGCGAGCCCGCCGGGCCCGGCGCCGATGACGTACACGGGGCGGGGTTCGGTGTGGTTCTCGAGGGGGGTGGTGTCCAGCATGAGCTGTGAGCGTATCGGCACACAGCGTTGATGGGTCTCGGTCAAGGCGGGATCCGGTTGCGAATCGATCACGGGACCCGGGTCTTGTGCGGAAGGGGTCCCATCCGCTGAACTGACGTACCGTCAGATGAGTGCGTGTGGGTGAGGGAGGTGGACGGGCGATGCGGACCATCCTGCTCGGCGGCGCCGAGTGGGTCGCCGTGCTCCGGATAGGCCTCGGCCTGTGGTGGCTGGAGAGCTGGCGGCACAAGGACAAGAAGGGCTGGTTCGAGCGCGGCACCGGCATCGCGTGGGCGGCGGACGTCGCGGACAAGCACCGCTGGCCGTTCGTGAAGACCGGCTTCGCGAAGGTCGTGCAGCCCCGTCCGCGGCTGATGGCGTACGTCGTCGTCTACGCCGAGCTCGCCCTGGGCCTGGGGCTGGTGACCGGCTTCCTGACGCCGGTCGCCCTCGTCGGCGGCCTGCTGCTCAACCTGCTCTACCTGGTGCTGATGATCCACGACTGGGCCGAGCAGGGGCAGAACGCCATGATGGCGCTGATCTCCCTCGTCGCGCTGTTCACCATGAGCTGGCAGACCTGGTCGCTCGACCACGCGACGGGACTCTTCCTGTGACCGCCGCCGCGCCCACGCCCCGCTTCGACCTGCCCGACGTGGACGCCTTCACCCGGCCCTGGTGGGAGGCCGCCGCCGGGGGGCGGCTGCTGCTGCGCCGGTGCGGGAGCTGCGGGCGGGCCCACCACTACCCGCGGGAGTTCTGCCCGCACTGCTGGAGCGAGACGGTGGCGTGGGAGCCCGCGAGCGGCCGAGCCACCCTCTACACCTGGTCGGTCGTGTACCGCAACGACCTGCCGCCCTTCGGCTCCCGGGTCCCGTACGTCGCCGCCGTGGCCGATCTGGCGGAGGGACCCCGCATGATGACCGAGGTGATCGACTGCGCGGCGGACGACCTGCGCGTCGGCATGCCGCTGGAGGTGGCCTTCCGGGCGGAGACGGACGAGATCCACGTCCCGGTCTTCCGGCCGGCGCGCGGCTGACGGGGGCCGGGAGGCCGTGAGGCCGGGGGCCGGGCCGCTGTCCGGCCCCTGCCTGGCCCCTGTCCGGGCCGCTGTCCGGCCCCTGCCCGGCCCCTGTCCGGGCCCTGCCCGGCCCGCGGCCTCAGGGCCAGAGCAGCTCCCGTACCCACCCGCCGTCCGCCTCACGCAGGTAGCGCAGCCGGACGTGACGGCGCTGGGCGTCCCCCTGGAAGAACTCCACCTCGCGCGGCTCCAGTACGTACAGCGTCCAGCTGGGCGCCGGCGCGTCGGGCTCGGCCCCGGCCCGCTCCCAGGCCGCCGAGGAGGCGGCGTACAGCTCGTCCAGGGACCCCAGCACCTGGCTCTGCCGCCCGGTGAGCGCGGCGGCGAGCGCCCCGCGCGACCGTACGGCGAGACTCGCGCGGGCCTCCTCGGCGCCGCCGGTCACCACCCGGCCCCGCACCCGGACCTGCCGCCCCACCGCGGGCCAGTAGAAGCCGAGCGCGGCCTCGGGGCGGCCGGCCAGCTGACGCCCCTTGGCACTGCCGGAGTGCGAGGCGAAGTGCCAGCCGCGCCCGTCGGCGTCGTGCAGCATCAGCGTCCGCACGTCCGGGCGCCCTTCGCCGTCGGCCGTCGCGAGGGACATGGTGTGCGGCTCGGTCTGGCCGGCCGCCACGGCGTGCGCGAACCACTCGTGGAACAGCCCCAGCGGCTCTCCGGGCGCCCGGTCGACGTCGAAGGCGGGCAGCTCGGTGTCCCAGACGCGCAGGGAGCGCAGCGCCTTGCGGAATTCCTCGGCGGTGGTCGTCATGGCCCCATCCTCCCAGCACCAGAACGCGATTGACGGGCACGGCCCCGGCCGGGTTGGCTGCGCGCCATGGACCAGCTGCGGATCGTGCGGCCGGTGGGCGACGAGATGCTCGGCCACTGGCGGCACGTACACAACACGATCATCCCGACCCACCCGCTGTCCCTGGCGGACGTACGGGAACGTGCGGCGCGCCACCACCTGGACGTGGCGTACCTGGGCGACGAACCGGTCGGCAACACCACGGTCCGCCCGCCGGACGAGAACCCCGACGCGGCCGTGGTGATCGCCCGCGTCCTCCCGGAGCACCGCGGCCGCGGCCACGGCAGCGCCCTCTACGAGCACGCCCTGACGACCGCCCGCGCCCTGGGGGTCACGCAGGTCGAGACGGTGGTACTGGAGTCGAACGCGTCGGGCCTGGCCTTCGCCCTGGCCCGGGGCTTCGAGGAGTTCGACCGCTACGTCCTGGACGGCGACGAGATCGCGTACGTGGAACTGCGCCGCGCCGTGCCGTAGTCCGAGCCGCCGGCTCCGGAAACAATCGAATACACGATCAATCGGGTCCCGAACGCTCGGGTCGCGACATAAGCCGATCACTACTGAATATTCATATCGAATGATCAGTGCGCGTGGCTACGGTGCGGTCAGCGAGTTGGCATATGCGGCAGCGGCTGATTGCAGGGGCATGGCAGAAATCGACGTACCGGCGCCACGTCGGAATCCATCGAGGGTGACGGGGCTCGACCTGGCCAGGGCGCTCACCGAGGCGGCACGGGACCGGCTCTCCGGAGAGCTGCTGGTCTCCGGAGAGCCCGGCGGCTCCTTCCACCTCCGCCGCGGCGCACTCCTGGAGGTGGCCTCGCCCGGCGCCCCGGGCGTCGAGACCCTGCTCCTGCGCTCGGGCCGCGTGAGCGAGGCCGACTGGGCGTCCGTCACCCGCTCCTCGGCCGCCGACGGGCGCCTCGGAACCGCGCTGATCGCCCAGGACCTGGTGGGCAGCGCCGAGTTACAGCTGATGTGCGCGATGGCCGCCCTCGACGGCGCGCTGGCCGTCGGAATGGGCCGCATCAACGGCTTCACCCTCGACCGCGACGCGGACACCTGCCGCCTCGCCGCCCCCGCCGGCATCGAACCGGACTGGCTGGTGGAGGAGGCGGGCCGGCGGATCCGCGTCCTCAGCGCCCTGGGCCGGTGCCCCTCCCCGTTCCGCACCCGCATCGCCCGTACCCCGGCCGGCTCGGCCCGGCTCGCCGGCCCGGCCACCGGCGAGCGCAGGGAGATCCTGCTCCGAGCCAACGGCCGCCGCAGCGTCCGCGACATCGCCTTCCTGCTCGGCCGGAGCCTGTACGCCGTCACCGTCGAGGTCTCCCGCCTGCTGGGCGAAGGCCTCCTCGCAACGGTGCCCACGGCCGACGCACCGACGGAACCCGCGCCGACGGCACCCCCGCCCCCGGGCCCGCCTCCGGGCCCTCCCGCCCACGCCCGCCTCCCACGACGCCGCCCCGGCGCGAGCGGCATCGGCGACGTACTGCCGCTGCGCCCCGTGGCCGAGCCGTGGGAGCCCCCGCCGGCCTTCCTCGCCAGGTACCGGGCGCTCGGCGGCACCCGCTGGGCCCACGAACAGGCAACACGACGCAGCACGACAGGAGAACCTTGACCACCAGGAACACCCAACTCGCCACGGAGATGCGGGAACTGCGGGACCGCGTCGTCGGCGTCACCGACATCGTCGTGGCGTCCGTGGACGGTCTGCTGATCACGGCGGAGACCGACGACACCGCGGACGCGGAGAGCCTGGCCGCACTCACCGCAGCGGCCGTCAGCCTCGCCCGCCGCGCGGGCGCCATGACCAGCAAGGGGCTGCTGCACCACACCGTGTCGCGCTTCACCGACGGCTACCTGGTCGCCCACCCCGTCGGCGACATGGCCCTGATCGGCGTACTGGGCGACACGGGCCTGGACGTCCGCCGCCTCCACACCGAAACGCAGGCCACCCTCCAACGCCTGACAGCCCTCCTGACGGCGCCGGAGGCGCCACGCGGCACGTGAGGCCCGCGGCACGCACGACGCCCACCGCACCCACGACGCCCACCGCACCCACCACCCAATCCCACCAAGGAGCACGATGAGCACCCCTACACCCCACGGGGGCCCGAGCATGTCCGAACAGGTCGCGACCCTGGTCAAGCGGCTGCGTGCGGAGGTTCCCGACTGCGTGGCCGCGGGGGTCATCGACATGTCGACCGGCATGCTGCTGTCCGTCGAGACGGTCGACTCCCACCCGGCGGAAGTCCTCGACATGCTGGCGGCCGCGACGCTCGAACTCTTCCAGGGCCGCAACGTCGTGATGATCGAGGGCATCTTCAAGGAGCGCCGCGGCATCGTCAGCGACCGCCACTACTTCCAGGAGATCCTGGTCAACAGCGACAACCTGGCGCACCTCTTCCTGCGCATCGACAGCACCGACGAAGTGGTCGCGGTGGTCGTCTGCCGCAAGACCGTGAACGTCGGCATGCTCTTCGCCCAAGCCCGCCGAGTCCTCCGCGAGCACGGCCAACTCTGAGCGGAGGGGTGTCGGGGAGGTGGACGGAGGGCGGCATCCCCTGCGCCGGCCTCAGGGAACTGGACGTATCCGGGGCCGTCCGCCGACCGAGGGTTTCCGGGCCGGGGTGCCCTGTCAAGGGCGCTCCTTCGTCGCGTCGCCTGCGGCGATTCCACTTCGTTCCACCCTTGACAGGCCACCCCGGCCCGGAAGGCAAAGACCTCGGCGGACAACCCCAGGAAAGACGCCCAGGGAGACACCTCATGCACTCCGGTACCAGGCGCGTGCCCCCGGCACCGGGGCCCGGCCCCGCCCCGGCACTGGGGATCGGGAGCCGATGCCGGGCTCCCGCCCGTCCGCCGGGGGGCGGAGCCGCCGGGCACGCTCCCATGGCCGCCGGCCGGCTCTCGGCTTTGCCCCCTGACCGTCCCTCCTGGAGCCTCCCGCCACTCGTCGTACCCCCGGGGCGGGGTGGGCGGTCAAGGGTGGAACGAAGTGGAATCGCCGAAGGCGACGCGGAGCGCAGCGGAGCGCCCTTGACGGGCCGCCCCGCCCCGGAAACACCCTCAAGTGGCGGGTGGCTCCAGGAACCCATCCAAGACAGGGCCGCTGTGGATGCCCCCGGCCCGCCCCGGCGCCGGGTGCGGGTGTGGAATGCCCCCGGCCCGCGCCATGCCGGGTGCGGGGACTCGTACCCGTAGCCCCGCCCCCACCCTCACTTCCACCCCACCCCCCTACCCCCTCCCCAGCAGCACCGTTCCCGACGAGCAGAACCACCCCCCGGTGCCCGAGGCGACCGCTACCTCCGGCAGGCGGCCGCCGGGCTTTCGGACCTGGCCTTCGCCCGCCTCGCCGCGCAGCTGGCGGACCGCCTCCACGATCAGGAACAGGCCCCGCATCCCCGGGTGGCAGGCCGACAGGCCGCCGCCGTCCGTGTTGACCGGCAGTTCGCCGTCCCGGAGCAGCCGGCCCTTCTCCACGAAGGCGCCGCCCTCGCCCTTCGCACAGAAGCCCAGGTCCTCCAGCGTCACCAGGGTCATGTAGGTGAAGGCGTCGTAGATCTGCGCGACGTCGACGTCCGCGGGGCGCAGCCCCGCCCGTTCGAAGGCCAGCCGCCCCGAGACCGCGGCCGGCGAGACCGTGAAGTCCTCCCACTCCGACATCGTGGTGTGCGAGACGGACGTGCCCGTGCCCAGGATCCAGACCGGGGCCTTCGCGGTGTCCGGTACGTAGTCCTCGGCGGCCAGCAGTACCGCGCAGCCGCCGTCGGACCGGATGCAGCAGTGCAGCTTGGTGAACGGGTCCGCGATCATGTCGCCGCCCAGCACCTCGTCCACGGTGATCGGGGTGCGGAACATCGCGTCCGGGTTGGTCGCGGCGTTGGCCCGGGCCTGGACGGCCACCGAGGCGAGCTGTTCCAGCGTCGTGCCGTACTCGTGCATGTGCCGGCGCGCGGCCATGGCGTACTTGGCGACCAGGGTGTGCCCGTAGGGGACCTCGAACTGCAAGGGGCCGCGCGCCCCGAAGGAGAGGTTCGACGTCCGGCGGCGGGCCTTGATGTCGGCGCGCGCCGTCGAGCCGTAGACCAGCAGGACGGCGTTGGCGTGCCCGGCCGCGATGGCGTCCGCCGCGTGGGCCGCCATGACCTCCCAGGTCGCGCCGCCGACCGAGGTGGAGTCCACCCAGGTGGGCCGCAGCCCGAGGTACTCGGCGACCTCGACCGGCGCCAGGGTGCCGAGCCCGGCGGAGGCGAAGCCGTCGACGACCGAGCGGTCGAGTCCGGAGTCGGCCAGGGCGCGCCGGGCCGCCTGGGCGTGCAGGGCGTACGGGGTGGCCTCGTCGACCCGGCCGCAGTCGGAGAGGGCGACGCCGACGACGGCGACCCTGCGACGGCCGGGCGCGGACCGCCCGGCCGCGGCCGCAGCACGCGTGCTGGTGCTGGAGGAGCTGGAGGAGGACGACATGGATCTGACGGTACATCAGATGTTGCCCCCCGCGGCAGGAGTCCGACCGCCCCGCGCTCTGTGCATCCACGCTCGGCCGCCCTAATATGACGCGCCGTCAGATACGGGGAGGAGCCCGCCGATGGATGCCGCCTTCACCGCGGAACAGGACGAGATCCGCCGCACCTTGAGGGAGCTGCTGGGCAAGCGCAGCGGACCCGACGAGGTCAAGGCCGCCGTACGCACCCCAGCCGGATACGACCGCGAGCTGTGGCAGCAGCTCGCCCGGCAGCTCGGACTGCCGGGCCTCGCCCTCCCCGAGGACCGCGGCGGCGTCGGCTGCACCCTCGCCGACCTGGCCCTCGCGTGCGAGGAGACCGGCCGCGCGCTGACCCCCTCGCCGCTGCTGGCCACCTCCGTGCTCGCCGCCCCCCTGATCGCGGCCCTCGGCACCCCCGCCCAGCAGGCGGAGCTGCTGCCCCGCATCGCGGGCGGGGAGCTGACCGCGACCCTCGTGGTGCCCGGCCCCGCGCTCTCCACCGCCCTCGGCCTGACCTGCGACAACGCCCCCGACGGCTGGGCCGGCGGCGGCCGCGCCGGCGGCATCCAGGCGCGGGTGGACATGGAGGCGGGCGGCTGGCTGCTCTACGGCGAGGCCGCCCAGGTGCTGGACGGCCACGGCGCGGAGCTGCTGGTCGTGGCCGCGCACACGGGCGGGTTCGCCCGCAGCCGGGCGCAGCTGTTCCTGGTGCGGGCGGACGCGCCCGGCCTGGCGCGGGCCCGGCAGACCGTGCTGGACGAGACCCGCCCGCAGGGGCGCGTACAACTCCGGGACACACCGGCGGAGTTGCTGGGAGAGGACGACCAGGCGGAGATCTGCGCCGCGCTCGCCGCCGCCGGCCTCGGGGCCGCGGCCGTGCTGGCCGCGGAGGCGGCCGGGGCCGCCGGGCAGGCCCTGGCCAGGACCGTCGAGTACGTGCAGGCGCGAGAGCAGTTCGGCCGGCCCGTCGGCTCGTTCCAGGCGGTCAAGCACCGGCTCGCCGACGTGTACGTACAGCTCCAGGCGGCCCGCTCGGCCGCGTACTACGCCGCCTGGGACCCGGGGCAGGGCGGCCTGGCCCTCGCCCAGGGTCTGGAGGCGCTGCGCACGGCGGCCGCGGAGGCCGTCCAACTGCACGGCGGTATCGGCTTCACCTGGGAGCACGACGCGCACCTGTACTTCAAGCGGGCCGCGGCCGACGAGCTGCTCTTCGGCCCCGTCCACCGGCTGCGCGCGTACGCCGCACAGCGCGCCGGCCTGTTCGCCCCTGCCGGAACCCCTGCCGGAACCCCCACCACGACAGAAGAGAGGGTGGCCGTCTGATGCCTCCCGGTGTCCGCCTGATGCAGAAGGTTTCCTCGACCCGTACGTTCGCGAAGATCGCCCCGCACTTCATCCCCGCCATGGACCGCGCCGTCCACCGGCTCACGCGCGGCAAGGTGATGCTCAGCGCCCAGATGCTGCCGGGCGTGATCCTCACCGCCAAGGGCGCCAGGTCCGGGCAGCCGCGCACCACGCCGCTCGCGTGCATGCCGGAGGAGGCGGCCGGCACCTGGATCCTGATCGGCTCCAACTTCGGCCGTCCGGGTCATCCCGCCTGGACCGCCAACCTCCTCAAGAACCCCGATGCGCAGGTGAGTTGGCGGGGCGAGGACATCGCGGTGCGCGCCCGGCTGCTGGCGGGCGAGGAGCGGGCGGAGGCGTGGCAGGCGGTGCTGAGGTTCTGGCCGCCGTACGCGACGTACCAGGCCAGGATCGAGCGCGAGATCCGGCTCTTCCGCCTGGAGCGCCGCTGACCGGACCCGGTGTGCGCCGGGACCTCCGCGCACCCCGCCCGAGGGTGGCGTCGTCGGCCCGAGCCGGTACGCGATGCGGCGCCCACCGCATCCGCGCCGCCGGCCTGGCTGCACCGCCGGCCCGCCCCGTACGCACCACGGCGGCGGACCCCCGGGTGGTCCGCCGCCGCGCAGACAGGATGTGCCGGTGTCCGGCGCCGGCCGCGGCCCCTCTCCCGGGAGCCCCTGCGGCCGGCCGGCCCTACTTGGTCGGCTTCTTGCCCGTGATGCCCAGGTGCACCAGGAGGGCGAGGTTCGGCCGCAGCTCGGCCTGCTTGACGCCCCAGGTCTGGAAGCCCTTCTGGTGCGAGGCCACCGCGGCGAGCATGGCGACCAGCGATCCGGCCATGGCGGCGGGGCTGACGTCCTTGTCGACCTTGCCCTTGGCCTGGAGTTCCTTCATGGACTCCGTCAGGGAGTTGGTGACGGAGTTCAGGATCTTCATGCGGATCTTGTAGAAGCGCTTGTCGCCCTCGGCGGCACCGAGGTCGACCACGCGGAGGATGGCGTCGTTCTTGCGCCAGAAGTCGAGGAATCCCTCGACGAGCTCCTCGGAGGTCTGCCAGGCAGCCTTGCCGACCCAGGCGCGGCCCTCGACGAGCGCGGTCAATTGTGCGCCCTCGGTGGCCATTTGCTCCGCGATCTCCAGAACCGCCCCCTCGACGTCGGGGAAGTACTGGTAGAAGGTCGCGGGCGAGGTCCCGGCCTTGCGTGCGACGTCGATGACCTTGACGTCGCGGTATGGCGAGGAGCTGAGCATCTCGCTGAGGCAGTCGAGCAGCTTCTGCCGCGTCGCCTGACCGCGCCGACCGGCCACGCGGCCGTCGACGGTGCGTACTTGTCCTGTCATGCCGTCAGCTTACCGAGGGGTGATCGGCGCGCGATTCGGCCGCCTGCAAATGGGGTTACGGGCCCTCCGTGCCCGGTTTCCGCACGGTTCGGGGTACCTCCGCACCGCGGTTTCCGGCGCCCCGGCGGCAGCCGCCCGTACCGCCGCAACCGCCACCCCGAGCCCCCGGACCAGACCTCGGCCCCCTCCCCGTCGCCACCCACTCGCCACCCACTCGTCCCCCACCCCGTCCCCCGAATAGTCTTATCAACAGCCTGTGGACAACGTCGGTGGACAAGCCCCCGGACACCCCGGAACCCCGGCGCCCCAAGCCCGGACCCCGTCCGGCCGCCCGCCGCACCGCCCACGGTGTTCGATTCCTCTCGCTGCGTGACCGCCGGGAGCCCATTAGCTTGACATCACGTACGGCCGCGCACCGCGCGCAAGGAAGGGACGGGGCCATGGCCGGATTCACTGAGGGCACGCCCTGCTGGGTGGACGCCTCGCTCCCGGACGTAGAGGCGGGCAAGCGGTTCTACGGTGAGCTCTTCGAGTGGACCTTCGGCGAGAGCGCCGGGCCGGAGTACGGCGGCTACACCCAGGCCTTCAGCGAGGGCCGCAACGTCGCCGCGCTCGCCCCCAAGCCCGACGGCCGCATGCCCACCGTGTGGAACGTCTACCTCTCCGCCCGCGACGCCCGCGCCACCGCCGCCCGGATCACGGACGCCGGCGGCCAGGTGATCATTCCCCCGATGCCGGTCGGCCCCTACGGCAGCATCGCCATGGCCGCCGACCCGGGCGGGGCCGTCTTCGGCCTCTGGCAGCCCGGCACCCACCACGGCTTCGAGCGGCAGAACGAGCCCTTCTCCTTCTGCTGGGCCGAGGTCTACACCCGCGAGCGCGACGCGGTGGACGTCTTCTACGCCCGGGTCTTCGGCTACGTCCCCGAGGACCGGGACGACGCGGGCGTCGAGTACCGCACCTGGTCCCCGCCGGGCAGCGCGCCCGGCCCCGACACCGCCGTGCTGGGCCGCAGCGTGATCACCGAGGCCTTCCCGGCCGCGATGCCCGCGCATTTCCTCACGTACTTCGCCGTCCAGGACTGCGACACTTCGGTGGGCACCGTCCAGCGCCTGGGCGGACGCGTCACCGCGGATCCCTTCGACACCCCCTACGGGAGGATCGCGGTCGTCGCGGACAATCAAGGGGCGGCCTTCGCGATGCTCTCCGAAACGTCGTGACCGGACGGAACGGGGGAGCAGGCGGAGCATCCGGCGTGTGACCAGGCAGAACGCCCGGTACGCGAGCGGGTGGGACGCCCGACGTGTCCGGATCGCGGTAAGACACCCCGATCCGCCCCTGGGTTCGCCCATCGGGCCCGGGCCAGACAGAATCAGGGTGCGCACCACCGGGTGTCACCCCGTGGTGAGACGCTGAGACGCTGCGGTGAGACGCTGCACCGTGCTGTAGGAAGCGGGTCCTGAGAACGGCCCGTACGGGGAGGTGGCAGACGAGTGGAGCAGCTGACGCAGCACGACCCGAGACGGATCGGCCCGTTCGAGGTGCTGGGCCGGCTCGGCGCGGGCGGCATGGGTCTGGTCTATCTGGCACGCTCGGCCTCCGGCCGACGCGTGGCGATCAAGACCGTGCGGACCGAGCTGGCGGAGGACCAGCTGTTCCGCGTGCGGTTCACGCGGGAGGTCGAGGCGGCGCGCGCCGTCAGCGGCTTCTACACGGCCGCCGTGGTCGACGCCGACCCGCGGGCCGCCGTGCCGTGGCTGGCGACCGCGTACGTACCGGCGCCCTCCCTGGAGGAGATCGTCAACGAGTGCGGGCCGATGCCCGCGCAGGCCGTGCGCTGGCTGGCGGCCGGCATCGCCGAGGCGCTCCAGTCCATCCACGGGGCGGGCCTGGTCCACCGCGACCTGAAGCCGTCCAACGTGCTCGTCGTCGAGGACGGCCCCCGCGTCATCGACTTCGGCATCGCCAGCGGTGTCTCCAACACCCGGCTGACCATGACGAACGTCGCGGTCGGCACCCCCGCCTACATGTCGCCCGAGCAGGCGAAGGACTCCCGCAGCGTCAAGGGCGCCAGCGACGTCTTCTCCCTCGGCTCCACGCTCGTCTTCGCCGCCACCGGCCACCCCCCGTACCACGGCGCGAACCCCGTGGAGACGGTCTTCATGCTGCTGCGCGAGGGGCCGAACCTGGAGGGGCTGCCGGAGGAGCTGCGGCCGCTCATCGAGTCCTGCATGCAGATGGACGCCACGCAGCGGCCCACCCCCGCCGACCTCCAGGCGCAGCTCGCCCCGCACCTCTTCGCCGCGGGCGACGACAGCGGCACGGCCTCGGCCTGGCTGCCGGGGCGCGCCGTGGAGCTGATCGAGCAGCGCCGCGCCGGGGCCTCCGGGCGTACGACGACCACGCCGGGCGGCGGCGCGGGCGGGCGCGGGGCGGGCGGCCACGGCGCCGGTCCGGTCTCCGGGCCGGCCACGCACCGCCGGGACCGCGCCGTGCCGCCGGGCCGGGAGCCCGGGCCCGCGCCCGTCAGGGAGTGGGCGGACCCGCGTACCGGGCCGGCCGTCGCCCCGCCGATGCCGCAGCACCCGCCGGTGGCGCCCGTGGGGTCCGCCGGGTCCTCCGTGGCGTCCGGTGAGCCCGTACGCCTGGCCGGTGCGTCCGTGCCGATCGGGCCCGGCCCGCGGGTGTCCCGCGGCTCGGCCGTGGCCGTCGCCGAGGCCGGCGCGGCCACCGGCTGGATCCGGCCGCCCGGCGGGGTGGCCGCGCCGCCCGCGCCGTCGAACGCCACCGGACCGTCCGCCGGGGCCGTGCCGCGGCCCGCGGCGGCACCGGACAGCGGGCGCTGGCGCCCCTGGCGGTTCCGGATGTCGAACGAGGTCTGGGGCACCCCGGCCGTCGACGGCGACCTGCTGTACGTGACCTCCTTCGAGGTGCACGCGCTGGACGTGGCCAGCGGCCGCCGCCAGTTCAAGACGCGGGACGTGGCCTGGGCCATGCAGGTCGCGGACGGCCGCATCCACGCCTCCGACGGCCCGACGCTGTACGCGCTGGACGCGCAGGACGGGTCCGAGCGGTGGCGGCTGGGCACGGACGCGTGGGTGTACGCGCTGAAGGCCGACCGGGGCACCGTCGTCACCGCCACGCGCGGCGGCGGCGTACAGGCCTGGGAGGCGGCGAACGGCCGGAAGCTGTGGGAGGTCACGGGCGGCCAGACCGACTTCGAGACCCCCGAGGCCGGTCCGGTGGTCCACGACGGCACGGTGTACGTCTGGCAGGACGCGCGGCTGCGCGCCCTGGACGCGCGCACCGGCACCGAGCGGTGGTCGTACCCGATCGGCGACGCGGCCTCCTGCGGGAACGTCCCGGTCCGGGTCACCCCGGCGGCGGACGGCTACGTGTACGTGGCGGCCGGCACCCGCGTGCTGGGCATCGACGTGGCCTCCGGCCGGGTGCGGTGGCACTTCGAGGCGCCCGCGGTCTTCCTGGCCCCGCCGGCGTTCGCGCCGGGGCCCGCGGTGACCGGCGGCGGCGTGTACCTGGTGGACTACCTCGGCACGGTGTACGCGCTCGACGCCACCACCGGCAAGGACCGCTGGCGCATCGCCACCGAGCCGCGGCAGTCCGCCGAGCCGGTGATCGTGGCGGACGGCAGCATCCACCTGGGGGCGGGCAGCGCGCTGTACACGCTGGACGCGGTCACCGGCACCCCGAAGTGGCGGTTCGCCGCGGGCGGCGAGATCACCGGCGCCCCCGCCGTGGCGGAGGGCCGGGTCCACTTCGGCTCCGCCGACCACTGCCTGTACACGCTGGACGCGGCGGGCGGCCAGCTGCGCTGGAAGCTCGCGACGGGCGGCGAGATCACCGGGTCGCCGGTGGCGAAGGCGGGCGTGGTCTACGCGTGCAGCAAGGACCGGTGCGTGTACGCCCTCGACGCGGCCAAGGGCACGGGTACCCGCACCACCTGACACCCCCGGTGCGGGTCCCGTGCCGGGTGCCGGTCCCGTGCCGGGTGCGGTGCGTGGCCGGGTGCGGTGCCGGGGTGGTGCGGGCCGTCGCCGCTGCGCGGAGCCGCTTCCCCACCCCGCCCCTTCCCGAAACCGGGGGCGCTGCCCCCGGACCCCCGGGGAGTTGCCCCGCAGGAGGCGGCCGGCGGTCAGTCCTTGTTCAGCGGGGGTCCCAGCGGGGGACCGTGGTCCGGTCCGTTCGGGGCCGGGTCCTGCTCGTGCAGGGGCGAGCCCAGTACGGGTCCGTGACCGTCCTCCGGGGAAGCCGGCCGCGGGTACTCCCGCGTCGCCCCCGGCCCCGGTTCCGGCCGCGGGTACTCCCGCGTCGCCCCCGGTTCCGCCCCTGCGTCCGGGTGCTCCCGCGTCGCGTCCCGGTCCGGCGCCGGCACCGGCGCCCCCGCACCCCCGCCCCGCGGAGCCCACTCGTGGGCCGACGGCGGAGGCGACGGATCGTGGGCCGGAAGCGGCCGGCGCGGAGCGCGCCGGCGGCCGCTCATGACCACCGCGCCCAGCAGCATCAGCACGCCGCCGCCGAACGCGTTCGCCACCCCGTCGCCCAGCCCGCCCGCGTCACCGCCGACCGTCAGCGCACCCGCGGCCTGGCCCTGCCGGACCATCCACAGCACGGTGAAGCCCAGCACCAGCACGCCCGCCACGGCCATCAGCAGCCGGGACCGCAGCAGGGCGGCGACCAGGGCGAGGACCGCGGCCACGAGGAAGGGCAGGAAGAGGGAGCCGAGGAGCGCGGCGCGGTCGGCGGTGATCCCGGAGCCGGAGAAGAGCTCCTCGATGCGGTAGTCGCTGCCGTGACGGCCGTCGTACCAGGCACGGAAGGGGCTCCAGACGGCGGCCGTCGCTCCGATGAGGCCCATCAGACCGCCGAGGAGATTGCGGATCATGCTCGGCCTCCTGAGTCGGGCTCTCGCTCCCGACGCTACGCCCGGCCCGGCGCCCCCGCACCCCGGCACCCCTGGTAGCGTGGCGCGCCGTCATCGGGGGAGGGAGCGCACGTGCTGCGCCGTCGTATCAAGTTCGCGTCCGTGCTGACCGTGGTGGTCCTGTCGCTGACCGGTTTCGCCACCGGGCACGGCCACGGCTCGTCGGGCGGCAAGAGCAAGTCCCGGTCCGGCTCGGACTCCGACTCCGGCGGCGGCTGCTCCAGCTCCAAGAAGCGCAACGGCACGCACAGCGACGGCGACTACCAGGACAACGCCGGGAACGGCGCCAACGCCACCGCCACCACCGCGTCCACCCGGGAGCCGGTCTCGGTGGTGATCTGGGAGTGTGCGGGCCCGGACAAGTCCGCCGGCGCCCGGAAGTCCAGGTCCAAGGCCGGTTCCAAGCCCCGCACCTCGGCGCTCGTCCAGGTGACCGGCAACGTCGGCCGGCCGGTCACCGTGGAGGTCGAGGTGGACTTCCTCGGCGGCGTCACCTCCACGGAGATCGACGAGCGGACCGTCACGGTCACCGTCGGTGCCCACGGCACCAAGGAGGTGGAGGTGCCCATGACCAAGCCCCGCAAGGCCGCCGACGTCAAGAAGTGCGAGGTCGACGGCGTCAGAGAGGTCACCGGGTCCGGAAGCCCGGCCCCGGGCCCGTCGCCTTCCGCGAGCTGAACAGCTCCGCCTGCCGCTCCGGCGCCAGGTTCCCCAGCGCGATCAGGTGCGGGGCGTGGGCCAGGGCCTGGGCCCTGGCGGCCTCCTTCGCCGACCAGACCGCCCGTACGGTGCCCTGGACGGCCTCCGCCGGATAGCCGGCCAGCGTCTCCGCGCAGCGGACGGCGGCGGCCAGCTCCTCGCCGGGTTCGGTCAGCTCCGAGACGAGCCCGATCTCGTACGCGCGCCGGGCGGAGAGCCGCTCCGCGGTGCCCATGAGCGACATCCGGGCCACCTCGCCGAACGGCATCCGCTGGGCCATGTAGACGGCCTCGTAGGCGCTGACCATGCCGTACGTCGTGTGCGGGTCGAAGAAGGTGGCCTCGGTGGAGGCCACCAGGAACTCCGCCTCGCCGAGCAGGTAGAAGGCGCCGCCGCAGGCCATCCCGTTGACGGCGGCGATCACCGGTGTCCACAGGCCGTTGGCCTTCGGCCCGGTCGCGATCATCGGGTCCTCGATCGCGTACGGGGAGCTGGGCTGCGGCACGTCCGCCGACCGGTCGATGCCGGTGCAGAAGGCGGCCCGCCCGGCGCCGGTCACGACCACGGCCCGTACCGACGCGTCGAAGCGGAACTCCTGCCAGGTGGAGGCGAGTTCGGCCGCGGTGGCGAGGTCGAGGGCGTTGTGCCGCTCGGGCCGGGAGAGGGTGACCACGGCGACGCCGGTGGCCTTGTCCCGATCGACCCGCAGGCCCCCGCCCGGCTCCGCGCTCACGGGCGCTCCAGCAGCCAGCGGGGCACGGTCACGCCGCCCACCTCGGCGAAGGCGACCTGTACCCGGGCGCCGATCCGCAGCCGGGCCGGGTCGACGGAGTCCAGCGGCGCGTCCGGCGCGCTCACCAGGTTCCCGGCGAGGCGGATGTGCGGCGCCTCGGCCAGCTCCACCAGGACCACGTTGTACGGGGCCTGGGCGGCGTAGGCGGGCAGCAGCGGCGGGTGGGGGAAGACGTACGACCAGATCCGTCCGCGCCCGCTCATCTGCCGCCACTCGCTGTCGAAGGACTGGCAGTGCGGGCAGCAGGGGCGGGGCGGGAAGCGCAGCCGGCCGCAGGCGGCGCAGGCCTGCACCCGCAGTTCGCCGCGGGCCGCGTACTCCCAGAAGGGCGCGCCGTCCTCGTCGGGGACGGGCAGCAGCAGCCCCTCCTCGGCGCCTGCGACGGCCGGGTCGGTGGCCGTCGTTCCGTTCGCGGTCATCGTTCGGCTCCTCTCGGGGCGCGCGGCTCAGGCGCGCAGCAGGATCGCGGAGGTGGGGACGCCCTCGCCCGCGGTCACCAGGCAGGTGGCCGCGTCCGGGACCTGGGCGGTGGAGGTGCCGCGCAGTTGCTTGACGCCCTCGTTGATCAGGTTGAAGCCGTGCACGTACGCCTCCGAGAGGCCCCCGCCGCCGGTGTTGATCGGCAGCCGGCCGCCGATCTCCAGGGCACCGCCCTCGGTGAAGGCGGCGCCCTCGCCGCGCCCGCAGAAGCCGTAGCCCTCCAGGGAGAGCGGGATCAGGGGGGTGAAGGCGTCGTAGATCTGGGCGACGTCCACGTCCTGGGGGCCGAAGTCGGCCTGCTTCCACAGGTGCCGGGCGGCGGTCCAGGCGGGGCCCGAGAGAGGGTCGTCGTTCCAGTAGTTGACCATGCCGTGGTGCTGGGCGGGCAGGCCCTGGGCGACGGAGTGGACGTACACCGGCTTCTGCCGGCAGTCGCGGGCCCGCTCCGCGGAGACGATCACGCACGCGAGCGCGCCGTCGGTCTCCAGGCAGTTGTCGAAGAGGCAGAGCGGGTCGCTGATCCACCGGGCGGTCATGTACATATCCCGGGTCAGCGGGCGCTCGTACATCATCGCGGCGGGGTTCTGGTTGGCGCGGTTGCGGCAGGCCAGGGCGACGTTGAAGAGGTGGTCGCGGGTGGCGCCGTACTCGTGCATGTAGCGGCGGGCCAGCATGCCGATCTCGTCCGCGGGGCGGAGCAGTCCGAAGGGGCGGGTCCACTGGCCGGGGGTGGGCAGCTGGACGGCGGTGTTCTTCCAGGGTCTGGGGCCCGAGCCGCGTTTGCGGGAGCGCCAGGCGACGCCGACGGTGGCCTGGCCGGTGGCGACGGCGCTCGCGAGGTGGCCGACGGTGGCGCAGGAACCGCCGCCGCCGTAGCCGACCTTGGAGAAGAAGGTGACGTCGCCGGCGCCGATGGCCTTGGCGACCTCGACCTCGTCGGTCTCCTCCATCGTGTACGAGGCGAAGGCGTCCACCTCGGACGGTGCGATCCCGGCGTCCTCCAGGGCCGCGAGGACGGCCCGGCAGGCCAGTTCCTTCTCGGTCTGGGGGAGTCGTTTCGCGAAGGCGGTCTGGCCGATCCCGACTATCGCCGTAGCGTCCTTCAGGGTTGCCGCCATCGCCACCTCCGGGTACTCCACTGCTGACAGCCGGGAAGGGTACAGCTAATCTGACGGATAGTCAGCTACTGGGTGCCGGGCCGACGGTCCGGCGGCGGGGAGGCCTTGATGAGCCGGGAAGAACGCGGGGATCTGCGCTGGGTCAGCATTCCGGGGCTGGTGCGCGACGCGGCCGTGCGGTTCGCGGACCGCGAGGCCGTGGCCGACGGCCGCACCCGCATCTCGTACGCCGAACTCGGCGAGCGCGTCGAACGCGCCGCCGCGGCCTGCCTGGCCGCGGGCGTCGAGCCCGGGGACCGCGTCGCGGTCTGGGCCCCCAACACCCTGGAGTGGATCGTCTCCGCCCTCGGCGCGGTCTCGGCCGGGGCCGTGCTCGTGCCGCTGAACACCCGCTTCAAGGGCGCCGAGGCCGCGTACGTGCTGGAACGCAGCCGGGCGCGGCTGCTCTTCGTCACCGGCACCTTCCTCGGCACCTCGTACGTCGCCTCGCTGCGCCGTGCGGCCGCCGAGGGCACCGGCAGCGGGCCCCTCCCCGGCCTGCCGCACCTGGAGGACGTGGTCGTGCTCGCCGAGGACGCGCCGCCCTCCTTCCGCACCTGGAAGGAGTTCCTGGCCGACGGGGACGCCGTGTCCGCCGCGGCCGTGCGCGAGCGGGCCGCCGCCGTGCGCTCCGACGCCCCCTCCGACATCATCTTCACCTCGGGCACCACCGGCCGGCCCAAGGGCGCCGTCATCACCCACGCCCAGTCCCTGCGCTGCTACCAGGTGTGGAGCGAGCTGGCCGGACTGCGGGAGGGCGACCGCTACCTGATCGTGAACCCCTTCTTCCACACCTTCGGCTACAAGGCCGGGATCATCGCCTGCCTGATGCGCGGGGCCACGATGGTCCCCCAGCCGGTCTTCAACGTCGACACCGTCCTCGCCAACGTCGCCGCCGAGCGGATCTCCGTGCTCCCCGGCCCGCCCACCCTGCACCAGTCCCTGCTCGACCACCCCGCCCGCGACAGCCACGACCTGTCCGCGCTCCGGCTGGTCGTCACCGGCGCCGCCGTGGTCCCGCTCCAACTGGTCGAGCGGCTGCGGGCCGAGCTGCGCATCGCGACCGTGCTCACCGCGTACGGGCTCTCCGAGGCCAGCGGCATCGTCACCATGTGCCGGCAGGGCGACCCCGCGGAGGTCATCTCGGCCACCTCGGGCCGGGCCATCCCGGACACCGAGGTACGGGTGGTCTCCGCCGACGGCACCCCGCTGGCGCCCGGCACCCCCGGCGAGATCCGGGTGCGCGGGCACAACGTCATGAGCGGGTACTTCGAGGACCCGGACGGGACCGCGCAGGCCGTCACCCCGGACGGCTGGCTGTGCACCGGGGACGTCGGCGTGCTGGATGCCGCGGGCAACCTGCGCATCACCGACCGGATCAAGGACATGTTCATCGTCGGCGGGTTCAACGCCTACCCGGCCGAGATCGAGCAACTCCTGGGCCTGCACCCGGACATCGCGGACGTCGCCGTCGTCGGCGTACCGGACGCGCGCCTGGGCGAGGTCGGCAAGGCCTACGCCGTACGCCGCCCCGGCTCCACCCTCACCGCCGACGACCTGATCGCCTGGGCGCGCCGGGAGATGGCCAACTACAAGGTGCCCAGGGCCGTTGAGTTCGTCGCCGAACTGCCGCGCAACGCCGGCGGCAAGGTCCTGAAGACGGAACTCCGCACGCGGGCGGCCTGAGCCACCGGGGCCGGGGGCACCCGGCCTGAGCCCCCGGGGCCGCGGGCACCCGGACCGGCCGCCGTGGCCGGGACCACCCGGACCGCCCGCGTCACCCCTGCTTGCGGGCCACCAGCAGCCGCCAGTGCGGGCTGCCGTCCGGGCGGCGGCCGAAGTGCTCCAGCGGCAGCAGCTCCACGCGGAAGCCGGCCCGCACCAGGTCCTCGCGCACGCCCCCGAGCGGGAAGGTCCGGTAGTACATCACGAACGGCGGCCGCCACACGGCGTTGCGCACCCGCATCGCCGCGTCGAAGCCGAGCATGGCCCAGTACCCCGCCGAGGACAGCGGCAGCGGGGCCCCGATCGGGAAGGCGAACACCCCGCCGGGGCGCAGCGCCCGGTGCACGCCCTCGAAGAGCGCGGGGCGTTCGGCGGGCAGGAAGTGCCCGAAGGCGCCGAAGGAGACGGCCAGGTCGTACGCGTCGGCGAAGGGCAGGGCGCGGGCGTCGGCCCGTACGAAGTCCACCGCGGGGGTGATCGCCCCGGCGTGCGCGGCCCGCGCCCCGGCCAGCATCCCGGCGCTGAGGTCCACGCCGGTCACCCGCTCCCGGCAGAGCTGCCGCAGCACGCCGATCCCGGCGCCGGTGCCGCAGCAGACGTCCAGGCCGGCGTCGAAGGGGGCGAGCAGGCTCAGCGTCTCGGCGACCGAGTCGAGCATGCGGTCCGGCGTGCGGAAGGGGGTGTGGTCGAACTTCGGGGCGAGCAGGTCGTAGCCGCGCTCCACGGACGAGAGCGCTTGGACGGTGAGCTCGCGCAGACTGGGTCCCTCGGTGGTGAACACGCCGCCAGCCTAATCACCCGGGCCCGGTCCCGGACGTGCCGGAACGGCGGCGGTCGCGGTGGCTCCCCCTCCGGGCCACCGCGACCGTCCCCCCGTGTTCCCCCGTGGGTCCCCCGTGTCCCCCGTGGTCCCCCGTGTCCCCCCGTGGTTCCCCCGTACGTACGTCCGCGCGGTTCCCCCGTGATCCGCGCGGACCCCCCGTGTCCCCCGTGGTCCCCCGTGTCCCCCGTGATCCACCGAGTCCCGTGGGCCCGGCGGCCGGTGGGGTCAGCCCGCGTGGTTCTCCGCGGGCTTGAAGATGTCGTCCTGGACGCTGCCGGCGTGGTTCTCCAGCGGCGTGGTCTCCTCGGGCAGGCTCTCGGCCGCCGGGTCCGGCACCGGCGTCAGGATCGGCTTGGCGGCCGGGTCCGTGATCAGGGCGTCGGCGCCGACGAGGCCCGCGTGGTTCTCCATCGGCTTGATGGTGCCGGCGTCGGTGCTGGTGCCGATCACGGGCTTCTTGGCGTCGCTCATCTTCAACTCCCTGAAATCAACTGGTGGGAAACGCCCGCCCGGGGATTCCCCCGCGAACCACCGGACGGGCGTTCCAGGGTCGTTCACCCTAGCGGTGAACCACACCTGGTGGTCCGCCTGCCCCCCGACGCGACGGACCGTTGGAAGAAGCATGGCGCCCGGCGATAAACGTTCGATGAACGTGCCCGATTATCGCCGGTGGTCCGGGAAAGACGCAGGTCAGAGCCTACGCCGCCGAAGGCTCCTACGCCGCCTGCGTGGGCCGGAGCAGTGCCCGGACCTCCGCCGCCTCGCCCGCGCCCGTCTGCTCGTAGATGCTCAGCGCCTCCCGCCAGCAGGCCCGCGCCCGGTCCGCCTGGCCCAGGCTGTCCAGGGCCCGGCCGAGGGTGGTCAGCACGTTCCCGCGCATCCACTCGCCGCCGATGCAGCGCAGCGCCAGCGCGCGCTCCGCGTGCTGCGCCGCCAGGGCGAAGCGCTGCGCCGAGAGGTGGGCCTCGGCGATCCGGAAGTTGGTCGTCCCCTCCCACAGCCGCTGCCGGTTCTCCTGGAACACACGCAGCGCCTCACCGAGTTGTTCGAGCGCGTCCGCCGGCCGGCCCGCCCGGGTGAGCGCGATGCCCAGCGCGAAGCGCCCGTTGGCCACCCGCAGCGCCAGGCCCATCTCCTTGAAGATGGCCAGTCCGCGCTCGGCGAGCTGGACGGCACTGGTCGTGCGGCCCATGTTCACGTGGATCCGGGACAGGTTGCACAGCGCGCTGGCCTCGCCCGGCCGGTTCCCGTCCGCCCGGTAGTTCTCTATGGCCTCGCTGAGCAGCGCCTCGCCGTCCGCGTGCCGGTTCTGGTAGAAGGCGATGATGCCGCGGTCGTTGGGCGCCACGCCCGCCGGCATCGGGTCGCCGGTCAGCCGGGCCAGCTCGCTGGCCACCCGCGCCTCCTCGTCGGCCTGCGCGAAGCGGCCGGAGACCAGCAGCAGCGTGGTCAGCGCGATCCGTGCGCGGGCCTCCGCCCGGGCGTCGCCGGCGGCGCGGGCCGCCTCGCGCACGGCCGTCGCGGTGGTCTCGTACTGGCGGGAGTTGGCCCCGGACTCGGCCAGGTCCTTCGCCGCCCACAGCAGGTCTACGGCCCGCCCCAGGGCGCCGCCCGAGGCGTTCTGGTGCACGCAGGCGAGCAGGCAGGCCGCCTCCGAGTACAGCCAGTCCACGGCCGACCGGCCGTCCGGGAAGACCAGGCCCGGGTAGGCCGTGGCGGAGAGGTGCTCCACCAGCCGGTCGCCCGGCCGCTCCAGCGCGTACACGCCGGCCGCGGTGGCCAGGTAGAAGTCCAGCAGCCGGGACATGGCGGCCGTGCGCTCGCTCGGCGGCTGCTCGTCCCGCTCGGCGCACGCACGCGCGTAGAGCCGTACGAGGTCGTGGAAGCGGTAGCGGCCGGGCGCCGCCGACTCCAGCAGGGAGCAGTCGACCAGCGCCTCCAGCAGGTCCTCGGCGTCGTGTTCGGCGAGGTCCAGTACGGCCGCGGCGGCCGCCAGCGAGATGTCGGGGCCGTCGGCCAGGCCCAGCAGCCGGAAGGCCCGCGCCTGGGCGGGTTCGAGCTGGCCGTAGCCGAGCTCGAAGGTGGCCTTGACGGCGAGGTCGCCGGCCTGGAGCTCGTCGAGGCGGCGCCGTTCGTCGGCGAGCTTCGCGGCCAGGACGGACACGGTCCAGGTGCGCCGGGCGGCCAGCCGGGAGGCCGCGATGCGGATGGCCAGGGGCAGGAAGCCGCAGGCCCCGACCACGTCCAGGGCGGCCTGCCGCTCGGACGCCACGCGCTCCTCGCCCACGATCCGGGTGAAGAGCTGGAGCGCCTCCTCCGGGCTCATCACGTCCAGGTCCACCAGGTGCGCACCGGCCAGGCCGTTCATCCGCACCCGGCTGGTGACCAGGGCCGCGCAGCCGGCGGTGCCGGGCAGCAGGGGCCGTACCTGGGCGGCGTCCTTGGCGTTGTCGAGCAGCACCAGGACCCGGCGCCCGTCGAGGGTGGAGCGGTACAGGGCCGCCCGCTCGTCGGCGGTGTCGGGGATGGCGGAGTCGGCGGTGCCCAGGGCGCGCAGGAACGCGCCGAGCACGGCCTCGGGTTCGGCGGCCCGCGGGTCGGTGCCCTGGAGGTCCACGTACAGCTGGCCGTCGGGGAAGTGCGGGCGGGCGGCGTGCGCGACGTGCACGGCGAGGGTGGTCTTGCCGACGCCGCCGATGCCGGCCAGTGCGGAGACGGCCATCACCCGGCCGTCGGTGCCGGCGGCGGTGAGGACCTCGCTGAGTTCCTGTACGAAGGCCGACCGGCCGGTGAAGTCGGGCACGGTCGCCGGGAGTTGCGCCGGGCGGACGATCACGGCGGGGGCGGCGGGGGCGGGCTCGGCGACCCGGGCCAGTTCGGCGTCCGCGCGCAGGATGCGCTGCTGGAGTTCGGCGAGTTCGGGGCGTGGGTCCACGCCCAGCTCGTCCGCGAGGAGGCGGCGCGTGTCGGCGTACACGGCGAGGGCCTCGGCCTGGCGGCCGCTGCGGTAGAGAGCGAGCATCAGCAGCTCGCGGAGGCGCTCGCGGAGCGGGTGGGCGGCGGTGAGCGCGGTCAGTTCGGAGACCGCCTCGCCGTGCGAGCCGACCTCCAGGTCGAGGTCGAGGCGGGTCTCCAGGAGGGTGAGCCGCCATTCGGAGAGCCGGGTGCGCTCGGTCTCGGCGTACGGGCCGGGGACGCCGGCGAGCGGCTCGCCGTCCCAGAGGGCGAGGGCGTGGTTGAGGAGCGTGCGGGCCTGGCCGCGGTTGCCGGAGGCGCGGGCCTTGTCGGCGTCGGCGGCGAAGCCTCGGGCGAGGCCGAGGTCGAGGGCGGCGGCCGGGGTGCGGATGGCGTAGCCGCCGGACTCGCTGACCAGCAGGCCCGGGTCGAGGACCTTGCGGAGCCGGGAGGCGTACGTGCGGATCGCGGCCAGCGCCTGGGAGGGCGGGTCCTCGCCCCAGATGGCGTCGATCAGTTCGGGCGCGGTCGCGGTGCGGCCGTCGCGCAGCAGCAGGGCGGCGAGCAGGGCGCGCTGCTGCGGGGAGCCCGAGGGGATCGGCTCGCCGCCGCGCCAGGCGCGTACGGGGCCGAGCACGGCGAAGCGGGCGGTGTCGGGAGTGGGGGCGGGGGCGGGGGCTCCGGCGGCGCCGGCGGAGGCGCCGGTGGCGGTGGCGGAGGTGCCGGTGGGGCCGCGGGTGCCGCCGGTGGTGCCGGTGCGGTCGGTGGCGTTGGTGCCGCCGGTGCCGCTGGTGGCGTCGGGACCGGTGGGGGTGCCTGTGGGGCTCGTGGTGCCCGTGGAGGTGTCGGTGGGCGCGCCCGTGGCTTCGCCGGATGTGGAGGGTGCGGGTCCGGGCGCCGATCCGGGGTGGTTCCGCTGCCGCGGTATGGGCGGTGTGCCGTCCATCTACTTCCCCCTCGCCTTTCCGGAGCCGTGTGTACGCATTGGTCAGTCTGCCCTGTCTTGGGCGGGCGCGTCAGCCCGGCCGGTGTGTGTGGCAGAGCTGGTACACATCGATCACCACCCGAGTAGCTGACGGTACGTCAGATAAACGCTACCGTGGAGGACATGGAGACCTTCCCCAAGATCATCTCGGTGGACGACCACACGGTTGAGCCTCCCCACGTCTGGCGGGACCGGCTCCCGTCCAAGTACGCCGACGTCGCCCCGCGCGTCGTCCGCGCCCCCCTCAAGGAAATGACCTTCCTGGGCGGCAAGTTCGCTCCCGTCATGGGGGCGAAGGGCGACGAGGGCCCCATCGGCGACTGGTGGGTGTACGAGGACCTGCACCGCCCGCTGACCCGCCTCGACACCGCCGTCGGCTACGCCCGCGACGAGATCCGGCTGGAGGTCATCACCTACGAGCAGATGCGGCCCGGCTCCTTCTCGGTCCCGGACCGGCTGGCCGACATGGACGTCAACCACGTCCAGTCCGCGCTCTGCTTCCCCACCTTCCCGCGCTTCTGCGGCCAGACCTTCACCGAGGCCAAGGACCGCGAGCTGGGGCTGCTCGGCGTCCGCGCCTACAACGACTGGATGGTGGAGGAGTGGTGCGGCCCCCTCGCGCGGGGCCGGCTGATCCCGCTCACCCTCGTACCGCTGTGGGACGCCCGCCTCGCCGCCGAGGAGGTGCGGCGCAACGCGGCCCGCGGGGTGCGCGCCGTGGCCTTCTCGGAGATCCCGCCGCACCTCGGACTGCCGTCGATCCACACCGACGAGTGGGACCCGTTCCTCCGGGCCTGCGACGAGACCGGCACGGTCATCGCCATGCACATCGGCTCCTCGTCCCGGATGCCGTCCACCTCGGCGGACGCGCCGCCGGCGGTCGGCTCCACCATCACCTTCGCCAACTGCTGCTTCTCGATGACCGACTGGCTGATGAGCGGCAAGTTCGAGCGGTTCCCCAACCTCCGGATCATGTACGCGGAGGGTCAGATCGGGTGGATCCCGTACATCCTGGAGCGCGCCGACGTGGTCTGGGAGGAGAACCGCGGCTGGGGCGGCGTCGCCGACAAGGTCACCCGCCCGCCGTCGGAGCTGTTCGCCGAACACGTCTACGGCTGCTTCTTCGACGACGCCTTCGGCCTGCGGAACCTGGACGCGATCGGCGTGGGCAACGTCCTGTACGAGACGGACTACCCGCACTCGGACTCCACCTGGCCGAAGTCCCGCGAGGTGGGCGAGGCGCAGATGTCCCACCTGGCCCCGGACGTGGTGGACCGCATCGTCCGCGGCAACGCCATCGACCTCCTGGGCCTGACCCCGGACGGCCTCTGGCCCGGCGCCTGACCCCTCCGGGGGTGCGGCGCGCCGGACCGGGGCCCGGGCGGCGGACCGCCGGGGCCCCTTCCGTCCGGGGACCCTGTGAGCCGCCCCGGCGGCCGTGCGCGCGTCCGCGCCGGTGCCGTGCGTGCGGACCGCGTCGGCCCACCGGTGAGCCGGCGGCCGGGCGGTACGCGCCCACCCTCCGTCCCTGCCTGCCGGCAGGCGCACGGCGCCCGGCGTGTCCGCCGCCGAACCCTGTGACAGGGCCGCCGCGGGGTGCCATCTTGGGCCGTATGGCGGATTCGGGGGGAACGGCCGGGAAGGGCGGGGGGTGCCGGCCGGCCGCTGCCGCCGTGCTGGTGCTGACCTGGGGCGCGGCAGCCCTCGGGCTCGGCCTGTGGGCCGTGGCCCACCCGCCCTGGAGCCCCGACCAGGTCTACTTCCTCGTCGACACCGCCGACGCCCTCGTCTACGGGCTCACCGCGGCCGTCGTGCTCGGCCGCCGCACCCATCCCGTGGCCTGGCTCGTCGCCCTGTGCGCCGCCGGAGGAGGTGTTGCGGCGGTCGTCGCCCAGCTGGCCGCCCGGTACGGGCCCGCCGCCCCGCCCCCCGCCTGGGGCATCCTCCAGGGCACCGCCTGGGTCCCCGGCACCCTCTCCCTGATCCTCGTCGTCCCGTACCTCCTCGGCCGCGAACGCCCCTCCCGGGCCGCGTACGCCGCCGTGGGGGCCGGCGTCGCCGTCATCGCCGCGCTGCTCGCCGTACGCCTCGCCGACCCCTGGCCCTGGCCCGCCGCGCCGGACCCCTTCGCCCCGCTCGCCGTGCGCAGCGCCGCCTGGGCCCGGCTGGCCGGACCGCTCGCCGACGCCCTCGTACTCGCCGTGATCGTCCTCGGGCTCACCGCCGCGGCCCACGCCGCCCTGCGGCGCCGCCGCGACCCCTCGGCCCGCGGCCTCGGCTGGCTCGCCATCGGCACGGCCCTGATCGCGCTCACCTTCGTCCCCCTGGTCGTCCGCCCCGAAGGCCCCGGCGGCTGGCCGGAGTTGCTCACCCCGGTCACGCACCTCGCCTCGCAGGCCTTCTTCCCGGCGGCCGTGCTTGTCGTGGTCCTGCGCCAGCGCCTCTGGGGCATCGACCTCGTCATCAGCCGCACCCTCGTCTGGGCGCTGCTCACCGGCCTGCTGATCGGCGGCTGCTTCGCCGCCCTGGCCCTGCTGGGTGCGCTGCTGCCCGGTTCCGGCACGCTCGGCGCGGTCCTCGCCACCGCCGCCACCGCCGCCGGCATCCAGCCCGCCCGCGGCTGGCTCCAGCGCCGGGTGGACCGGCTGGTGCACGGCGAGGCCGCCGCCCCCGCGCTCAGCCGCGTCGGCCGCCACCTGGGCAGCGCCGCCACCCCCGAGGAGGCGCTGGCCGGCATGGCGGAGAGCGTGGCCGCGTCCTTCAACCTCGGCTCGGTCCGCGTGCTCGGCCCCGACGGCCGGGTGCTGGCCGCGGCCGGCGACCCCGAGGAGCAGGCGCCGTACGAACTCCCCCTGGTGGTCCGGCAGGAGCCCGCCGGGACGCTCCGCGTCACCGCCCGCCCCGGTGAGGCGCTCGACCGCCGGGCGCGCAGCGCCCTCGACGAGGTCGGCCCGCTCCTCGGCAC
Source organism: Streptomyces sp. NPDC101132 (assembly GCF_044759225.1). NCBI lineage: Bacteria > Bacillati > Actinomycetota > Actinomycetes > Kitasatosporales > Streptomycetaceae > Streptomyces > Streptomyces sp. NPDC101132. The sequence continues at coordinate 273,113 of NZ_JBIVYX010000002.1, forward strand.
CGCCGTCCAGATCGCCGCCGTCACCCGCGCGCTGCGCGAGTCCCGGGGCCGGCTCGCCGCCGCCAGGGACGACGAACGCCGTGCGCTCCGCAGGGAGTTGCACGACGGGCTCGGTCCCGCCCTGGCCGGCGTCGGCCTCGGGCTGTCCGCCGCCCGCAACCTGCTGCCGCCCGGAGCCGCGGCCTCGGACGCGCTGCTGGCCGCGCTCCGCGAGGAGGTGGACCACCAGGTGGAGGCCGTCCGGGTGCTGGCGCGCGGGCTGGTCCCGCCCGTGCTGGCCGAGCTGGGCCTCGTACCGGCGCTGCGCGAGCTGGTCATGCGGTACGAGGCGGACGGCCTGGCGGTGGTGGTGCGCGACGCGGGTGCCGGCGAACCGGAGCGGGAGGTCGCGGGCGCGGTGTACGCGGTGGTCGCCGAGGCCATCAGGAACGTGGCCCGGCACTCCGGCGCCCGGGTCTGCGCCGTGGAACTGGCGGGCGAACGGGGCGCCTTGGCCGTCACGGTCGAGGACGATGGCCGGGGCATGCGCCCGGGAGCCCGCCCGGGCGTCGGTACGCAGTCCCTGCGCGAGCGCGCCGAACTCGTCGGCGGCACCGTCGCGTGGGGACCGGGCTCCGGGGGCCGGGGCACCCGGCTGGAACTGCGGATACCCGCGCGGCGGGAGGGGGCGGCGGCATGAGGGTGATGGTGGTGGACGACCACCCGGTGTTCCGGATGGGGATGGCGGCGCTGCTCGGCTCCCTGGCGGGGGTGCGCGTGGTGACCGAGGCCGCGTCGCTGCCGGAGGCCGTGGCCGGGGCGGTGGCCGGGGAGCCGGACGTGGTGGTCATGGACCTCGACCTCGGCGAGGGAGCCGGTTCCGGGGTGGACGCGACGCGGGAGATCCTGCGGGTCAGGCCCCGCACGGCGGTGCTGGTGGTGACGATGCTGGACGACGACGACTCGGTGTTCGCCTCGATGCGGGCCGGGGCGCGCGGGTACCTGCTGAAGGGCGCGGCGCCGCAGGAGATCGAGCGGGCGCTGCACGCCGTGGCCAACGGGGAGGTCATCCTGGGTCCCGCCGTCGCCACCCGGGCGATGGCCTACCTGACCGGCCCGGGGGTGCCCGGTGCCGCCCGCGTGCCCTTCCCCGAGCTGACCGCCCGGGAGCTGGAGGTACTCGACCTGGTGGCGCGGGGCCTGGACAACACGGCCATCTCCCGGCGCCTGACGCTCTCCCCGAAGACGGTCCGCAACCACCTCTCCAACATCCTGGCGAAGCTCCGGACGGCCACCCGCGCGGAAGCGATCGTCCGCGCCCGCGAGCGGGGCCTGGGCACGGGCCCCTGACCGGCCCGGCCGTGGACGGCCCGGTCAGGGGCCCGGATTCCCCGCCCGGATTCCCCGCCCGGATTCCCCGCCCGGATTCCCCGCCCGGATTCCCCGCCCGGATTCCCCACCCGGACCCGCCCCGCCCGGACCCGCCCCGCCCGGACCCGCCCCGCCCGGATCCGCCCCGGCCTGGGGACCGGCGTTCCGGGATCCGGGCGGGTGGCCGGGCGGCTCAGGACGCGTGCAGGGCCAGGGTCGGGGACAGGCGGGAGGCCCGGACCGCCGGGTAGAGGCCCGCCAGTGTGCCGATCACCAGGGTCGCGCCGAAGCCGCCGGTGACCGACCACAGCGGGACCACCCACGGCAGGCCGCCCGCGGCGGCGTACGCGGCCACGGCCGCCGAGCCCAGCGCGATGCCGGCCAGTCCGCCGAGGCCGGACAGGAGCAGGGACTCCGTGACGAACTGGACGCGGACCGCGCCCTTGGTGGCCCCCAGCGAGCGGCGCAGGCCGATCTCGTGCCGCCGCTCCAGCACCGAGATGATCATGGTGTTGGCCACCCCCACCCCGCCGACCAGCAGGGCGATCCCGCCCAGCCCCAGCAGCAGCGTGGAGAACGCACCCTCGGTGGCCGCCCTGGCCTGGAGCGCGGCCGACGGGTCCGTCACCGAAACGGTCTGCGGCGAGCGGGGGTTGGCCGTCCGGGGGATCAGGTTCCGCACCGCGCCCACCCGGGCGTCCGCGGAGCGCTCGTACACGGCCGTCGGGTGCCCGTCGAAGCCCAGCAGGGACTCCGCCGCCGACCAGCCCACCAGCGCCGCCCGCTCGATCTCCGGCGCCAGCGGCACCGGCCCGAGGATGCCGGTCACCGTGAAGTACCGCCCGCCGATGAAGACCTGCCGGCCCGGTGCCGTGATGCCGAGCCGCCGCGCCGCCACGTCGCCCAGCACCACCGCCGGGTACCGGCCGGTCGCCGCGTTCAGCCACGCCCCGCTGCGCACCCCGGCCCGCAGCGTCTCCAGCAGGTCGCCCCGGGCGGCCAGCACCGCGATGCCGCCCGTCTCGTCCGGGGAGATCTTCTCGCTGCGCCGTACCGAGTGCGCCACTGCGCCGGTCGCGCCGACGCGCTCCACGCCCTCGATCCGGCCGATCATGCCCGGCGCCTCCTTGGGCAGCTTGGTGTCCTGGCCGGAGAACATCGACTGGCCCGGCGTCACGACCAGCATGTTCGTGCCCAGCGCGTCGAGCTCCCGCAGCAGCTTCGCCTGGCTGGAGGAGGAGATGCCGACGACCGCGATCATCGTGGCGATGCCGATCGCGATGCCGAGGGCCGACAGCACCACCCGTACCGGCCGGGCCCGCAGCCCCGCCGAGCCCACGTGCAGCACGTCGCGGGGGGAGAGCCGCGCCGGCCGCAGCCGCGTACGGTCCCCCCGCAGCCGCGCACGGCTCCTCCGCTCCCGCGTACGGTCCCGCCGGGCCGGCCGCTCCCGCGTACGGTCCCGCCGCCCCGCCCTCATGCCGCCGCCCCGTTCCACTCGTCCGCCACGATCTCCCCGTCCCGGATCCGCACCTGGCGGGGCAGGGCCGCCGCGATCTCCTGGTCGTGCGTGATCACCGCGATGGTCGCGCCGTCCCGGTTCAGCTCGCGCAGCAGCTCCATCACCGCCTCGCCCGACGCCGAGTCCAGCGCCCCGGTCGGCTCGTCCGCCAGCAGCAGGTCGGGCTCGCCGACCACCGCCCGGGCGATCGCCACCCGCTGCTTCTGGCCGCCGGACAGCTGGTGCGGCCGGTGGCCGAGCCGGTCGCCCAGCCCCACCCGCTCCAGCGCCCGCACGGCCCGGCGCCGCCGCTCGGCCCTCGGGAGGCCCGAATACAGCAGCCCCTCGGCCACGTTGTCCCGCGCGCTCATGCCCGGCACCAGGTGGAAGGACTGGAACACGAAGCCGACGTGCCGGGCGCGCAGCGCCGACAGGGCGCGGTCGGACAGGGACGGCACGTGGTGGCCGGCGATCGCGACCGTACCGGCGGTGGGCCGGTCCAGCGTCCCGACGATGTGCAGCAGCGTCGACTTCCCCGAGCCCGACGGGCCGACGATGCCGAGCAGTTCCCCGGCCGTCACGGTCAGGTCCACGCCGCGCAGCGCCGCCACCCCGCCCGGGTACTCCTTGGTCACCCCCGTCAGCTCCACCACGGTGCCCGGCACCCGCTCGTCCGTCATATCCTCGGCACCCCGACCTTCATGCCCTCCTTCAGCGCCCCGCCCTTGATCTCGACGCGGCCCTGTCCGAACATCCCCAGCTCGACCCGGACCTCGCGGACCCGGGGCCGGCCGTCCGGGCCGTCCTCGACCACCTGGACCCCGAAGCCGCCGCCCGCCAGCGCCAGCAGCGCGTTCACCGGCACGGACAGCACGCCCTTGACCGTCTCCCCGGTCAGTCCGACGGAGACCGGGGTCCGGTCCGGGGCCTTCACCTCGCCCGGCCGGTCGAGCAGCACCGTCACCTCGACCTTCGCCGCGCCGTCCCCGGCACCGCCGGAGCCCGGGCCCTGGCCCTGTCCCTCGTCCGTGACCGCACGGCCCACCGAGCCGATCCGCCCGGTCGCGGTCCCACCGCCCGGCAGGGACACCGTCACCGCGTCCCCGGTCCGCGCGGACCCGGCCCTGGCGACGTCCAGCGTGAAGCGCACCACGCGCTCCGTGCCGGTCAGCGTGAGCACCGGCTTGCCGGGCGCGGCCTGGTCGCCGGTCGCGGCGTCCGCCGCCTGCACCCGCTGCGGGCCGGAGGCGAAGGCCACGTCACCGGCGCCCACCTGCCCGGTCTGCTTGAGCCCGTGGGACTTCTGCCAGCGCTTCACGGCCGTCACCGTGCCCTGCGTGAAGGTCCCGTCGGCCGGGTCCAGGCCCGTGCCGAAGCCCAGCGCCCGCAGGTTGGCCTTGAGCTGCTTGACGTCCTCGCCCTTGTCGCCCGCCTTCAGCGCCCGGTACATCGGCACCGGCCCGTACATCAGCCGTACCGGCCGCCCGTCGACCTCGTACAGCCGCCCGTCGCGCGAGACCGCCGAGCCCTCTCCGGCCACCCAGGTGAGCACGCCCTGGGCCGCCGCGTTCAGCTTGCGCTCCCTGGCGTAGCCGAGGGTGCCGTCCACCTGCAGGCCGTTGCCGAGGTCGCCGCGGGTGACCGGCGCGGTGTCGGGCGGCAGCCCGTCCGTACGGCGCTCCTCGCCGCCCGCACCGCCGCCGCCCGGCTGCGCCACCAGTACGTACCCCCCGCCGCCCGCGGCTGCCAGCACGACGAGGCCCGCCACGAGCCACTTCTTCACGGCCGCCCCGCGTTGCACTTCTCCATGGCCTTCTTGAAGGCCTCTTCCTGCCCCTTGGGTATTTCCGTGGCCTTCATCATCCCGCCCTCGTACGAGGGGTCCGGGAGGTTGATCCCGTTGTCCCGCATGCAGCGGACCCACGTGAGCTGGTCGTCCTTCTCCTTCTGGGTCGGGCCGCCGGCGCCGCCCTTCGGGCCGCTGCCGCAGGCCTCCAGCGCCTTCTGGAACTTCTGCGGGTCGGCGTTCGAACCGCCGCCCAGCGTCATGCCCCGCGGGTCCTCGCCCGGCTTCGGGTCCGGCACGTCCAGGCCCTGCTTGCGCAGGCACTGGCGCAGCTTGAGCGCCGCGTCGGCGTCGGCCCCGCCGCCCGCCGAGGAACCGGAACCGGAACCCGAGCCGGACGACGAACCGGAACCGGATCCGGACGACGAACCGGAGCCGGCGGAGTCCGGACCGTCCGACGGAGACGAGTTCGTGCACGCGGTCACGAGCAGCGCCAGTCCGGTGAGGAGCGCCGCTGCGGTCATGGTCACGGGGGAGGACGCACGCCTGCCCGAGGTGTGTGGAGTCATGGCGCCGACCCTGCGCCACAGCGGGCTTTCGCTTCCCTAACGGCGGACCTTTACAACGCCGAAACCCCCGCCTCGGATAGAGAGGAACGCATGCGAGTTCTGGTGGTGGAGGACGAGGAGTTCCTCCGGGAGATGATCGCCGAGGGCCTGCGCCGCGACGCCCTGGCCGTGGACGAGGCGGCCGACGGCCTGGAGGCGCTGCACCGGCTGCGCTTCGGCGCGTACGACGTGATGGTCCTCGACCGGGACCTCCCCGGCCTGCACGGCGACGAGGTCTGCCGCCAGGTGGTCCGCGAGGGCCTGCTCACCCGGATCCTGATGCTCACCGCCTCCGGCACCGTGCGCGACCGGGTCGAGGGCCTCGGCCTCGGCGCCGACGACTACCTGACCAAGCCCTTCGCGTACGACGAACTGCTCGCCCGCGTCCTCGCCCTCGGCCGCCGCGCCCGCCCCGCCCTGCCGCCGGTCCTGGAGCGGGCCGGCATCGTCGTCGACACCGCGCGCCGCGACGCCACCCGGGACGGGCACCGGCTCGCGCTGTCCCGGAAGGAGTTCGCGGTGCTGGAGGCGCTGGTCCGTGCGCAGGGGGCGGTGGTCAGCAGCGACGACCTGATCGAGGAGGTGTGGGAGGAGGACACCAGCTACTCCACCAACGCCGTCCGCGTCACCGTCAGCAAGCTGCGGGCCAAGCTCGGCGAGCCGCCGGTGGTCGAGACGGTCCCGGGCGCCGGCTACCGCATCGCGCCCCCGCCGGACCGCCCGGCGCCGCCCGGGCGGACCGGCGCGGACGGTCCCGTCACGGAAGGCCGCCCCTGATGCGCGGCGTTCCGGCCCGGCTGCTGCCCGGCAGCGAGCGCGTCCGCCTCACCGCCCTCTACGGCGCGTTGCTGCTGCTCGCCGGCGGCGGACTGGTGGCGCTGGTGTACGTACTGGTCAGCCAGGGCATGCTCGGCAGCCTCACGACCGCCGTGCGGACCACCACCCCCGGGACGATGAAGGGCCTCGAACTGGACCTACGGGACGCGGTCCCGGCGCAGAAGCTGCCGCCCGGCACCCTCACCGAGGAGCAGCTGGAGTCCTTCCGCGTCACCCAGAACATCTCCGCCGCCGTCACGGACGCGGCCCTGCACCGGCTGCTGGTGTACTCGCTGATCGCCCTGGCCGTCTTCGCCGTGCTCTCCATCCTGCTGGCCTGGTGGATGGCCGGCCGGGTGCTGCGCCCGGTCGCGGTGATCACCGAGACGGCCCGCCGGCTGTCCGGCGAGAACCTCCACGAGCGGATCGCGCTCGACGCACCGCCGGGGGAGCTCAAGCGGCTGGCCGACACCTTCGACGGGATGCTCGGGCGGATGGAACAGCTGGTCGCCGCCCAGCGCCGGTTCGCCGCGAACGCCGCCCACGAGCTGCGCACCCCGCTCGCCGTGCAGCGGGCCGCGGCCGAGATCGGACTGGCGGGCGAGCCGGATGCGGAGCGGGTGGCCCGGATCAGGGCCAGGCTCCTGGCCGTCTGCGACGAGAGCGAGGCCATGATCGAGGGCCTGCTGCTGCTCGCCGCCGCCGAGGAGGGCCCCGGCGCGGCGGCCGGCGCCGGCCCGGACGCCGGTGGCCGCCCGGGGGAGGGGCTGTCGGCGGCGGAGCCGGTGGCCCTGCACGAGACGGCGGCCGCCGAGCTGGCCGGCTGCGCGGAGGAGGCGGCCGGGCGCGGCCTCACCGTGCACGCCGCGCTCGGCCCGCTGGTCGTCCGCGGCGACCCGGCGCTGCTCGGGCACCTGGTGCGGAACCTGCTCGCCAACGCCGTGCGCCACAACCACGACGGCGGCACGGTCACCGTCACCACCGGAGCCCGGGAGCTGACGGTCACGAACACCGGTCCCGTCGTCCCGCCGGGCGAGGTGCCCCGGCTGCTGGAGCCCTTCCGCCGCCGCGAGGCCCGCCGGCACGCGCCCGGGGAGGGTGCGGGGCTCGGTCTGTCGATCGTCGGTGCCATCGCGCGGGCGCACTCCGCCGAACTCACCGCCACCGCGAACCCGGCCCCGGGCGGCGGCCTGACCGTACGCCTCCGCTTCCCCGGGGCCACGGGGGCCTGACCGCACGGCCCGCCCCCCTGGCGCCGAACGAGTGGACTCGCGGGGACGGCGCCGAACGAGTGGACTCGCGGGGACGGCGCCGGACGGGTGCCGCCCGGCCCGCGCTCGGATGGTGATGTGGTTATCCGCTCCCCGCACCTGGAAGAGGCGCCCCGACATGCGACGTACCCCCTCCCGCCGGCTCTTCGCCACCGCCCTGCTCGTGGCGTCGGTGCTGGCCCCGGTGGCCGTCACCCCCGCCGGGGCCGTGACCCCCGCCTCCGCGTCCGACCGCCACGGCGACGGCGGCGGGAACGCGAAGCACGGACACGCCGAGGACGACTGCCCGCGCAACGACCTCGACCCCGCCCTGACGGCCCGGCTGGACCGGACGGTCGAACAGGTCCGCACCCAGGCCGGCATCCCGGGCGTCGTGGTCGGCCTCTGGCTGCCGGGCCGGGGCTGCTACGTCCGGGCCACCGGCGTCGCAGACAAGACCACCGGCAGCCCCATGCGCGTCGACTCCTTCGTGCGCATCGGCAGCGAGACCAAGACCTTCACGGTCACCGCGCTGCTGGAACTCGTCGACCGGGGCGAGGTCGGACTGGACGACCCGATCGACACGTACGTGCGCGGGGTGCCCAACGGCGGGAACATCACCCTCCGCCACCTCGCGGAGATGCGCAGCGGGCTCTTCCCGTACACCTCCGACCCGGACTTCATCCACGACCTGCTGAGCGACCCGACGCGCGCCTTCAACCCGTGGGAGGCGCTGTCGTACGGCTACCGGCACGCCAACACCTTCGCGCCCGGAACCCGGTTCCAGTACTCGAACTCCAACCTGGTGCTGCTGGGCCTGGTCATCGAGAAGGTCACCGGCCAGAAGGTCCAGCGGGTCATCGACGAGCGGGTGCTGCGCCCGGCGCGGCTGCGCCACACCCTCTTCCCGAAGGGTGCCGAGTTCCCCGAGCCGCACCCGCGCGGCTACACCGACCAGACGCTGGACGGCACCACCGCGGACGCCACCGACTGGAACCCCAGCTGGGCCTGGACGGCCGGGGCGATGATCTCGAACCTGCACGACCTGCGCCGCTGGGCCGAGGTCGTCGCCACCGGGAAGCTGCTGAGCCCGGAGACCCAGGCGGAACGGCTGAAGGTGCTGCCGACGGGCTTCCCCGGTACGAACTACGGGCTCGGCATCCTGGAGACCGGCGGCTGGATCGGCCACAACGGCTCGATCCCGGGCTACGAGACGGTGACCGTCCACCTGCCGCAGGAGAAGGCCACGATGGTCCTGATGCTCAACACGGATTCCCAGGTGGGCGGTCAGGAGCCGTCGACGCTCCTCGCCCGGGCGGTCACCCAGGTGGTGACGCCGGATCACGTGTACGACGGCGGAGGGATCGGCCCCCGTTAGAAATTGAGGGATCAACAGAACCAAACGCACCATGTGTACGGTTTAGGGCGATGAGCAAACACGCCCGGCACCGGACAAGGACGCGGCGGCCCGCACGGCTCGGCCGGCGCCTGCCCCTCGTTGCGGCCGGTGCCGCCCTCGCCGGCCTGGCCGCCTGGCTGTGCGGCGTCCCCTTCGACCTCGGCGGCGACCTCGGCTCGGCGAAGGGCAGCCAGGAGCTCCGGGGCGACGGCGCGCACGCGGACGGCGACCACCCCAGCCGCGGGGAGCACCGGCCGGCGGCACCGCACGCCGGACCGCCGGCGCCGGCGCGGCCGAAGGTGATCCCGGGGCTGAGCGACGCCACCCGTGCCCGGATCCCCGCCGATTCCCGGCAGGTCGTGCTGGTGAGCGGCAAGGGCAAGGACTCCTCGTACAACACCGTCACCCTCTACGCCCGCGCCGAGGGTTCGCGGGACTGGACCGCCGGGCCGAGCTGGCAGGGCCGCAACGGCGCCAAGGGCTGGTCCACCGACCGGCGGTACGGCGACCTCACCTCCCCCATCGGCGTGTTCGCCCTCACGGACGCGGGCGGCCTGCTGTCCGCGCCGCCGGGGACCAGGCTTCCGTACGACCAGGACGAGGCCTTCGTGCCCGGCGGGGTCGGTGTCGAGGGGGAGTCCCTGGCGGGCTCCTTCGACTACGTCGTGGCCATCGACTTCAACCGCCGGCCGGGCACGTCCCCGCTCGACCCCGAGAAGCCCGAGGGCGAGGAGAAGGGCGGCAACATCTGGCTGCACGTCGACCACGACGGCCCGTCCCAGGGCTGTGTCGGCATCCCGGAGGCCGCGATGCGGAAGGTCCTGGAGACGCTGGACCCGGCGCAGCACCCGGTGATCGTGATGGGCCCGGCGGGTATGTAGCCCGCCGGAGCAGGCGCCCCGGGCAGGCAGCCCGGGCAGGCGGCCCGGGCGCCCCGCGGTACCGCGCCCCGCGGTACCGCGCCCCGTCCGTACGGCCCCCGCCGTCCCTGCCCTCCGCCGTCCCCGCCCCCCGCCGTCCCGCCCCCGACTCTCCCGTCGCGCCCCGCCCTCCCGGCTTTTGGTCCCTCCCTCCCCCTTGCCTGACGGAGCGTCAGCTACCAGCATGGGCCCCGCATCTCCATATGACGAATCGTCAGATGATCCGATGGTGAAGGCGGGCGGCCCATGGGACGCGTGTTTCCTGAAGGACGGCTGGTGTACGGGATGCAGCTCCCGATCCAGTCGCAGAGTTCCATCTACGCCGAGTCCTGGGAGGCCACGGCCACGGCCGCCGACCTGGCGGAGATAGCCGGGGCCGCGGACCGGGCCGGCTTCGGCTACCTCGCCTCCTGCGACCACGTCGCCATCCCGCGGCGGCTCGCGCAGGCGATGAGCACGGTCTGGTACGACCCGGTGGCCACGCTGTCCTTCCTGGCCGCCGTCACCGAGCGGGTCCGGCTCCTCAGCCACGTCGCGATCGTCGGCCTGCGCCACCCCCTGATCAGCGCCAAGCAGTACGCGACCCTGGACCGGCTGTCCGGGGGACGGCTGATCCTGGGCGTGGGCGCGGGGCACGTCCAGGAGGAGTTCGAGGTACTGGGCGTGGACTTCGCCCGGCGCGGGCCCGTGCTCGACGAGACCGTCGACGCGCTGCGGGCGGCCCTGGGGGAGGAGGAGTTCCCCGAGTTCGAGGGCGCGCTCTTCCGCTTCCGGGACCTCGGGCAGCTGCCGCGGCCGGTCCAGTCCCGGGTGCCGGTCTGGGTGGGCGGGTCCTCGCCCGCGGCCGTGCGCCGGGCGGCCGTACGCGGCGACGGCTGGCTGCCGCAGGGCGACCCGCGCGACCGGCTGCCGGGCCAGATCGCCCGTATCAGGGAACTGCGCGAGGCGGCCGGGATCACCGACCCGATCGAGATCGGCGCCATCACCGAGCCGCTGTACGTCGGCGAGCCCGGCTGGGACACCGGCCGGCGCACCCGCACCGGCAAGCCGGAGGCCCTCGCGGCGGCCCTGCGCGAGTACGCCGAACTGGGCGTCGACCAGGTCCAGGTGCGCTTCCGGTGCCGCGACCGCGCCGAACTCGTGGACCAGATCACGGCCTTCGGCGCGGAGGTCGCGCCGCACCTCAACGACTGAACCCCCGACGAAGGAGCACCTGATGGGCAAGCTGGACGGACGGGTCGTCGTCATCACCGGCGCCGCGCGCGGCCAGGGCGAGCAGGAGGCCAGGCTGTTCGCCGCCGAGGGCGCGAAGGTGCTGCTCGGTGACGTGCTGGACGCCCAGGGCGAGGCCGTCGCCAAGGAGCTGGGCGCCGAGAACGCCCGCTACGTGCACATGGACGTCAGTCGCGAGGAGGACTGGGCGGCGGCGGTGGCCGCGGCCAAGGAGGCCTTCGGCGGCCGGGTCGACGGCCTGGTCAACAACGCCGGGATCCTGCGCTTCAACGAGCTGACCGCCACCCCGCTGGAGGAGTTCCAGCAGCTGGTGCAGGTCAACCAGGTGGGCGCGTTCCTCGGCATCAAGCACGTGGCCCCCGAGATCGAGGCGGCCGGTGGCGGCACCATCGTCAACACCTCCTCGTACACCGGCCTGACGGGCATGGCCTTCGTCGGCTCGTACGCGGCGACCAAGGCCGCCGTCGTGGGCCTGACCCGGGTGGCGGCGCTGGAGCTCGCCGCCAAGGGCATCAGGGTCAACGCGATGTGCCCGGGTGCCGTGGACACGCCGATGGCGAACCCGGGGCTGCTGGACCCGGAGAACCTCACGGACGAGGCGCGCGACGCGATGGCCGACCTCTACAAGCGGGTGGTGCCGCTCGGGCGGGTCGGCCTGCCGGAGGAGGTCGCCAGGCTGGCCCTGTTCCTGACCAGCGAGGACTCCTCGTACATCACCGGCCAGCCGTTCGTCATCGACGGCGGCTGGATGGCGGGCGTCAGCATCCTCTAGCCGCATCTGACGCAGCGTCAGGTATTGACGCGGCGGCCCCCCGGTGGAACAGTCGAACGCATCAATCTGACGATGCGTCAGAGATAGAAGGACGGTGAACCCCCTTGGAATTCGGTCTCTTCGTGCAGGGATACGTGCCTGAGGCGCGGTCCAAGGTCGACCCCGAGGCAGAGCACAAGGCGCTGATCGAGGAGACCGAGTACGTCATCCAGGCCGACAAGTCCGGCTTCAAGTACGCCTGGGCCTCCGAGCACCACTTCCTGGAGGAGTACTCGCACCTCTCGGCCAACGAGGTCTTCCTCGGCTACCTGGCGCACGCCACCGAGCGGATCCACCTCGGCTCCGGCATCTTCAACCCCCTCGCGCAGGTGAACCACCCGGTCAAGGTGGCCGAGAAGGTCGCCATGCTCGACCACCTCTCCAAGGGCCGCTTCGAGTTCGGCACCGGCCGCGGCGCGGGCAGCCACGAGATCCTGGGCTTCCTGCCGGGCATCGAGGACATGAACCACACCAAGGAGATCTGGGAGGAGACCATCGCGGAGTTCCCCAAGATGTTCCTCCAGGAGGAATACGAGGGGTTCCAGGGCAAGCACTGGTCGCTGCCCCCGCGGAAGGTCTTCCCCAAGCCGTACGGCAAGGCCCACCCGGCCATGTGGTACGCCGCCGGCTCCCCCTCCTCCTACGCGATGGCCGCGAAGAAGGGCCTGGGCGTGCTCGGCTTCAGCGTCCAGAAGGTCTCGGACATGGAGTGGGTGCTGGAGCAGTACAAGACGGCGATCCAGGAGGCGAAGGCGATAGGCGCCTTCGTGAACGACAACGTGATGGTCACCTCCACCGCGATCTGCGCCGAGACCCACGAGAAGGCGGTCGAGATCGCCGTCAACGCGAACATGAACCGCTTCCAGTCGCTGGTCTTCCGCTACCACGACACCTTCCCGCGGCCCGAGGCGATCCCGGAGTGGCCCGAGACCCTACCGGAGTACAACGCCGAGATCATCGAGCTCCTGATCGCCGAGGAGCTGCTGATCTGCGGCGACCCGTCGGAGGTCCTGGCCCAGTGCAAGCGGTGGGAGCAGGCGGGGGCGGACCAGCTGTCCTTCGGTCTGCCGACCGGTGTCTCGTACGAGGACACGATGACGACGATCAAGCTGATCGGCGAGCACGTGATCCCGAAGATCGACACCGATCCGGTGCACCGGACGACGCGCTTCCGCGAAGCGTCGTCCTGACGCCGCCGAGCGCTCCGACACGTCCCCCGCCCCACGCGGCCCCGGGAGCCGGGTCCCGTCCCTCCCATCCCCCGAAAACGGGGGCGGCGTCTTCCCGGACCGCCGCCCCGCACCGGCCCCGGCCGGGAGGCACCCGCGGCCGCGGCCGGCCCGGAGCCCCCCGACCGGGGCACACGGGCGCCCAACCCGACCCCCGCCAGGGCGCAGGGCGCGGCCCGGCACACGGACCGCACCACCACCCCCGGCACGGCAAGCACACCCGGCACCACCGAAGACCCCACCGCCCCGCAGGGCAAAGCGCACCCGGCCCCAGCCGGACCGCACCACCCCGCCCCGCAGGGCAAGGGGCACCCGGCCCCAGCCGGGCCGCACCGCCCCGCCCCGCAGGGCAAAGCGCACCGGCGCCGGCCGGGCCGCGCCACCGCGCCCGGCAGGGCGAGGGACGGCCGGCGTCAGCCGGAGCCCCGGGGACACCCCCGGACGGGAACACGCAGGAGAAGGGACGTCATGCTCGACCACCTCATCACCGGCGCCACCGTCGTGGACGGCACCGGCGCCCCGGCCCGCGCAGCGGACGTCGGCATCAGGGACGGCCGCATCGCGGTGATCGCGGAGCCCGGCACCGTCACCGAGGCCGCCCGGACCACCGAGGACGCCACCGGCCTCGTCCTCTGCCCCGGCTTCGTCGACCCGCACACCCACTACGACGCCCAGCTCTTCTGGGACCCCTACGCCACCCCCTCCATGAACCACGGCGTCACCACGGTCGCCGGCGGCAACTGCGGCTTCACCCTCGCCCCGCTCCACCCGGACCGCCCCGAGGACGCCGACTACACCCGCCGCATGATGAGCAAGGTCGAGGGCATGGCCCTCAAGGCCCTCGAAGAGGGCGTCGACTGGAGCTGGCACACCTTCGGCGAGTACCTCGACGCCCTGGAGGGGCGGATAGCCGTCAACGCCGGCTTCATGGTCGGGCACTGCGCCCTCCGCCGGCACGTGATGGGCGAGGACGCGGTCGGCGGGCAGCCCACCCCCGAGCAGCTGGACGCGATGCTCCGCCTCTTCCACGAGGCCATGGACGCCGGCGCCTGGGGCCTGTCCACCACCCAGAGCTCCACCCACTCCGACGGCGACGGGCAGCCCGTCGCCTCCCGCCACGCGAAGCCCGCCGAGCTGCTCGCCCTGTCGCGGGCCGTCGCCGAGCACGAGGGCACCCAGCTGGAGGCCATCGTCGCCGGCTGCCTCGACCAGTTCTCCGACGAGGAGATCGACCTCTTCGTCGAGATGAGCGCCGCGGCCGGGCGCCCGCTCAACTGGAACGTCCTCACCATCGACGCCGCGGTCCCCGAGCGGGTCCCGCGCCAGCTCGTGCCCAGCGAGCGCGCCCGCAAGGCCGGCGGCCGGATCGTCGCGCTCACCATGCCGATCCTCACGCCGATGAACATGTCCCTCGGCACCTTCTGCGCCCTCAACCTCATCCCCGGCTGGGGCGAGGTCCTCGGCCTGCCGGTGCCCGAGCGCATCGAGCGGCTCCGCGACCCCGCCGTCCGCGCCGAGCTGCTGCGCCGCGCCGACAGCAAGGAGGCCGGCGTCTTCCGGCGGCTGGCCGACTTCGGTCGGTACGTCATCGGCGACACGTACAGCAAGGAGAACGAGGGCCTCAGCGGCCGGGTCGTCAGGGACATCGCCGCCGAGCGCGGCCAGGACCCCTTCCAGTGCCTGGTCGAGATCTGCGCCAACGACGACCTGCGCACCGTCCTGTGGCCGATGCCCACGGACAACGACCCCGCGACCTGGGCGCTGCGCGCCGAGACCTGGCAGCACGAGGACGTGATGCTGGGCGGCTCCGACGCGGGCGCCCACCTGGACCGGATGTGCGGGGCGCCGTACACGACCCGCTTCCTCGGCGACTGCCTGCGCGGCCGCAAGCTCGTCCCGCTGGAGCAGGCGGTCAGGATGCTGACGGACGACCCCGCGCGGCTCTTCGGGCTGCGCGAGCGCGGCCGGATCCAGGAGGGGTGGCACGCGGACCTCGTCCTCTTCGATCCCGAGCGGATCGAGGCGGGGCCCGCGACGCTGGTGCACGACCTGCCCGGCGACAGCCCCCGGCTGGACTCGCGGGCGATCGGCGTGGTCTCCGTACGGGTCAACGGCGTGGAGACGATCCGCGACGACCGGGTCACCGGGGCGGTGCCGGGCACGGTGCTCCGCTCGGGGCGCGACACGAGGACGGTGAGCACCCGATGACGCGCGAGATCCGGCAGCGGCTGTACGTCGGCGGCGAGTGGGTGGAGCCGGCGGGCGGGCACTACGAGGTGGTGAACCCGGCCGACGAGTCGGTGGTCGGCCTGGCGCCCGAGGCGTCGAAGGAGCAGGTGTACGAGGCGGCCGCGGCCGCCCGCGAGGCCTTCGGGCCCTGGTCCCGGACCCGGCCGGAGGAGCGCGCGGCGATCCTGGACCGGGCGGCGGACATCATCCAGCGCGAGTACGAGCCGTGGGCGCGGCTCGCGCAGGCCGAGACCGGCGCCACTCCGGGAATCGCCCGCGGGATGCAGGTCGGCGTGGGCGTGGCGCGCTTCCGGCGGTACGCGAAGGGCGCGCTGGAGCCGGTGGAGCGGGGGCTGCCGCCGCAGGTCACCGAGGCCGGCCCGATGGGGAAGGCGAGCGTGCTGGGGGCGCTGGAGGTGCGTCAGCCGGTCGGCGTGGTCACCTGCATCACCTCGTACAACAATCCGTGGGCCAACCCGTCCGGCAAGATCGCGCCGGCGCTGGCCATGGGCAACACGGTGGTGGTGAAGCCGGCGCCGCAGGACCCGCTGTCGGTGTTCCGGATGGCCGAGGCGCTGCACGAGGCCGGGGTTCCGGCGGGCGTGGTGAACGTGGTGGGCGGGCAGTCGGTGGGCGTGGGCGAGGCCGCGGTCGACTCGCCGGACGTGGACATGGTGTCGTTCACCGGGTCGACGGCCGTGGGCCGGGCGATCGCGGAGGTCTGCGGCCGCGGGATGAAGCGGCAGCTGATGGAGCTGGGCGGCAAGGGCGCGGCGGTGGTCTTCGACGACGCCGACCTGGACGCGGCCGTGATGGGCATCGGCACCACCTTCTCCTTCTACAGCGGGCAGATCTGCACGGCTCCGACGCGGGTGCTGGCGCAGCGCGGCATCCACGACCGGCTGGTGGAGAAGCTGACCGGCTACCTGGCCTTCATGAAGGTGGGCCACCCGGCGGAGCAGGGCACGGTGGTCGGGCCGGTGATCTCCGCGGCGCACCGGGACCGGGTGGAGTCGTACGTGGAGCTGGGCCGCAAGGAGGGGGCCCGGGTCGTGGCGGGCGGGGACCGGCCGGTGGTGGGGGACGGGCGCGGGTTCTACGTCGCCCCGACGCTGCTGGCGGACTGCACGAACGCGATGCGGGTGGTCCGGGAGGAGATCTTCGGCCCGGTGGTGGTGGTCGTCCCCTTCGACACGGAGGAGGAGGCGGTGGAGCTGGCCAACGACAGCGACTACGGGCTGCTCAGCTACGTCTGGGGCGGTGACGTGTCGCGGGCGTTCCGGGTCGCGCGGCGGATGCGGGCGGGCGGGGTGGGCGTGAACACCATCGGCCGGAACATGGAGGCGCCGTTCGGCGGCTTCAAGCAGAGCGGGGTGGGGCGCGACGTGGGCTCGTACGCGCTGCACGCCTACAGCGAGATGCAGTCGATCGTGTGGACCACATAGTGGGACGAAACGGGACGTGAGAATCGCCACTGGAAAGTTTTGAAACGGGCAAAACGGACGGGGGTGCGGTTTCCGCATACCGGAACCCCCTGTTCGGTCCCGGCGAAAGAGTGCCTCTGCGGGTTTGTGAACCTTGAATTACGTCCGCATGAACAGTCTTGGCCTCAAGAATCCAAGGCACTTCGGCGGGTGGGGAACCGGACTTAAGGCCTCCGGATAAGGAAACCGCAGCGTCTAACGTCCTTACCCATGACACAGCTGGACGCCCGGCCCCTGGTCGGAGACACGGTAAGCGGCGCGGCCGACGGTGGGATCCAGGCCCACGACGTCCGCAGCAAGGGGCTCGGCAAGGGCTCCGTCGGCCTGCTCGGCAGCGCCGTCATCGGCATCTCCACCGTCGCCCCCGTGTACTGCCTGACCTCGACGCTCGGCTCCACCGCCGGCGAGGTCGGCCTCCAGATGCCCGCCGTCTTCCTCGCGGGCTTCCTCCCGATGCTCCTGGTGGCCTTCGCCTACCGCGAGCTCAACAAGGCCATGCCGGACTGCGGCACCTCCTTCACCTGGACCGTGAAGGCCTTCGGCCCCCGGATCGGCTGGATGTGCGGCTGGGGCCTGGTGATCGCCACGATCATCGTGCTCTCCAATCTGGCCGGCGTCGCGACCTCCTACTTCTGGCTGCTGGCCGGCGAGATCACGAACAACCCGTCGGTCGCGGCCCTCGACGACAACAAGCTCGTCCACATCGCGACCTGCCTGACGCTCATCGCGCTCGCCACCGCCATCAGCTACCGCGGCATGACCGCCACCAAGGGTGTCCAGTACGCCCTGGTCGGCCTCCAGCTCGCGGTCCTCGCGATCTTCGTCGCCATGGCCTTCCAGAAGGCCTCCGCCGGCACCTTCGACACCGGCCTGGACTTCTCCTGGCAGTGGATGAACCCCTTCGCGGTCGAGTCCATGGCGGCCTTCACCGCCGGCCTCTCGCTCTCGATCTTCATGTACTGGGGCTGGGACGCCTGCCTGGCCACCAACGAGGAGACCACCGGCTCCGCCAAGACCCCCGGCCGCGCCTCCCTGATCGCGATGGTCGTCCTGGTCGGCTCCTACCTGGCCACCGGCGTCGCCGCCCAGATGGCCGTCGGTTCCGGTGACAAGGGTCTCGGCCTCGCCAACCCGGAGACCTCCGACAACGTCTTCGCCGCCCTGGCCGGCCCCGTCATGGGCCCGATGCTCGGCGTGCTGCTCTTCGTCGCCGTCCTGGCCTCCGCCGCCGCCTCCCTCCAGACCACCTTCATCCCGGTGGCGCGTACGGTCCTGGCGATGTCCACGTACGAGGCGCTGCCGCCCTCGTACGCCAAGGTCCACCCCAAGTTCAAGACCCCGGGCCGCGCCACCGTCATGGCGGGCGTCGCGACCGGCCTCTTCTACACGGTGATGACCCTTGTCAGCGAGAACGTCCTGACCGACACGATCTTCGCGCTCGGCCTGATGATCTGCTTCTACTACTCGCTGACGGCCTTCGCCTGCGCCTGGTACTTCCGCAAGGAACTGCGCCGCTCGTCCCGCGACCTGTTCTTCAAGGGCGTCTTCCCGGTGCTGGGCGGCCTGCTGCTGGCCGCGGTCTTCACCAAGACCCTCATCGACATGTGGGACCCGGCCTACGGCTCCGGCTCCACGGTCCTCGGCGTCGGCAGCGTCTTCGTCATCGGCGTCGGCCTGCTGGCCCTCGGCCTGGTGATCATGTTCGTGACCGAGCGCCGCAGCCCGGCCTTCTTCCGGGGCCAGGTGCTCACCAAGGAGACGCCGGCGCTGGTGGTCGAGGACTGAGGTCCGCGCTCCGAGGCCCTTGAGGACGCCTTGGTCCCCCCGGCTGTGTCAACGACGGACGCCCGGTACCGCCGATCGCGGTACCGGGCGTCCCGTCTTCCACGAGTTCTGTGACCGTCCCGGGGGCCGCTTCGTTGTCCCGGGCATGAACAACACCCCCATCAAGCGTGCTGTTGCTGCCCTCTCCCTCGCCGGGGCGGCCCTCGGCCTCGCCTCCACCGCGGCGCAGGCGGCTCCCCTCCCCGACCTGCCGGACGTCCCCGTCGCCGGCATCGACGACATCACGGAGCTCCCGGCCGCCGGCGTACCGGACGTGGCCGCCCTCACCGAGGACCAGCTGAAGCACGTCCCCGACCTGCCCGCCGGCCAGGTCGCCGACGCGGCCGTCGGCCTGGTGGAGGACCCGAAGAAGACGCTGGACGAGGCCGAGTTCGCCACCGTGGCCGCGGACGAGGCCCTCGGCACCACCCTCACCGGCACCGGCCCGGCCTTCGCGCCGCCGGTCGACGCCCTCCGCGGCTTCGCGGCCGAGGGCGTCGACTCCCTGGGCTGACACGTCTGATCTGTCTGACCTGTCTGACCCGCAAGACCTGTCTGACTCGCCCGGCCGCTGTCTCAGGGCCGTCCCCTCAGGGGGCCGGCCCGGGGCGCGGATCAGGGCCGGGCGGCGGTCACCCCCGTTGCCGGTCGCCGTCAGGCGTGAAGATGCTGAGGTTGATGCGCGCGCCGGGCGCGAGGATGGGCTCCGCGAGACAGGTCGTGAGGCGTCCGGGGCCGTGGACGGCGTGGCGGAGGGGGAGTTCGGAGCCGTCGACGAACGGCAGGGGGACCGCGGCGCCCTCGCGGTAGAGCGCGCCGGCCACGGGGTCGGCGAGGACATCCCGCTCCAGGCGCACGAGTGCGGGGTTGTCGGGGCGCAGCTCCACGGCCTGCCTGAGGTGGGGCATGATCGCCGGCGCCCACTGCCCGGCCCAGTCCGTCAGCACCTCGGTGCGGGCCTCGGGATCCAGGAGCATCCAGCGCATGACGTTGGCCGGAGGCTGCCCCCGGGGGAAGAGGAGCCGGAAATCCTCGTTGTGGGTGACGAGGTTCCACTCGGCGTCGTTGATGTACGCCAGGGTGCCGGTGAGCCCCTCGATGACCCGCCGCCAGACCCCGGCGAGGGCCGTGCCCGAGCTGCTGTGCAGGGTGGAGGGCGGGTTCTCCTTACGGGTCAGCTGCCAGAGGAACGTCCACTCCTGCTCGCTGAGCCCGAGGACCTTGGCGACGGAGGAGAGGAAGTCCGCTCCCGGGTGGGTGAGCCGGCCGTTCTCGAAGCGGTTGTACGTCCCCCGGGCACGCAGGAGCAGCTCGTCCATCTGCTCCTGGCTCAGACCGGCGACCCGCCTCCCGGGACCGGGCCGGCGGACGGGAAACCCCCTGGTCACCGGGTCGATGGCGGCCCGTCGCGCCTGGAGGACCTTCTTCAGGGAGCGCCGGTCATCGGCGGAGAGTCGCATCTGACGTGTCCAGTCCATCGGGGTCGGGGTCGGGGACGGGTCGCCAATTATCTGCAATCGACCGGCGTGGAAAGGGGGTTCGGGGCTGGCGAGACTCGTTCCGTGGCGCCACGGGCAGCACTGAGCACTCTCTGACCAGGAGGTACGAGTGAACTTCAAGCGCAGACTCGCGACCTTGGCCCTCGCCGGGGGGCTGAGCGTGACCGGAATGGCGGCGACCGCGTCTCCCGCGGCGGCGGCGATGAGCTCGTGCCCGACGAGCTCGCTGTGTCTCTGGGATTCCACCGGGTACGCCGGCGATGTCGACTGGGCGGCCCGCAGCACGAAGCAGTGCTTCGACCTCCTGTACGACTACGGGGGCTGGACGGGCGGCATCAGGTCCTACTGGAACCGCCTGCCGGTGAAGGCCGCCATCTACCACCGCGACGGGTACGGGACGCTGCACTACGACGGAACCATTGCGCCCGGCGGCCACAGCTCCGACAGCCACGACTTCGACAAGCCGTTCGGCAACGCCGGAATCGTGTGCACGGGCGGCGCCAGCCCTTGGACCACCCCCTGATCCGTGCGCTCCGTCGGCACGGCGGCCGGGCCCCTGGGGGGAGGGGCCCGGCCGATGGTGGTCCGGCCCGGGGCCCGGGCCCGGGCTGGGGCCCGGGCCGGGGCACAGGGCTTGCCTACGCGGCGTCGCGGTGGCCGACCGTGTCCTCGTACAGCTCGGTGAAGTAGAGACCGATCAGGTCGATGAAGTTGACCAGGTGGCGTTCGGCGGCCGCGAAGTCGCCGTCGGCCCAGCCCTTGACCGCGCGGTCGACGGCCGACCACATCAGGTCGTCGTGGTCGTGCTCGTCGTCGTAGTCGAGGTGGGCCTGCGAGCCCTTGACCATCTCCAGGCCGTAGGTGGTCGCGGCGTGGGTGGTGATGATCTGGTTGTAGCGGTCGGAGTACCACTCGACCAGCCAGTTCCAGACCATGGTGGGGATCGGCCCCTCCTGGTTGATCGAGAAGTACATGTACCCCATCAGGTACTCCGTGGAGGGGTACACCCGCATCGCGTCGACCTCGTCCTTGGAGAGGCCGAAGTGCTTGAGGTCGCGGAGGAACATCCCCTCGTGGTTGTTCTCCTCGGCCAGGTACTGGGCGAGGATCGAGGCGAGCCGGTTGTCCTTGTACCCGATCTTGTACAGGCCGTACGCGTCCACCTCGTTGTTCAGGCGGATGCGGAGGACCGTCTCCACTAAGTGGCGGCGGTAGTAGTCGCGGTCGATCCACTCGCCCGCGTGGAACTCGCGGGCCTTCGGCACCTTGCGGAACAACCGCTCCATGCCGTCCGCCGCCAGCTTCTCCAGCCGTTCCCGTGACATGTTCTGCCCCCATGTGCTCGTGGCCGGATCCCGGCCGCGGGCCCCACGCTGGTTCAGGGATCCGGGCCGGGTCAACGACCGTTCAAGACAGGGGGAGTTATGGCTAGATGTGCGCGACGAAGGCCGCCCAGGCGGTGGACGTGACCTCGAATCCGGGGAGGGTGGTGTCCTTGGAGTCGCGGACGTGGATGGTGGTGGAGTCGTTCTGGGTGAGGGCCACTTCGACGCAGCTGTCGCCCTCGCTGCCGCTGTAACTGCTCTTGAACCAGGTCAGCTCGGCGTTGCTCATAGCGCTCCTCGCAATCGCTTCAACAGGCTCACGGAGTCCGCGTAGCTGAGAGCCTGTGAGCGCAGTTTGGCATAGCGCTGATGGAGGACGCTGACGGCTTTCACGTCCGTCGTCACCTGGCCTGTCTTCTGGCCTTCGCTGTATGCGAGCCATGTGTTGTCTTCTGTTTCGAGTAGCTGCACGGGGCCGTCGGTACCGGCGTGTTCGGGCTGCTTGAGCGGCATGATCTGAATCTCGACGTTGGTGAGCGGGCAGACCTCCAGCAGGTGGTCGATCAGCCCTCGCGTCACGTCCGGCCCGCCCGTTTCCCGCTCGATCACCGACTGCTCGATGATGAAGCTGAAGGCGGTCAGCGGCCTTCGCGTGAGAAGGCGTTGTCGTTGCAGCCGCGCCGACACGCGGTCCTCGATCTCCTCGTCCGTCGGAGGCGGCGGCACGTTCATGATGACCGCCCGCGCGTAAGCCTCGGTCTGCAACAGGCCCGGGACGACGCGGCACTCGTACGTGTACAAGCTGACGGCCGTCTCCTCCAGCTGCGCCCACGGCCGGAACCAGGACGCCAGCCCCTTCTGTTTCATCAGGTGCTTCGCGGCCGCCCGGATCGCCCCGAAGGCATCCAAGGCCTCCTCCGCGTTGTCGATGAACTTCTGCTGCGGAAAGCGGCGGCCTTGCTCGAACGAGCCCACCGACTGGACCGAGTAGTCGACCAGCGGGGCGAACTGCTCCTGGGTGTAGCCGGCCCGCTTGCGGAAGATCTTGACGACCTCCCCGAAGGTCCTGAGTGCGGGATCGGGCTCCACGTCGTACTCACCATCACCGTTAGCCATGGTCTACCTCCCCGACGGGCAATCGTCACGGTACGTGAACCACGCTGTCCAGCGCATGGACTCGTACAAGTCCCCTTGTACGAGTCCGTGTGCTGGTGAAATGCCCTGGCCAACGCTGGAGTTGGCCCCATGTCAGAGCCAGAGCGGCACTCCACCGCCCCCGTACGCGTGTTCACTCAGCGTTTCAGTTCCACCCGCCGCGGCGCCCGCCTGGCCCGGCGGCTGGCGTTGCTCCAGCTCCACGACTGGGGCATCCCGCACCGGACGGCACGGTCCGTCGCCGCGGAACAGGTGCTGGCCGAGCTGGCCGCCAACGCCATCACCCACGGACGGGTGGCCGGCCGGGACTTCGAGGTGCGGCTCACCCTCACGGGTGGCGGCGCGGTGCTCCGTATCGAGGTGGCCGACGCCCGCGGCGACCGGCGGCCGGAAATCCGCGTCGGGGACGGGGTGTCCGGGTACGGAATGCGGCTGGTTGACGCCTATGCGGACGCCTGGGGCGTCACCGACAGGGTCATCGGCAAGACAGTCTGGGCGGAGTTGGGCGCGCCCCTCTCTTCCCCCGCCCTACCATCCCCCCATGGCGATCCCCTGGCCCTTCTTCGGCCGTGAGGCGGAGCTTGAGCGGGTGGCGCGTGCCCTGGGGGCGGACGGCGTCGGCGGGGTGCTGGTGGCGGGGCTTCCCGGGACCGGGAAGTCCTGGCTGCTGGCCGAGGCCCGGCGGGTGCTGGAGCGGGCGGGGCGGCCGGTTTTCGTCGCGGAGACCTCCGAGGAGGCGCGGGAGGTGCCCTTGGGGGCGCTCAGTCCGCTGCTGCCGGTGCTCGTGCCCGAGCGGGGTGCGCTCAACCTCTTGCGGTGGGCCCGCGAGGTGCTGCTCGACGAGAGTGCCGGTGCGGGCGCGGGCGCCGGTGCGGGCGCGGGTGGCGCTCAGGTGCCCGTGCTGTGCGTGGACGACGTACAGCTGATGGATCCGCTGTCCGCCGCGCTCGTGCGGCGGATGGTGCGGGCCGGGGAGTTACGGCTGCTGGCCGCCGGGGCCGTGCCCGACGGGCTGCGGCGGTTGTGGGAGGACCGGCTGCTGGAGCGGGTGGAGGTCGGGCCCTTCACGCGGGAGGAGACCGAGGCGCTGCTCGGGTCGCTGGAGCGGCGGGCGGCCCGGCGGCTGTACGAGCGCTCGCGCGGTCACCCCCTCTTCCTGAGGGAGCTGGCCCTGACCGGCGAGGAGCTGCCGGACCGGGTCGTCGCGCACGTGACCGCCCGGGTGGGCGGGGCGCGGGAGGCGCTGGAACTGGTCGCGCTCGGGGAGCCGGTGGCGTTGTCCGCGCTGGGCGAGCTGGTCGACGTGTCGCTGCTGGAGGAGGCCGAGGCGCGGGGGCTGATCGTGGTGGCCGGGCCCTGGGTGCGGCTGGCGCACCCGCTGTACGCCGAGGTGCTGCGGGGGAGTTGTCCGCGGACACGGGAGGGGCGCCACCGGCGGGCGCTCGTACGGGCCCTCGGCGGGGCGGGGCTGCTGGCCGGGGCGCGGGAGGCGTGGGCCGGGCGGGATCCCGGCGGGACCGTGCGGCTGGCCTCGGCGGCACGGGAGGCCGGGGCCGGGGTGGGGGCGGCGCTGCTGCTGGCGGCGGCGCTGATCTGGACGGAGCGGTACGCCGAGGCGGATGCGGTGCTCGGGGAGTGCGAGGCGCTGCCGATGGAGCGGGCGGAGCGGGCCCGGCACGCGGTGCTGCGGGCGTACGGGCTGAGCTGGGGGCTGCGGCGGTTCGACGATGCCGAGCGGGTGCTGGGTGAGGCGGAGGGCGTGCTGGGTGCGGAGGCGGTCGGGCGCCGGGTGGCGCTGCGGGGGGTGGCCGAGGACTACCGGGGGGCGCTGGAGCTGGCTTCGGCGGGGGGTGGGGGTGGTGGCGGTGGGGGCGGTGGGGGCCTGGTGGGTGCTGCCGGTTCCGGGGAGGCAGTGGATGCCGCGGGTGCGGTGGGTGGTGCCGCGCTGCTGACCG
Source organism: Streptomyces sp. NPDC101132 (assembly GCF_044759225.1). Lineage (NCBI taxonomy): Bacteria > Bacillati > Actinomycetota > Actinomycetes > Kitasatosporales > Streptomycetaceae > Streptomyces > Streptomyces sp. NPDC101132. Next base: position 297,487 of record NZ_JBIVYX010000002.1, read on the forward strand.
GGATCGCCGTGGCGCGGGCGTACACCGGGCGACCCCTGGTGGCGCGGTCCGTGCTGGAGCGGGCCGGAGAGGTGGTCGGTGAGGATCCGACCGAGGTGCTGCCGCTGCGGCTGGCCGCGTACGCCGCCGAGTTCTGGGCCGGGGACCTGGCCGGGGCGTGGCGGGCCGCCGACGCGTACGCCGAGGCCCTGGGGCGGCGCGGGGACGCGCTGCACGGGGCGGTGCTGCTGTGGCGGGGGCAGGTACGGGCGGCGCTGGCGCGGCTGCGGGGCTCGCACCCCGGGGCCGCCGCCCATGCCGCCGCGCTGGTGGGGGACGCGGAGATGGCCGAGCGGTACCTCGCGGCCGGGGGCGACCAGTGGGCGGAGCTGGCGCGGCCGTGGGTGTCCGTCGCGGGTGGGCGGGTGTCGGAGGCGGTCGAACTGGCGTCGTCGTACGCGGCCCGGGCCGGCGCCGCCGGTCTGGTGGGCTTCGAGCTGCTGGCGCTGCACGACGTGGCCCGGCTGGGCGGCGCGCGCAAGGTGGCGGCGCGGATGGCCGCGCTGGAACACGAGGGGGCCCTGGCCGCGGTGTGTGCCGGGCACGTCGCGGCGGCGGCCGAGCGGTCGGGGGCGGGGCTGTGGGCGGTGTCCCTGGAGTTCGAGCGGCTGGGGTACCTGCTGTTCGCGGCCGAGGCCGCCGCGGGTGCGCTGCGGGCCGGCACACCCGGCGCGGCGGCCCGGGCGCACATGCTGGCGGCGCGCTGCGAGGGCGCGCGCACGCCGCTGCTGGCGGGGCTGGCGGCCCCTGCCCTGACCCGGAGGGAGCTGGAGGTGGCCGGTCTGGCTGCCTCGGGCCTGACCTCCCGCGCCATCGCGACCCGCCTGGGCCTGTCCCCCCGCACGGTGGACAACCACCTGACGAGCGCTTACGCGAAGCTGGGCGTCACCAGCCGGGGGGACTTGGCGGCGGTGCTGGGGAGCCGGGGGGTGTAGGGGAGCGGGGGGCATCACCTGGGCCGGTGTCGGGGAGGTGGAGGTATCCGGGGCCGTCCGCCGACCGAGGGTTTCCGGGCCGGGGTGCCCTGTCAAGGGTGGAACGAAGTGGAATCGCCGCAGGCGACGCGACGAAGGAGCGCCCTTGACAGGGCACCCCGGCCCGGAAGGCAAAGACCTCGGCGGACAACCCCAGGAAAACGGCCTTGGGGACACCTCATGCACTCCGGTGCCGGGTGCGTGTCCCCGGCACCGGGGCCCGGCCCCGCCCCACGGGGCGGACGCGTCAGCGTCCATAGGCCGGTCGGCGGGTTCAGCGGCTTCCGGGCCGGCCGTGCCCCTTCATAAGCCGCCAACGATCGCTACGCGCTCCTGCCGGACGGCGACGGACGGCCGACGGGGGATCATGGTTGTTGCCGCAGACGAGCGGTGATCCGAGGCTTGGACGGGGGAGAGGCATGATTCGGCTGGCGGACGGGCCCATGACGTGGGTGGCCACGGGGGACAGCATCACGCAGGGCGTGCTGCACACGCATGGTGCTCGGGGATGGGTCGAGCACCTTCAGGAGCGGGTGCGGTGGCAGGCGGGCCGGCTGACCGACGTCGTCGTGAACACCGGGGTCTCGGCCTGGACGGCACAGGACGTGCTCGGGGCCCACGACCACCTCATCGGGCGCTTCGCGCCCGACGTACTGTCCGTGTCACTCGGCACCAACGACTGCCTGGCCGGAGAGGCGGGCCTGCCCGCCTTCCGGGACGCCATGCGGAAGATCATCGAGAGGGCGGGCGCCCAGGTGGTGCTCCAGACGCCCGTGCTCGTGGCCGTCTCCGGGCGGGAGCGGCGGGCGGCCATGCCGGCCTACTGCCAGGCCGTGCGCGACATCGCCGCGGACACCGGCGCCCTGCTCGTCGACCACGAGACGCACTGGCGCAACCACTTCGGTGACATGGACCCCATCCCGTGGCTCGACGACCCGGCCCACCCCAACGCCAAGGGCCACCTGGAGATGGCCAACCACACCCTCCGCACGCTGGGCCTGGGCGAACTGGAAGGCCTCTAGCGGGACCGCCACCAGTCCACGGTTGCCTTGATCTGTGTGTCGAGGGGAGTGGGGCGGAGCGTGAAGCGGGACTCGTAGGCCGAGGAGTCGACCACGAAGGGCTCGTCGAACTGGTAGCGGATCTCCTTCAGTTCGCGGAGGAGGGGCGAGAAGAGGCCTGCCAGGGTCAGGACCGCGGGCGGGAGGGCCCGGACCGCCACCGGACCGGTCCCGGCTTCGGCGGCCATGAGCTCCACCATCTGGCGGGTGGACCGGGCGGGCGCCGTCGGCACGTGCCACGCCCGCCCCCACGCCCGCTCCTCGCCCGCCAACTCGACCAGCGCCCCGGCCACGTCCGGCACGTACGTCCAGCTGTGCGGGGCGTCTGGATCACCCAGTGACGACACGGACTTGCCGCGCAGGACGCGCGGCACCACCCGGCCGGCCAGGTGGCCGCCCTCGGTCACGCCCGGGCCGAAGAAGTCCGAGGCACGCACCTCGACTGCCCGGATGCGGCCCTGCTCGTGCAACTCCAGCGCCTGCTCCCAAGCAGCAGCACGCACCCGGCCCTTCAGGCCGGTCGCCGCCGGCGGAAGGTCCTCGGTCATCCGACCGGACACGGGCCCGTACCCGTACAGATTGCCCAGCATCACCAGCACGGCCCCGCTGCGCTCGGCCGCCGCGCACAGCGCGCCGGCGAGCGCCGGCCATGCCCCCGCCCACTGGTGGTAGGGCGGCGCGGCACATCCGTACAACGCCACGGCTCCCCGCGCCGCCTCAGCCAGCCGCTCACCGTCCGACGCGTCCAGCGCGACGTGCTCGATGCCCGGCTCCGGAGACCGCCCGGCCCTGGTGATGACGCGAACCTCGTGTCCCTGCCCGGCCAACAGCCGAGCGGTGGCGGCCCCGGCGGGCCCGAACCCCACAACCACATGAAGACTCACATACGAACACTAGCGCGACCCCCACGGCACGGACCGCCCATCGCGCCGAGCCGCTCCCACCACCCACTGCCCGCAGGCCGCCAAGACGACAGAAGCGCGTAGCGGTCGCCGGCGGCCCATGCCCGGCCCAAGACGGCCGTCCGCCGCCGAGACGACAGGGCCGCGTAGCGATCGTGGGCGGCTTATGAAGGGGCACAGGCGGCCCGGAGGCCGCCATGCCGACCGGTGGGCCTACGGACGCTGACGCGTCCGCCCGTGGGGCGGGGCTCCGCCCCGGCTCAGGGCACGCTCCCATGGCCACCGGCCGGCTCTCGGCTTTGCCCCCGGCCCGCCCTCAGACCCGCCACGACAACCACGGGTCGTCGCGGCAGTCCTGCTGGGTCACCTGTTCCCCGGGCTGGGCGCCCGCGCGGGCGGCCGCGCACTTGCCGCTGTTCAGGTTGAGCAACTGCCAGGCCCGCAGTGCGCCGTTGTAGCGCAGCGCCCAGAACTGGTCGGGGAACAGGCCCTGCCGGTCGCCGCACAGGTACTGGGTGACCAGGGCGTCGTTCGTCGTGCGGGCCGCGTCGACCGAGAGGCACAGCCCGCTGTACCGGTTGCGGACCGAGTAGACCGGCCCGGCCGGTCCGGCGGCCTCCTGGATGACGTACCACGACTGCTCGGGGCGCTCCCCGCAGCCCGTCTGGACCGTCCCGTCCGCCGGATTGGCGCTGCCCTCGGGCACGGCCAGGCACAGCCGGCTGCCCGCGTTGCTCAGCCGGAGCAGCCCGGCCGAGGGCGGGGTGGCCGAAGCCGTGGGAGTGGGAGACGCCGAAGGCGTCGGCGCGGGGGAAGGAGGGGCGGACAGAGGGGCGGACGGCCGAGGAGGCGGCGGCGCGGGCAACGTGCCCGGCGCCGAGGCGCTCGGCGCCGTGCCCCCGGGCAGCGCGGGCAGCGTCGGCATCGTGGCCCCGGTGGGCGCGGCGCTCGTACCGGGCGCCGTACCCGGCGGGGCGAAGAACACCGGGGCGGAGGGCGGCGCGGCCACCGGCCGCAGCGTGGCACCGGTGCCCACCGTCCCGGCGGCTCCGCGCCCGGCCAGGACGACGACTGCCGTCGTCGCCAGGGCGGCGACGCCGAGCACGGCCGCCGCGACGAACGCGGTCGCGGCGGCGCCGAGCCGCCGTACGGGATCCCGGGGCGGCGGCCCGTAACGAGCGGGCACGCCGGCCCCGGGCCGGTCCGTCCGCTCCAGCACGACGCCGTCGACCGCTCCCGTCCGCGGTGACCGGCCGTGTCCCCGCAGGTCGGTCGCCTCCTCCAGGAGCTGGGCCACCTCCCACTCCAGGTGCTCCAGCGCGCCGTCCGTACGGGCGAGGGCCAGGGCCAGCTCGCTCTCGGCCGGCCCGGGACCCGAAGCCGGGAGGGCGGCGCGCTGCTGTGCGAGGAGGCCCTCGGTCACCTGGCGGGCGGCGTGGCCGACCGCCCAGGCCACGCCGAGCCGGTCGACGGCCCGGTCGAGGAGCTCGTACGGAACGAGGTCGGCGCGCGCCCCCACGGCACCCACCCCAGGAGAACCCTCCGCCCCCGCCGTCTCCACCGTGCCCTCCGCCGCCGCCTCCCCCGGCAGCAGCATCGCGATGATCGACACCAGACTCCGCACCAGCCGGGCCGCCGCACCCAGGTCCTCCTCGGCCCGCCGCAGCGCCTCGGCCACGTCGGGCGCGGGCCCCTCCGCCACGTCCGCCAGCAGCGCCGCCTCGTGCAGCCGCCGGGCGCGGGCCAGCGTCACCGACAGGCCGCGGGCGTCCCGTACCCGGTCCCGCACCACGCCGTTGAGCCGGCCCAGCGGAATGATCCGGGCCCCGCAGCGGTACTCGCTCCACATGGTCTTGCCGCCGCCGTAGCGGCGGGCCATCTCGCGGACGGTCAGCTCCCCGGTCAGCTCCACGAGCAGCTCCGCCAGCTCGTTGGCCTCCGCCGTCGCGCCCTTCATCGCGCCCTGAGGGCGCCCTGGCCTGGCCACTTCCGCCACCCCTCCACAGCCGACCGCTCGCCGACCCGCTTGCCGATCGCTCGCCGACCGCTCGCCGACCGCTCCGACGACAGTCGACCGGTCGCCAACGACAGCCGGCTGCCGCCGACCGCCACCGACAACGATGTCCGCGGACAACCCGTGGCCGCCCGCCCCCGGTGGACCAAGGAACACCGCGGCGCCCCCACCGTCCACCCGGCTCGGCTTCCTTGGCGGGAAAGGGGCGGGGATGCGGCGCGCACCCGCCCCTGGACGCCGTGTTGTCCGCCCGCCGTACGCCGCGGACCTGCGAAGCCGGACAACCCCCGGGGCGGCCAAACCGGGGCCCCGGAAGCGTGTGCCGGGCCAGCCGCACCACCACGCGCACCAACCACCACGAAAGGCGACACGGTGACGTTACTCAAGCGCGCAGCCGCAGCCCTCGCATGCTCGGCGGCACTGCTCTTCACCATGGGCACGGCACAGTCGGCCGCCGCACAGGAACAGGGGGAGACCGGGACCGCCGCGACGTACGTGCACATCAAGAACGGCAACAGCGGCCAGTGCCTGGCCGTGCCCGGCGGCAGCACCGAGGCCGGCAAGGGTCTCATCCAGTGGGGCTGTGGCAACTGGAACGACCACTACTGGTCCTTCCAGTACGGGTTCACCGCCGGCGGCATCGCGTACTACCGCCTGGAGAACCTCAACAGCCACCAGTGCCTCGCCGTCCCCGGGGGCAGCAAGACCGCCGGCACCCAGGTGATCCAGTGGCCCTGCGGCACCTGGAACGACCACTACTGGGGCGTCCAGTACACCTCGGGCGGCACCCGGCTCGTGAACTACAACAGCGGCCAGTGCCTGGCGATCCCGGGCGCGAGCACGACGCCGGGCGAGAAGGTCATCCAGTGGCCCTGCGGAACCTGGCGCGACCACTACTGGACCTGGTAGCGGCCCGCACGACCTCCACGCAGGGCACGGGGGAAGCCCGGGGGACCACGGGGGAACGCGGGGGAACGCGGGGAACACGGGGGACACGGGGGAACGGGGTGGCCGCAGCGCGCACAACGCGCCGCGGCCACCCCGCTTTCCGTCCGGCCACCCCGCCCCTATTCCAGCGTCCCGCTGAACAGCGCCGCCGTGCTGCACCGCGTGGGCACCGGACCCGAAGGCGGCCGCCCCACCGTCCGGCACGTGATGGTGACCGTGATCTCCTGCTTCGGGCCCGCCAGGATGGCCGAGGCCCAGTGGAAGTCCTGCTCGCGGAAGTTCTCCAGGGCCGGGGCCAGCAGCGGCTTTCCGCCGACCGAGATCGTGACCGTGCCGGTGTCGCCCTGGGGGTTCTCCAGGACCAGGTCGGTCAGGCGGAGCACCTTGTCGTCCGGGACCTTGTAGGTGGCCGAGTCCGTGCCGCCCGCCGGGGCCGACGCGGTGAGCCGGGACGCGAACAGGTTGGCCTGCGGCTGCGGTCCCGGGCCCTCGCCCGGCTTGACGGAGACCGAGGGCGACGGCGACGCGTTCGGGCCCTGACCGCCATTCCCGCCCCCGCCGCTGCCGCCGCCCCCGCCGTTCTTCTTCGCCTCCTCGGCAAGCCGCTTCGCGTCCTCCGCCTTCTTCTCCGCCGCCTTGACCGGCTCCTTCACCGCCTCCTTCGCCGCCGACCTGACCACCGGCCGCAGCAGCCCGAACCACAGCCCGGCCAGTACGCCGACCAGCACGACCAGCGCGATCAGCGCCCGCAGCAGCCCGGGCGAGATCACCGGCCGCTGGAGCAGCGTGCCGTCCAGGGCGACCGGTGGCACCTCGGGCGCGCCCTCCGGGCCCGCCGCGGGGACCGCGTGCACCTGGAAGACGTGCGTGACCGGGGTCCCCCGCCACAGCAGCCGCTTCGGTTTCACCGGGACCTTGACGAAGGCCGCCCGGCCCGGGTCCACCACCGTGGCCCCGGTGGGCAGCTTGAACTTCAGGAGTTCCCCCGCGTCCTTGCCCGAAAGGGCAACGGACACCGGGTAGTTGCCACGGTTGTCGATGGCCGCCTGGAAGGTGGCACCGCCCCGCCCCGTGCCCATGCGCGGCGAGAGCTCCGCGCCGAAGTCGGCGTACGGGCGGATGTGCAGGACGCCCTCCGGCACCGTCTGGTGCTGGGGCTGTTCCTGGGGGAGCACCCGTACGCCGTACGTGAGTTCCCCTGGTGGGACGGTCGCGTCGCGGGGCGGCCGGACCACCAGCTCCACCTGGCCCGCGGTGTCCGGGTAGAGCGACAGCGAAGCGGGCTCGACCACCGACCACCGCGCGGCGGGCCCGAGCACCTCGAAGCCGTACGCCTCGACGACGTTGCCGCTGTTGCGGATTTCCAGCGGGATCCGGGCCTCTTCTCCGGGCAGCACCGACGTCGGAGAGGCATCCAGATGAGCGGAAGTGGTCATGAAAGGACGGTAGGGAGCCCGCCGAACCCCCCGCCGGACCCGTAGGGACACACCCGAGGGCACGACGCGTTGCCCGTTGAGTCCGCGTGGAGTGCCTGCTGATTGCCCGGGTGTTCACTGGACGCACGGAGAGGTGGGGCTCTCGCGTGGGCGCGGGGGCGCTGAGCAAGGGGGGCACGAACATGCGGTACCACGGTGTGAGCGGCGCGGAGCGCATCCCGGTGCGGCTGACGGCGCAGGACCCGATCTCCCAGGCGGGCCTGGCCGGGCAGCTGAGGAACTGCCCGGAGCTGCGCCTGCTGGGGGAGGACGAGGAACTGTCCGAGGACCAGCCCTGCGTGGCGGTGGTCTCCGCCGACCGGGTCGGCGACGCCGAGACCCAGACGCTGCGCCGCTTCCAGCGGGCCGGGCAGGGCCGGATCGTGCTGGTGGCCACGGAGATCGACGACGCGGGGCTGGTGGCGGCCGTCGAGTGCGGGGTCGTGGGCGTCGTACGGCGGGCCGAGGCGTCCGCCGACCGGCTGGTGCAGGTCATCACGGCCGCGGCGCGCGGCGAGGGCAGCGTGCCGGCGGACCTGCTGGGGCGGCTCCTTGACCAGGTGGGACGGCTCCAGAGGCAGGTGCTGGACCCGCGCGGGCTGGCCTTCACCGGGCTCGCGCCGCGCGAGGTCGACGTACTGCGGCTGGTCGCCGAGGGCAGTGACACGGCGGAGATCGCGCGGGCGCTGGCGTTCTCGGAGCGCACGGTGAAGAACATCCTCCACGACGTCACCACCCGCCTCCAGCTCCGCAACCGCTCGCACGCGGTGGCGTACGCGATGCGGCAGGGATTCATCTAGGCCCTGACCGGCCGGGCGGAGGTCCGGTCCACGGGTGGCCCGGCCCCCCGTCCGGCCGCCCGCCCGGCCCCCGCGCCTCCGCCCGGCGCCGACCCCGTGCCTCTTCGGGCAGCAGCGGCTACCCGAACCGCTGCCCGTCTCCGGCTGCAGGCGGGCCGGGCCCCGCGCCAGGGTTTTCGTGAGGATGGGGGACGCGCGTGCGACGAGGTGTACGACGAGGTGTACGGGCCCTGCCGACCGGCACGCCCACCGCCGGCGGTGCCGGGACGGCTGCGCCGGGCGACCCCGAGACGCAGGCCGGTGGGTCCGGGGCCGACCGCCCCGCGCGGCGCGGCCGCGTCCGCGCCGCCCTCGCATCCGCGGCCCGCGCCTTGCGCGACACCCGCACTCCCCGCCCTGAGCCGGAGCCGCGTTCGCCGCGCCCTGAGCCGGAGCCGCGTTCGCCGCGCCCTGAGCCGGAGCCGCGTTCGCCGCGCCCCGAGCCGGAGCCGCGTTCCCCGCGCCCCGAGCCGGAGCCGCGGACCCCGAGGGGGCGCGGTGCCTTCCGCTCGCGTGGCGGTGCCGGTGCGGGCCGCCCCCTACGCATTCCAGGCGGCACGCCCCGCCCCCCGCGCCCGCCCCTGACCCGCCGCCGTGGCTTCGTCCTGCTGGTCGCCATGGCCCTGCTGGGGGTGACGCCGGCCGGCACCCCGGTCGTGGCGGCGACCTCTGGTGGGAGGCCCGCCCAGGCCCCCGCCACAGCCCCGGCCGTCGCCGCCCCCGAGGACCCGGCGGACCCCGGGCGGCTCGCGTACACCGACTACGGCACCCACCGGAGCCTCGCCACCATCGTGCGCGGACAGCCCCCGCGACGCCTCCTGCCCGTCGGGCAGGCCGGGCGCAACGACTGCCAGGCCACCGCCCGCGGGGACGACACGGTCTTCGTGAGCATGCGCAACGGCGAGGACGAGGGCCTGTTCCGGCGCACCGGGGACGGGCCCCCGCGGCTGGTCCTCCAGCGCAAGGGGTGGCGGATCGCCGACCCGGTGCTCTCCCCGGACCGCACGAAGATCGCCTTCGTGTCCTGGCAGGACGGCTTCGTCGACAACTACGACTGCGACGACACCCGCCGCTTCCCCCTCACCGGCAGCACCGTCGGAGTCTGGGTCGTCGGCACCGACGGCCAGGGCCTGCGCGAGGCCGTCCGGAACGCCGACTGGGCCGACTGGTCCCCGGACGGCAGCCAGTTCGTCTTCACACGGGACGAGAAGGCCTACCGCGTCCCCGTCGCCGGTGGCGCGGAGACCAAGGTCTCGTACGGCGACGAGAAGGCGTACAAGCCCGTGTGGGAGCCCTCCGACGCCGCCGGCCGCAACCGCGTCGCGTACGTGACCGAGTTCGGCGACCGCGCCGACCAGGCCCTGGCCACCGTCTTCGCCACCGACGGCGGCAGCCAGGCCTCCCGGGTGCTCGCCGTCGGCGACCAGGGGCGCTGGCAGCGCAAGGGCGTCGCCTGGTCGCCCGACGGGAGGCGGCTGGCCTTCCTCACCGGCGAGCCCCACCTCGTCGACGCCGACCGCGACCCCTGCACCACCTGCGGCGCAGGCACCCCGCTCTTCCCCGACGGCGTACGGGACTTCGACACCGAGACGGTCGGCTGGTACACCCCGCCCGGGGGCGAGCCCGTCGTGCTGCTCGGCGGCACCGACCCCGAGTTCTTCGCCCTCGACGAATCCCGTGCCGCCGCCCCGTACGACCGCACCGAACTGCGCCCCGGCAAGACCACCGAGACCGACCTCTCCGACGCCGCGTACGCACCCGACGGCACCCGCATGGCCTTCGTCCGCAGCACCGAGAACTCCTACGAGTACGAGGTCGAGCGCATCCTCGTCGGCGAGGTGGGACGGCTGTCCGAAGCCGTCCCGCTCGCCTACGACCGTGAACTCGACGGCGAGGAGCACCAGTCCCGCCCGGCCTGGTCGCCGGACGGCACCAAGGTGGCCTTCAGCCGCTGGCTGGTCACCCACGAGGAGGATCCCGAGTCCGACCGGGTCCGGCACGTCGTCGGCGACGCCCGCATCGCGGTCGTCGACGTCTCCCGCGGCATCGGGGACGGCAGGCTGCTCTACCTCGTCCCGGAGCGCCGCGAGTCCGAACTCGACTGCTACAGCGACGACCGGGACCCCACCTGGTCCTCCGACGGCACCACCCTGGCCTTCTCCCGGGCCAGCGAGTGCTGGTCGCCCCTCACCTCCGGCGGCGGCACGGACCGGCTCGCCCGCGCGGTGGACCCGTACGAGGAGCGGCACATCTGGAAGGCCGAGGCCCGGGACGGCGGCGCCACCACCGACCTCACCCGCAACCAGTGCGATTCCCAGTGGTGCGGGGTGATCGACCTGCGGCCCGCCTTCCGGCCCGGCACCCGCGAGATCGCCTTCACCCGCCACCAGGTGCAGCCGGGCCCCGGCCTGACCGCCCGGCCGGCGGCCGCCTCCGCCACGCGGTCCGCCGCCACCCCCGCCACGCGGTCCGCCGCCACTCCGGCCACGCGGTCCGCCGCGCCGACCGCCACCGCGTCCACGGCCGCCGTCGTCCCCGGCGGGTACGACGGCCCGAGCATCGTGCTCCACTTCCTGGACGACGCCTCCGGCTGCCGCTCCCTCGTCCCCACCGGCCTCGGCTGCCCGGCGACCGTGCCCGGCGGCGACGGCGAGGGCACCCCGGACTTCGAGTGGCCCGACAACCCCGCCTGGTCACCGGACGGCAGCCGCTTCGCCGTCGACTTCCGCGTCGACGGCGAGGAGGGCACCGACGACTCCCGCATCGCGGTCTTCGCCGCCGACGGCAGCGGCGGCACGGAACTGCGCGCCCGGTGGAACAGCGAGCAGCACACCCCCACCTGGAAGCCCAGCGCCGACCTGCGCACCTACCTCACCACCGCCGACAGCCCGCTCCTCCTCGGTGCGACCGGCACGCTCACCCTCGTCGTGTGGAACCTCGGCATCGCCCACGCGCCGCGCGTCCGCGCCCAGTTCACGCTGCCGCCCGGCCTGGAGGCGGTCGGGCCACCCGAGCCCTCCACCGGGACCGGGCTCGCCCCCGGCACCTGCGCGGCCGACCTGACCTGCGTGTTCGACCCGGTGCAGAGCGGCCAGAAGGGCCGCGCCACCCTCCGGGTCAAGGGCGTCGCCACGGGCGAGCAGAAGGCCGCGGTCACCGTGTCCTCCGCCCTGCCGGACCACGTGCCGGGCGACAACGGCGCCGAGGCCGTCATCGTCGTCGTCGTTCCCGACCTGGCCGTGACCGCGACCGCCACCCCGCCCGTCGTCACCATCCGCGAGCGGTCGACGGTCGAGTTCACGGTCCGCAACGGCGGCACGGCCGCGGCCCGGGACGTCCTCCTCAAGCTGGTCGTACCGCCCGGCCTCACCCTCGTCAGCGGCACCGAATGCCCGCCCGCCGGCTGCCCCCTCGGTACGGTCGAACCCGGGGCGGAACGGAAGCTGACCCTCGTCTACACGGCCGGGAACGCCTTCTCCGGCGCCATCGAGGGCACCGTCGGCGCGAGCACCCCCGACGGCGACCCGGAGAACGACCGGGCCTCGGCCGACCTCACCGTCATCGACCCGCGGCTGCCCGACCCGGCCGTCACCGTCACCGCCACCCCGGCCGTCATCCGCACCGGCTTCCTCTCCGAGATCGTCCACACGGTGCGCAACCTCGGCGACGCCCCGGCCAGGGCCGTCACGCTGACCACCCTCCTGCCGCCCGGCATGCGCGTGGTCTCCGCCACCCCGGCCTGCCCGGACACCGGCTGCGCCCTCGGCGACCTCGCCCCCGGCGCCTCGGTGACCGTCACGCGGAAGGTCACCGCCGACGCCCCGCTCGTCGGCGAGGCCGTCGGCACGGTCACCACGCCCGGCGCGGACTCCAACCCGGGCAACAACACCGCCGCCGCACCCGTCACGGTGCTCAAGCGGGACAGCACACCGCCGGACAACCCCACGCCCCCGCGGCTCCGCGCCGACCCCTCGGTCACCGTGGACGCCACGCCGCGCACCGCCTACACGGGCGGCCGGATCGGCGCGCGGGTCGTGGTGCGCAACGAGGGCGTGGCCAGGGCGACCGGGCTGCGGCTGGTGGTCGTGGTGCCGCGCGGGGTGGACGTCGTATCGGTGTCGAAGCCGCAGTGCCTGACCCCGGCCGGCTGCCCGCTGCCGGACCTGCGGTCCGTGGACCGTACGGACGTACGGCTGGTGCTCGGCGCGAACCGCGGGCTCACCGGAGCCGTCACGGCCACGGTCACCACGACCGGTACGGACTCCCGGCCGGCCAACAACACCGGCCGGGCGCCGCTGACGGTGAAGGAGCCCACGCTGACCCTGGTCCCGCCGCTCGGGCCGCCCGGTTCGGTGACCCAGGCCTCCGGCACCCGGTTCCCGCCCGGGGCCACGCTCCGGCTGCGCTGGAGCCGCGGCGTGACGGTGGCGGCCGCGCCGGTGGTGGTGCGGGCGGACGGCACCTTCTCGGCGCCGATGCTGATCCTCGTCCAGGACACGCTGGGGGAGCGGGAGCTGCGGGTGGCGCAGGCCGGCGTACGGACGCCGCTCTTCCGGGAGCTGACGGCCCCGTACCTGGTGGTGCCCGGCGTGCTCCAGCCGTCCGACTTCCAGTGGCGCAGGTGAGGGCGGTGCCGGTGGAGCCGTCCGGTCGCAACCGTGGTGCTGATGATGTGTGAGGTGCGTGGGTGATCCACGAGGTGGACGAGGCGCTGCGGGCGCTGGTGCGGGGCGAGGCGCTGGGCGGGGGCGCGGACGTGGAGGTCGTCTTCGACGCGCCCACCCGCGACTGGGCGGCCCGGCGCAACACGCCGACGGTGAACCTGTACCTGTACGACATCCGCGAGGACATGCGGCGCCGCTCGCGCGGGCGGCGGAACGTGTACGACGAGCAGGGGCGGGTGACGGCGCGGACGCTGCCGCCGCGCTACTTCAAGCTCTCGTACCTGATCAGCGCGTGGACGCAGCGGCCCGAGGACGAACACCGGCTGCTCTCGGCGCTGTTGGCCTGCTTCCTGCGGCACGAGGCCCTGCCGGCGGCCGGACTCGGCCCGGAGCTGGCGTCGACCGGGCTGCCCGTGCCGGTGTCGATCGCGCTGCCGCCGCCGGAGGACCGGGCCTTCGCCGACGTGTGGTCGGCGCTCGGGGGCGAGCTGAAGCCGTCGCTGGACGTGGTGGTGAGCGCGCCGGTGGCGACGGCGCCGGTGTGGGCGGCCGGGCCGCCGGTGGAGGAGGGGCTGGCCGTGAACATGTCCGACCTCCACGGGGACGGCCCGCCCGGGGGGCCGGGTCCCGGTGGGGGCGCGGCGGACGCGGAGGTGCCGGGCGACGGCGCGGGGGTGCCGGGCGACGGCGACCCCGCGGCGTCCCGCGTGCCCGGGCCGCGGGCGCGGGCCCGGCGGCGGCGCTGATGGACCACCTGCTGGGGCGGCTGGCCGTCGTGGAGGCGCGGGTGCGCCGGGCCGTGGAGGTGCGCCGGGCCGGGGATCCCGAGCCGGACGACCCCTTCCGGGGGCTGTACCTGTCGGACGAGGCGGTGCGCCGGATCCTGGACGAGCCGGAGGCGCTGCCGGAGCCGGACGCGCTGCCCGGCTGGGACGGTCCGGTGCCCGAGGGCTCCCGGCTGGCGCTGCTGGCCCGGAACTTCGGGCTGGGCGAGCTGGACGTGGAGCTGCTGCTGATCGCGCTGGCGCCCGATCTGGACCGCCGCTTCGAGCCGCTGTACGGGTACCTCAACGATGACGTCACCCGGCGCCGGCCCAGCGTGGGGCTGGCGCTGAACATGTGCGGGGTGCCGGCCGTCTCCGCGGGGGCGCGGGCCCGGCTGTCGGCGGCGGGCCCGCTGGTGGCGCGCGGGCTGCTGCTGGTGGAGGAGCCGGAGCGGCCGCTGCTGAGCCGTTCGCTCCGGGTGCCGGACCGGGTGGCGGCGTACCTGCTGGGTGACGACGCGCCGGATCCGGTGCTGGTGGACCTGCTGGTGCCGGGGCGGCCGGGCCGGCTGCCCGCGGGGGCGCTGGGGGAGCTGCCGGAGCGGCTGGCGGGGGCGCTGCGGGGCGACGGGGCGGGTGCCGCGGTGCGGGGCGACGGGGGCGGCGCGGCGGTGCGGGGCGACGGGGGCGGCGCGGCGGTGCGGCTCGTGTACGTGCGGGAGGCCGCCGGCGGGGTCGCGCTCACGCTCGGGGTGGAGGCGCTGGCCGGTGCCGGGTGCGGGGCCTTCGTACTGGACCTCGGCAGGCTGGCCCGGCAGGCCGACGCGGGGGCGCTGGTGGCCGCCGCGGGGCGGGAGGCGGCCCTGGCGGGTGCCGGGCTGGTGGCCGGACCGGTGGAGGAGCTGGGCGAGAAGCCGGAGCTGCTGCGGGCGGTGGCGGGGCTGCCGGTGCCGGTGCTGCTCGCGGGGCGGGCGGGGTGGGATCCGGCCTGGTCGGACCGGGTGCCGCTGCTGGTGGAGGTCGAGCGGCTGGGCGCGGCGGCGCGGGCCGCGCTGTGGGAGGCGGTGCTCGGCACGGAAGTGGGCGGCGCGGTGGCGGCGTTCACGCTGACGCCGGAGCAGATGGAGCGGGCGGCCGAGACGGCGCGGCAGCAGGCGGTGCTGGGCGGCGGCCCGGTGTCGGAGGCGCACGTGCTCCAGGGGGCGCGGGCCCAGAACACCTCGGGCCTGGAGCGGCTGGCCCGCCGGATCACCCCGGGCGTCGGCTGGGAGGACCTGGTGCTGCCGCCCGTGGTGCTGGGCCAGCTGCGGGAGCTCGCCGCGCGGGCGCGGCACCGGGACCGGGTGCTCGGGGACTGGGCGATGCGGCCGGGCGGCGGGCGGGGGCGCGGCGTGATGGCGCTGTTCGCCGGGGACTCGGGTACGGGCAAGACGATGTCGGCCGAGGTGATCGCGGGGGCCCTGGGCCTGGACCTGTACACCGTCGACCTGGCCACCGTGGTCGACAAGTACGTGGGCGAGACCGAGAAGAACCTGGAGCGCATCTTCACCGAGGCCGCGGGCGTGAACGGCGTACTGCTCTTCGACGAGGCGGACGCGGTCTTCGGCAAGCGGTCCGAGGTGAAGGACGCGCACGACCGGTACGCGAACGTGGAGAGCGCCTACCTGCTCCAGCGGATGGAGACCTTCGACGGCCTCGCGGTGCTGGCCACCAACCTGCGGGCCAACCTGGACGAGGCGTTCACCCGGCGCCTGGACCTGCTGGTGGACTTCCCGCTGCCGGACGCCGTGCAGCGGACCGCGCTGTGGGACCGCTGCCTCGGCCCGGCGCTCCCCCGCGGGGAGGACCTGGACCTGGAGTTCTGCGGGAAGGCCTTCGAACTGGCCGGCGGTGACATCCGGTCGGCGGCGGTGACCGCCGCCTACCTGGCCGCGGACGCGGGGCGGCCGGTGGCGATGGCGGACCTGGTGGCGGCGGTGGCGCGGGAGTACCGCAAGCTCGGACGGCTGTGCCTGGAGAGCGAGTTCGGCCCGTACGTGCGCTGGGCGCGGTGACCTCGTACGGCGGGTGCGCCGGGCGGGACCGGGAGCGGGGCGGGCGAGCGGGGTCAGGAGCCGGACGGGCTGGGCGTCGACGTCGACGGCGCCTGGTTGGCCGCGGGCAGGAAGTACACGTGCTTCGGCGACACGACCTGGGTGATGGCCTGGCCGAACAGGGTGGTCGGCTCCTGCCCCTGGTACGTGATGTCGGTGTTGATCAGCACGACGATCGTGGCGTCCGGCCCGGGCAGGTAGATCGTCAGGGACTCGTACCCCGGCAGCGAGCCGTTGTGCCCGATCCAGCCCTGGACGTTGAAGATGCCCAGCCCGTAGTAGGCGCCCGGGATGGTGGTCGGCGGCGCCTGGAGCCGCTGTGCCTGCGTGGCGGGCGTCAGCAGGGTGCCGGTGGCGACCACCCTGGCCCAGCGCGTCAGGTCGTCCAGCGTGGAGATCATGGCGCCGGCCGCCCAGCCCCAGGAGGGGTTCCAGTCGGTCGAGTTCTCGACCTTCCCGCTCAGGGTCTGGTTCGTGTAGCCCTGGGCGTGCGGCGAGGGGAAGGCGGCGTTCGTCGGGAAGGTGGTGCGGTCGAGGCCGGCGCGCTCCGCGACGTCCTGCTCGATGACCTCGTCGAGCGGGCGGCCGGTGATCTTCTCGACGACCAGGCCCAGCAGGATGAGGTTGGTGTTGCAGTAGTCGAATCGCGCCCCGGGCTGGAACGAAACGGGGTGCTTGAAGGAGTAGTCGAGCAGTTCCTGCGGGGTGAAGGGCCGGTCCGGGTTGCCGAAGAAGGCCTTCTGGAAGTCCGGGTCGAGCGAGTAGTTGTACAGGCCGCTGCGCATGCCCGCGAGGTTCCGCAGGGTGATCTTGTCGCCGTTCGGCACGTCGTCGATGTACTTCGAGATCGGGTCGTCGAGGCCGATCTTCTTCTGGTCGACCAGCTCCAGCATGGCGGTGACCGTGAAGGTCTTGGTCTCGCTGCCGATGCGCATGTACAGGTTCGGGGTCATCGGCTGGCCGGTGGACTTGTCGGCGACGCCGAACGTCTTCACGTACGTGCCCTTGCCGGGCGCCGAGACGTGCACGATGACGCCGGGGACGCTCGCCTCGCGCATCACGCGCCGGATCTCGGCGTCGAGTTGGCGCATGACCTCGGGGGTGAGGGTCGTGAAGTCGCCGTCGGGAACGTCGGAGGAGGAGTCGGCCGGTACCGCGGAGGCGGCCGCGGAGGGCGGGAGACCGGTCGCGGTCTGCGCCGACGCGCTTCCCGCGGTCGCGGTCACGGCCGGTACGGCCAGCAGTCCGGCCGCCACGGCGGCCGGCCAGGTCCTGCGCAGACGCTTTCCCCAGTACCGCACGGCGGTCTCCTCTCCACCAGGGACAGGGCTCCGTCCTCCAGCGTAGGCACGCCCGTCGCGAGGCCGCACGACGAGCCGGTCACCGCTGGTCGGGGGCCCGCCAGAGCAGCGTGTAGCGCCAGAAGAGCCCCGCCGCAGCCGCGCCCCGGGCAGCAGCCGGCGGGCCCGCCCGGCGACCTCGGCGAAGGTCATGGCGGCCGGCCGGGTCGGCGCGGTCATGGCGACGGGCCGCGGCCCGGGGCGCCCGCGGTGCCTCGCCCAGCCGACGGCCGGATTGAGCAACAGGGAGGCGAGGCCGAGTGCGTGGTCCACGGGGCGGGCCTCGCGCGCCAGGCCCACCACCACCAGGGTGCCGCCCGGGGCGAGTTCGCGCCGGAGCCGGACCAGGGTCTCGGTGAACGGGAGGTGGTGCAGGGCGGCGACGCAGGTGATGACGTCGTACGGGCCCGCGGGGACCGCGCCGGGCGCGCTGCCCGGCGTGTAGCGGATGCGGGAGGCGCCGGGGGAGCCGTCGGTGAGGGCGCGGGCCCGGGCCACGACCGCCGGGTCCGCGTCGACGCCGTCCACCGACCCGGCCCGGCGGGCCAGCAGCCGCACGAGGTCGCCGGTGCCGCAGCCGACGTCCAGCGCCCGGCCGAAGCGGTCGGGGAGCTGCCGCAGGATCCAGGGGTGGTAGTGGGCGTTGTGGTCCCAGGGGTGGGCGGCGTTGAAGCGGTGCAGGGCGTCGACGACCGCGGCGAGGGCGGGGCGGGAGGGGAGTGGTGTGCCGGGCATGGGGCCATCCCAGCAGGGGCGGCGTAAGGGAGGGGTAGGGGGACTGCCTCAAAGGGCAGGAAGGCGTGCCCTCTTGGGGCCGCGCGGGTGAAGGCCCCGGCGGGCGGGCGGCGGGATCGTGGTCCGGGGAGGCGACGACATGCGTGAACACGAGCACGACGGCGAGTGCTCCGAGGGCCCCCGGCCCAGGACGGAGCAGGACCAGGACCGTGCCCCGGACGCGCTGCTGCTCAAGGCGGCGGCGGGCGGACGGGCCGACGTACTCGGCCCCGGCGGCATGCTGCGCCTCCAGCGGGCGCTCGGGAACCGCGCCGCCTCGGCCTCCGTGCAGCGCTCCTCCGTGCACGGCGTCGTCGGCTCCGGCGGTCAGGCGCTGGACCCGGAGGTGCGGGCCGACATGGAGGCCCGGCTCGGCCACGACTTCGGCGACGTACGCGTCCACACCGACGGTGCCGCGCACGACTCGGCCAAGGAGGTCGGCGCCCACGCCTACACCGTCGGTTCGCACGTCGTCTTCCAGCGCGACGCCTACGACCCCGGCTCCCACCAGGGCCGCACCACACTCGCCCACGAGCTGACGCACGTCGTGCAGCAGCGCTCCGGTCCCGTCGACGGCACCGAGACCGCCGGGGGCATCAAGGTCAGCGACCCGGGCGACCGCTTCGAGCGGGAGGCGGTGGCCAACGCCGAGCGCGTGATGGCGGCCCCGGCGCCGGTGCAGGCGGTACGCGAGACCGGCGGCGGTCCGGCGGCCGGAACCGGCACGGTGGCGGCCGTACAGCGCGACGCGGAGAAGCCGGTGCAGCGTGACGCCGAGGAGCCGGTGCAGCGCGATGCCGAGGAGGGCGTCGAGGAAGCCCCGGCCGTGCAGGGGCTGTTCCTTCAGCGGGCCGGGGCCGAGGAGGCCGAAGAGGACGAGGCGCCGGCGGAGTGAAGGCCGCCGCGGACCGCTCCCCGGGTGACGAGCCGGTACGGGACGGCGCCGGACCGCGGCGTCCCGTACAGTCCGGCACGCCCGCCGGGGCACGCCCGCGGCCCGTGGACGCCCGTACGCTCCAGCGCCTCCAGGCGCGCGCGGGGAACGCGGCGGTGTCCCGGCTGGTGGCGAAGCCGGCCGCCGGTACCGGACCCGCCGCCGGGACCGGGCCCGCGGCGGGGTCCGTCACCGCAGCCGCCGCCGGGACGGCCGCCCCCGCGCGGGCGCCGGACGCGGAGCAGGCGCGGGACGCCGGTCCCGTCGTACAGCGGCTCGACTCCCTGCCCGCACCGCCCGGCGGGCTGACCCCCGCCACCGACCCGCGCTTCAAGCGGGTCGCGGACGACCTCCGTGCCAAGAAGGCGGTGCTCACCAGGCACCCCACCGCCGCCTCGCAGGCCAAGGCCGCCCAGGACGCAGCCAAGCCGCCCGCCGACGACAAGGAGGCCCAGGCCAAGCAGGCCCAGGCGGGCGAGATGGGCGCGGCGAAGCCCGGCACCTTCGACAAGGCCGCCTTCATCGCGGCCGTGTCGGCGGCCATCGCCGCCAAGGCGCCCAAGACCCTGGACGAGGCCGACAAGTTCACCGGCTCCGGGAAGACGGACGACATCAAGTCCCAGGTCTCCGGCCAGGTCAAAGCGGGCAAGGAGGGCTCCGCCAAGGACATCACCGACAAGACCAGGGCGGCCCCGGACCCGTCGAAGGCCGTGGAGAAGCCGGTCACCCCGCTGCCCGGGCAGCCGGCCCCGCCGACGCTCGCGCCGCCCGACCCCAAGGCGGCGTCGGTGGCCCCCGCCCCGGCCGCGCAGACCGATCTGAGCACGGGGCCCAAGGAGACCGACGGCATGCTGGCGGAGGCCAAGGTCACCCCGGACATGCTGGCGAACTCCAACGAGGAGCAGTTCAAGCAGACCCTGGACGCCAAGAAGGAGGCCGACACCCACGCGGCCACCGCCCCCCGGCAGTTCCGGGCGGCGGAGGCGGCCCGGATCGCCGCCGAGCAGGGCGGCGCCGCCGCGGCCGGGCCGGCCGGGGTGCAGGCGATGACGGCGGCCCGGGCGGGTGCGGCGCAGCAGGTGGCGTCGGGGCAGGGCGCGGCGCAGTCGAAGGAGGAGCGGGAGCGGGCGCGGGTCGCGGCCGAGATCAAGGGGATCTTCGACGCGACGAAGAAGGAGGTCGAGGACCTCCTCGGGGCCCTGGACACGGAGGTGGACCAGGCCTTCGACGCGGGCCAGAAGGCGGCCAAGGCGGCCTTCGACGCCGACCACCAGGCCAAGATGAAGGCCTGGAAGGACGAGCGGTACTCCGGCATCACGGGCGCGGCCCGCTGGGTGGCGGACGCGGTGCTGGACCCGCCGCCCCGCGCCAACCAGATCTTCGCGGAGGCGCGCGGCGTCTACGAGCGCGAGATGCGCAACGTCATCTCGAACATCGCGGACCTCATCGGCAAGCGGCTCGCCGACGCCACGAGCAGGATCGCGCAGGGCCGGCAGAAGATCGCCGAGAAGGTCGCCGAACAGCCCAGGAGCCTGAGGCAGTTCGCGCAGCAGGCGGCGAACGACATCGGGGGCGAGTTCTCCGCCCTGGAGTCCTCGGTCGCGGAGAAGTCGCAGTCCCTGGCGCAGGACCTCGCGGACCGGTACGTCGCGGCGCGCGACGAGCTGGACAAGGAGATCGAGGCCCTCCAGGAGGCGAACAAGGGCCTGCTGAGCAAGGCGAAGGACGCGGTCGCGGGCACGGTCGAGACGGTCCTGAAGCTGAAGGACATGCTGCTGGGCGTGCTGGCCCGGGCGGCCGGCGCCATCGACAAGATCATCGCGAATCCGGTCGGCTTCCTCGGCAACCTGGTGAACGCCGTCAAGGCCGGCGTCATGGGCTTCGCGTCCCGCATCGGCGAACACCTGAAGAACGGCCTGAAGCAGTGGCTGTTCGGCCAGCTCTCGGCGGGCGGCATCGAGATCCCGGAGACCTTCGACGCCAAGGGGATCATCCGGCTGATCCTCTCCATCCTGGGCCTCACCTGGTCGAACATCCGCACGCGGATCGTGGCGCAGATCGGCGAGCCGGCGATGAAGGCCCTGGAGACCACCTTCGAGATGGTCCAGGTGCTGGTGACGGAGGGGGTGGGCGGCCTCTGGAAGTGGATCGTGGACAAGCTGTCCGACCTGAAGGACACGGTCGTCGGCGCGATCAAGGACTTCGTGATCGAGAAGATCGTCACGGCCGGCATCACGTGGATCGTCTCGCTGCTGAACCCGGCGTCCGCCTTCGTGCGGGCCTGCAAGGCGATCTACGACGTGGTGATGTTCTTCGTGAACCGCGCGGCGCAGATCAAGTCCTTCGTGGACTCGGTGCTCGACTCGGTCGAGGGCATCGCGAGCGGCGGCGGGGGCGGCGTCCCCGCCCTGATCGAGGGCGCGCTCTCCAAGGCGATCCCGGTGGTCCTGGACTTCCTGGCGAGCCTGCTGGGCCTGGGCGGCATCTCGGCCAAGATCAAGGAGATCCTGACCAAGGTCCAGGCCCCGGTGATGAAGGCCGTCGACTGGGTGGTCGGCAAGATCGCGGGCGCGGGCAGGAAGCTCCTCCGCAAGCTGAAGTCGAAGGCCCAGGGCGGCGACGACTCCCCGGAGGGCAAACAGGCCCGCCTGGACAAGGCGATGGCGGCCGCCTTGCGCGCGGTCAACGCGCTGCCGGGCCGGGACATCCCGAAGGCCGTCATGACGCCGGTGCTGGCGGCCATCCGCATGCGGTACGGGCTGAGCAGGCTGGAAGCCGTCAAGGACGGGGACTTCTGGGCCATCGAGGGAAAGGTCAACCCGGACAAGCGGGAGCGCAGCAACAAGGGCAGCAAGGGCAACGCGGCCGTCATGGACCTGGCGCGCACGGACATGACGACCAAGGGGGCCCTGGCGAACTCGATCAAGGCGCTGCGGGCGCAGGCCCTCCAGATCAAGGCGACGCACGGTCTCGACCGCGCGGTCGTGAAGAAGGACCACCCGAAGTACTGGGTCGAACTGAAGAAGGGCACCAGCCTGGCCAACCTCGACTTCCACGGTGTCCTGGTCCACCAGGGCGGCAGGGGCGCCGCCGGAGCGGCCGCCCCGGGCCCCCACCAGTCCCTCTCGCCGCGGGAGACCGACCGGGACGGGAAGGCGATCACCGTCCACGCCCAGGCCCACATCGTGTTCGCCGGGGACCTGGAGGCCCGTCACCTGCCGCGGCCGCTGCTGGTGAACGGCCGGACGCGCGACGAGGCGGCCGCCGAGCACGGCGGCACCGGCTTCGAGTTCACCCCCGAGGCCGCCCGTACGGCCTCGGCGGGCCGGGGCGAGTACAACAAGGACGAGGCGCTGCTGCGCACGTGGAACATCGGCGAAGGCCAGCGGGACAACCATGCCAGCCATGCCGAGGGACAGGTGGTCAGCTGGCTCGAGGGCGTCGCGTCCAGGGGCGGCCCCGCCGTCAAGTCCATACACCTCCGGGTGAGCGGCAAGTTCGAGCCCTGCGTGCAGTGCTCCAACGTGCTGCGCAGCCTGCTCGCCAACCTCCGCAGGACGCAGGGGGCGCCGGTGGCCTCGACGCTCGACTACGGCGAGGTGAAGAACCCCTACCGCTCCGACGACAAGGGCAACATCTCGGGATTCCGGTCCGGCCCCGGCGGCGAGCGGGACCGGGCCGACGCCCATGAGGAGTGGGGCCAACGCATCACGCCCGCGGGCGTGCTCGGCGAGGACACCGAGATCACCATCCGCTTCCACTGACCCGGGTCGCCGCGCGGGCCGGCGCGGACAGGAACAGCGAGACACGGCGGAAGCCACCTGGTTTGCCCGAAGGGGCAGATCGGGATTCCCCGGCGGCCGTACGGGAGGTCATGACCCGCCACCCGGCCCGGGCGGAAGGTGGGGGCGACCGTCACGTCCCAGGGGAGGGCCCGGATGCCGTCGTACAAGTCGCCAGGCGTCTACGTCGAAGAGGTCGAGGCCGGCTCGCGCCCGATCGAGGGCGTCGGCACCGCCGTCGCCGCGTTCGTCGGACTGGCCGCGGCGGGCCCGTACAACGCCCCGACCCTGGTGACGAACTGGTCCCAGTTCACCAGCACCTTCGGCGACTTCATCGAGGGCTCCTACCTCGCCCACGCCGTCTACGGCTACTTCCTGAACGGCGGCGGCACCTGCTACGTCGTCCGCGTCGGCGGCACCGGTGACGAGCCCGCTCCCCCCGCGGCCGTACCGGCCCCCGCCTCCGCCGCCGGCAAACGCGGCAAGGCCGCCCTGCCCGCCGGCCCCCGCGCCGCCCTCGGCGGCTTCCAGGTCGCGGCCCTGGAGGGCACCGGCGAGGGCATCAGCGTCGAGGTCGCCAACGCCCCCGGCGACTCCCCCGCGGAGGACGCCTTCACGCTGAACGTCAAGCGGGGCGACCGCGTCGAGGAGACCTGGGAGGTCTCCGCCAAGCGCAGCCAGCGCAACTACGTCGTCACGCTCGTCCGGGAGCGGTCCCGCCTGGTGCTCGTCGAGGACGCCGGCCCGGCCCAGGCCCTGGCCCGCCCCGAGAACCAGACCGTCGAGCTGCCTCCGGCACCGGCCCCGGCCGTGCCCGCCGTCCCCGTCTCGGCGAGCCCCGGCGACTACATCGGCAGCGCCGACGAGCGGACCGGGTTCGCCGGGCTGGAGACCATCGACGAGATCACCATGCTGGCCGTCCCCGACCTGATGAGCGCGTACCAGCAGGGCGCGCTCGACGCGGAGGGCGTGAAGGCCGTACAGCTCGCGATGATCGCCCACTGCGAGCTGATGGGGAACCGCGTCGCGATCATCGACCCGCTGCCCGGCCTCTCCCCGCAGCGGGTGAAGGAGTGGCGGATGGTGGGCGCGGGCTACGACTCCAAGTACGCGGCCCTCTACTACCCCTGGATCAAGGTGGCCGACCCGGCCGCCCCGAACCAGATGAAGTTCATCCCGCCGAGCGGCGCGATGGCCGGCGTGTGGGCGCGCAACGACGCGAGCCGCGGCGTGCACAAGGCGCCGGCCAACGAGGTGGTCCGGGGGGCCGTGGACCTCGCCGTGCACCTGACCAAGGGCGAGCAGGACCTGCTCAACCCGAACGGCGTCAACTGCATCCGCGCCTTCCCCGGCCGCGGCATCCGGGTCTGGGGCGCACGCACCCTCTCCTCCGACCCGGCCTGGCGGTACCTCAACGTCCGCCGGCTCTTCAACTACATCGAGGACTCGATCCTCATCGGCACCCAGTGGGTCGTCTTCGAACCGAACGACGAGGCGCTCTGGGCCCGGATCCGCCGCACGATCTCGGCGTTCCTCGTCAACGAATGGCGCCGGGGCGCGCTGTTCGGGCTCACGCCCGACGAGGCGTTCTACGTCAAGTGCGACCGCGAGACCAACCCCGCGGAGGGCATCGACGCCGGCGAGGTGGTCTGCGAGATCGGCATCGCGCCGGTCAAGCCGGCCGAGTTCGTCATCTTCCGGCTCGCCCAGTTCTCGGGCGGCACCAGCCTCGTCAACGAGTGAGTCAGAGCCAGCTACTTGAGGGGTTAGGGGTACTGCAGTGGCGCTTCCCGACATGGACACCTCCGTCGGTCACTCCTTCGGGCTGGAGATCGACGGCGTCGTGATCAAGCAGATCAACGAGGTGACGGGCCTGAAGATGGAGCAGGACGTCATCGAGCTGAAGCAGAACACGGCCGACGGCAAATACGTGATCAAGAAACTGCCGGGCCGCGCGAAGGCCGGCGAGGTCACGCTGACCCGCGGCCTCACGGCCGACAACAGCTTCGAGAAATGGATCAAGGACGCCCGCTTCGGCAAGATGGCCACCGCCCGCAAGGGCGGCGCGATCATCGTCTTCGACTACGAAGGCGTGCCGATCAAGCGGTACACCCTGGTCAACGCCTGGCCGAAGAGCCTGGAGATCAGCTCGCTGAAGGCCGGCGACACGAGCGTGCTGACCGAGAAGCTCGTCATCACCTACGAGCAGATGGATGTGGCGTGACGGGCTGGGCGCGCTGGGGGTGCGTGCGCTGATGCGTCGACAGTTTGCGCCCGAGCCTGGTCCGGGGGCCCAGGAGGGGCCGTTCGCCGGGTCAGCGCGGGGGGCGGCCGGGGCGGCCGGGGCGGCCGCCGTGCCGGAGGCCGTCGCGCCCGTACGCGAGACCATGCGGACCGAGTTCACCTTCGAGCTGCCGCGCGGGTACGTGGACGGGGCGGGCCAGGTCCACCGTACGGGCGTCATGCGGCTGGCCACCGCCCGCGACGAGCTCGTACCGCTGCGGGACGATCGGGTGCGCGAGAACCCGGCGTACCTGTCGGTGGTGCTGCTGGGGCGGGTGGTGGAGCGGATCGGTTCCGTGACCGACGTCCACGCCGGGGTCATCGAGGACCTCTTCGCCTCCGACCTGGCCTTCCTCCAGGACTTCTACCGGCGGATCAACGCCGAGGGGCACACACGGGCCCAGGTCACCTGCCCCTCCTGCGCCACCGGCTTCGCGGTCGACCTGGCAGGTGGGCGCCTGGGGGAATCGTGACGTACGCGACGGACGCCCTGTACGACGAAGTCGCGTACATCGCCTACCACTTCCACTGGGGCATGGACCCGATCCTGGACCTGGAGCACGCGGAGCGCCGCCGGTACGTCGACCGGATCGCCCGCCTGAACCGCCAGGCGTCCGGAGGACGGTGAGCCGTGGGGATGTGGGGGTGGCTCAGGGGACGGTTCTCGGCCGAGGGCTCCTCGGGGGGCGAGGCGGGTGCGGGTGCGGGCGGTGCGGGTCCGGATGCCGGTGCGGGTGGTGCGGGTCCGGATGCCGGGGCCGGTGTCGGTGTGGTCGCTCGCGAGGCGGGTGGCGGCTGGCGCGAACTGCCGGTGCAGCGCCTGACGTTCGGTACGCCGGGGCTCGTGACGGACCCTGCGGGGTTCGGTCCCGGGCTGGCCAGCTGGCAGAACCCCTCCCTGTCGCGCGCGCTGGGTCACGCCGTGACGCCGGAGGCGCCGTCGGGGGTGGTGCACGGGGTCGCGGAGCCGCTGCCGCCCGCGCCGACGGCCGTCCAGCGGTGGGCGGCCCCGGGGTCGGGGGGTACGGCTCACGGGGCGCCGGTGGCGGGTGGTGCTGGGGGTTCTGCGGGGTCTGGGGCTTCCTTGGAGGCCGGGGCCAGGGCCGGGGCCGGGGCTCGGGGCCGGGCGTCTGCGTCGGCTGATGTGCGGGTGCGGGTGCAGCGTGCGGCGGAGCTTCCGGGCGGCGAGGGGCCCGAAGTGCCGGGTGCGCAGGCGCCGGAGGACTCGGGAGGTGCGCCGGAGGCGGTGCCGGACGTGGCCGGGCTGCCGGTGCAGCGGGCCGCCGGGGTGCCGGATGCCGACGGGCCCCCGCTGCGGCCCGGTGCCGCGGTGCCGGATGCGCCCCTGCTGGGTGGGCGCGCGCCGGTGGGCGTCGTGGGCGGGACCGTGGCGGAGACCGGGGAGGGTTCCGGTGCCGGGGCGGACGGTGGGCGCGTGGTGGTGCCGGCCGAGCCGCCGGAGCCGGTGTTCACCGTGGCCCGGGCGGTGGAGCTGCCGTTGCGGCGGCTGCCGGTCGCGCCACTGCCGTCGGTCCCGTCGGTGCCGTCGGTCCGTGAGGCGGCTGCGGGCGCGGTGGCGGAGCTGCCGGCGGCCGTTGCCGGGGACGGGGTGTCCGCTCCGGCTGCCGAGACCGGTGGGGCGGAGCCGGCCGTGCCGTCGGTGCAGCGCACGGCCGGGGTGCCGGACGCGCCCCGTGCGGCCGGGGTGCCTGCTGTGCCGCGGGTTGCGGGCCCGTCGGTCCCGCCCGCGCCCGAAGTGCGGCCCCTGGTCGGGGAGCGGATGCCGGCCGTGGAGGCGGAGGCGCCGGTCCAGCGTGCGACCGGTGGTGCCGATGTGCCGGAGGGCGGGGGGCTGAGTGGCATGCCCTTGGCTTCTCCTCCGGGTCCGGTTCCCGTGCCGGGCCCGCCCGTGTCCGCCGGTGCGGACGCGCTGCCGGTGCAGCGGACCGTGCCGGACGAGGACGTGGAGCCGGGGCCCGTGGATGCGCCCGGGCCGGGGGCCGTGCGTGAGCCGGAGGTGCGCCCGCTGCTCGGGGAGCAGCCGATGGTGCCCGCGGTGGCCGGCCCGGAGGGCGGTGCGGACTCGGGTACGCCGCCGCTCAGGGGTGCGGGTACGGAGGCCGGCTTCCCGGTGCCGCCCGTCGGACCCGGGCCCGCGGTGCCCGTACAGCGGGGGGACGGGACCGTACCGCCGGTGCAGCGCGAGACCCGGCCCGAGGCTCGGGTGCGGCACGAGACGGGCCCCGAGCCGACGGTGCGGCGCGCCTTCCAGGCACCGGAACCCGAGGTACGGGAGACGTACGGGCCGCCCGTGCCCGTACCCCCGTACGCCGACCCGGGCGCACCCGCACCCGCCGCAGCCGCCGCACCCGTACAGCGGTCGGCGACGGACGAGGACATCCCGCCCGAGGTACGGCCCCTGCTGGGCGAGCGCGGCTTCGAGCCGGTGAGCGGCGACCGGGACCCGGGACCGGCAACGGCCCCGCACCCGCCCGCCCCCGGAACCGGCACCCCGGCCCCCGCGCCCCCCGCTCCGGTCCAGCGCACCACCCGCCGACCCGGCCTCGGCGCCCCCCTGCCCGCGGTACCTGCGGTCCAGCGCACCACCGCCCCCGGGGCCCCCGCCCGCCCCCGCACCGGACGCATCGGCGCCCCGCTCCCGCAGGTCCCCGCCCCGGCACTCCAGCGCTCCCAGGACCCGGCCCCCCTCCCGTCGGCGGCCCCCGCCCCGGAAGCCGCGCCGCAAGCCCCCGGCGGCCGCGCCCCGCACCCGGCAGTACCGGCAGCCGCCACCTCCACCTCTCCGGGAGCACCTCCCACCCCGGCACCGCCCGTCCCGCCGGCGGCACCCGCCGCCCCCCTCCCGGTGGTCCCCGCCCTCCCGCTCCAGCGGACCCCGCCCCTGGTCCCGCGGCCGACGGACGACCCGGTCGCAGGGCTGGTCGGCGACCGCCCCCTGGAACTCCACGCCGCCCCGGCACCCGAACACCCCGCACCGGGAGCCCCCGCTCCGGACCCCGCGGAACCCGTGGTCGTACCGGTCACCTGGAGCACCCCGGGGGCCCAGGGGGCCCCCGGCACGCTCCAGCGCAGCACCGCCCCCGAGCGGACCACGACCGCCCCGCTGCCCCCCACATCCGCACCCACACCCACAACGCTCGCGAGCCCCCTGCGCCCCGCAAGCCCCCTGAGCCCCGCGGCGCCCACCACCCCGGAATCCACGGCCCCGGCCCCGGCCTTCATCTGGACGCCCACCCTCCAGCGCGAGCCCGACGACGCCGCACCCGCACCCGCACCCGCACCGACACCCCCACCCACACCGCCCACCCCGGAACCCACCCCGGAACCCGCGACGGCAGCCCCACCACCCAACGCCCCACCCAACGCCCCACCCAACGCCCCACCCAACCCACCCCCCAACGCACCCCCCAAGGAATCCACCGACGAACTGGTCCGCCGCCTCATCGGCCCGCTGAGCCGCCTGCTCCGCGCCGAACTCCGCCTGGACCGCGAACGCGCCGGCCTCCGCATCGACCCCCGCCACTGACCGCCACACGAGGGAAACAACGACATGGCCCGAGACCCCGACCCCGCCGTCAGCGTCTGCTTCATGGTCGAGATCGACAACATCAGCCTCGGCGCGTTCAACAGCTGCGAGGGCCTCGGCTGCGAGGTCGTCATGGAGCAGCGCGAGGAGGGCGGCAACAACGGCTACGTCTGGCAGCTCCCCTCCCGCATCAAGTTCTCGAACATCAAGCTCAGCCGCCCCGTCACCAAGGACACCGAGAAGGTCACAGCCTGGCTCTCCGGCATGATCAACGGCGTCGCCCGCAAGACCGCGCACATCAGCGCCATGACGGTCGACGGCACGGTCGTGGCCCGCTGGAGCCTGATGGACGTCGTGCCGGTGCGCTGGACCGGGCCGCAGCTGAACCCCGAGACGGTCAAGGTCGCCACCGAGACCCTGGAGATCGCGCACCACGGCTTCCTCAACGCGGGCGGGGGCAAGTAGCCATGGCGCCGCCGCCCGGACAGCCCGTCGCGTTCATCGCCTCCGCCCCGCCGGCGGCCCCGTCCAACGACCCGAACGGCAACGGCGCGAGCGGCTCCCGCCCCAAGCTGGAGCGGGCCTACCTGGAGCTGCGCCAGCCGCCCGCCGACGGCGGCACGACCACGCCCGGGCCACGGATGGGGCGGATCGACTTCCAGTTCAACCCCAAGGAGCTGACCCTCGCCAAGACGGCGAAGTGGGAGCGCAAGACCGCCAAGGGGGCCAAGAAGGCCGGGCCCGCGGAGTTCAAGGGGGCCGGTCCCTCCAAGCTGACGCTGGAGATGTTCTTCGACGCGACCGGCGTGCAGGACGACCGGGTCGTGAAGTCGGTCGAGGAGCTGCTGGGCTGCTGCGTGCCGACGGACCAGACCCACCAGAAGCAGCAGGGCGTGCCGCCGTGGGTGATCTTCCACTGGGGCGGGCTCACCGGCTTCGTCGGGTACGTCAGCCAGGTCCAGGCGAAGTACACGCTGTTCACCCCGGGCGGCCTGCCGATCCGGGCCACCTGCCAGGTCACCCTGGAGGAGATCAGCGGCCCGATGCCCGGCCAGAACCCCACCTCGGGCGCGCTGGCCGCGCGGCGCGTGCACCGGGTGGTCACCGGTGACACGCTCGCGCTGCTGGCCTGGCGGGAGTACGGGGACCCGGCGGCCTGGCGGGACATCGCCGAGGCCAACGGCATCGACGACCCGATGCGGCTCCCCCCGGGCACGGAACTCCTCCTCCCGGGGGCCGAGGAACTCGGCGCGCGGTGACCGTACGCATGCAGACCTCCGCCACGACCCCAGGGAGAAGCCCCCATGGCCGGTGAGACCTTCGCCAACACCCTCGCGGTCGAGGTGAACGGCCGACCCCTGCCCGCGCCCGTCGCCGAGACCATCGTGTCCGCGTACGTCGACGACAGCACCCAGCTGCCCGACCTCTTCCTCATCCGGTTCCGCGACCCGCACCACCTCGTCCTGGAGCAGACCGGCATCACCATCGGCACCGGGATGAAGCTCTTCGCCCGCTCCGGCGACGACCCGCAGCGCGTGCTCCTGGTGTCCGGCGAGGTCACCGCCGTCGAGATCGACTTGGACGCCACCGGCACCTTCACGGTGGTCCGCGGCCTGGACCACGCGCACCGCTTCTTCCGCGGCCGGAAGGTCGCCGGGTACCGGCAGATGACCGCCTCCGACATCGCCGTCCAGGTGGCCCGCAGGGCCGGGCTGCCGGTCGGGCAGGTCGACGCGACGACGACGGTGTACGAGCACGTGGCGCAGCCCGGGGTCACCGACTGGGAGTTCCTGCACCGGCTCGCCGACCTGGCCGGTGCGGAGGTCGCCGTGGTGGACGGGAAGTTCGTGTTCCGGGTGCCGGCGAAGGCCTCCGCTGCCCCCGCCACCTCCACCCGGCCGCAGGCCAGCCCGTACGTCCTGGAGTTCGGCCGGAACCTGCTCCGCTGCCACGCCTCCGTGACCGCGGCCGACCAGGTCCAGCAGGTCGAGGTGCGGGGCTGGGACGTGCAGGCGAAGGCGGCGGTGGTGGGGCGGGCCCCGGCGGACCGGAGCGACCGGCTGCAGCTCGGGCTGACCCCGGGGCAGGCGGCCGATCCGTTCGGCAGGGCGGTGTTCCTGGCCACGGACACCCCGTACGGCACCCAGGCGGAGGCCGACCAGGCGGCGAAGGCGCTGGCCGCGGACCTGGCGGCGAGCTTCGCGGAGCTGGACGCGGTGGCGATGGGCATCCCGCAGCTGCGGGCCGGCACGGCGGTGACCCTGGCGAACGTCGGCAAGCCCTTCGAGGGCAAGTACACGGTCTCCGCGAGCCGGCACGTCTTCGACCCCGACACCGGCTACCAGACCTGGCTGACCGTGGGCGGCCGGTCCAACCGGTCGCTGTACGGGCTGGCCTCGGGCGGCTCCGGCGGCCTGGCGCAGGACCGGATCGGGGGCCTGGTCAACGCGACCGTCACCGACACCCGCGACCCGGAGGACCGGGGCCGGGTGAAGCTGGCCTTCCCCTGGCTGTCGGGCGAGTACGTGAGCGACTGGGCCCGTACGGCGGGCGCGGGCGGCAAGGGCGGCGGCGGGGTGTTCGGGCCGGAGGTGGGCGACGAGGTGCTGGTCGGCTTCGAGCAGGGCCGGGTCGACCACCCGTACGTCGTCGGCGGGCTCTACAACGGCCAGGACAAGCCCTCGCAGCACGAGGGGCCGCTCGTGGACTCCACCAGCGGCAAGACCAACCGGCGCTCCCTGGTGACCCGTACGGGCAACCGGCTGGAGCTGCTGGACGCGGCCAACGGCCCCAAGGGCGTCCGGCTGGCCACCGGGGACGGCAAGCTCACCCTCCACCTCGACCAGAAGGCCACCTCCGTCGTCGTGCACAGCGACGGCAAGGTCGAGATCACGGCCAAGGAGAAGGTCACCGTCAAGGCGGACCAGGGCATCAGCGTGGACGCGGGCACCGGGAAGCTCGAACTCTCCGGCCAGTCCGTCTCCGTGACCGCGAAGACCGGGGTGGAGGTCGACGGCGGCGCGGGCGCGCTGAACCTCAGGACGAACGGCCAGGTGGACGTCAAGGGCACCACCGTCGGCGTCAACGGCCAGGCCAGCACCGAGATCAAGGGCGGGGCGAGCTGCTCGATCAGCGCCGCGCTCGTCCGCATCAACTGACACGTCCGAGAACACGTCCGAGAACACGTCCGAGAACACGTCCGAGAAGAGGAGTTGTAGGCATGCCCCCTGCCGCGCGTGTAGGCGACCCCACCGGGCACCCCGGGGTCATCGGGCCGCCCGGGGTCCCCACCGTGCTCATCGGCGGGCTGCCCGCGGCCGTCGTGTCGACCCCGCACATCTGCTCCTTCCCGCCCCCGGCCGTCCACCCGCCGAGCGTGATCGCCCCGCCCGGCTGCCCGACCGTGCTGATCGGCGGCATGCCCGCCGCCCGGATGGGCGACATGTCCGCGTGCGGGGCGCCGGTCATCATGGGCGCGGTCAACGTGCTGATCGGCGGGTGAGCGGGCGTGGGCGAGCAGTTCATCGGCGCGGGCTGGGGCTTCCCGGTACGCACGGACGCGACCGGCGCGGTCGCGCTGGTCGGCGGGGACGTGGAGATCGAGGAGAGCATGCGGCTGATCCTCGGCACCGCGCCCGGGGAGCGGCCCATGCGGCCGCAGTTCGGGTGCGCGATCCACGACTTCGTCTTCGCGCCGGCCGACGCGGCGACCGCCGCGCACATCGCGTACGAGGTGCGGCTGTCACTGGAGCGCTGGGAGCCCCGGATCGAGCTGGTCGACGTGTCGGTCACCTTCGACTCGGGCGACGAGGGCACCCTCTACATCGACGTCCGGTACGCGCTGCGCGGTACCAACGACCCGCGGAACCTGGTCTTCCCGTTCTACGTGATCCCGGAGCACGAGGCGGACGGCGGCCCGGAGGGTGCGGTGACGGGATGAGCCTGCCCCAGCCCAACCTGGACGACCGCCGCTTCCAGGACCTCGTCGACGAGGCCAAGCGGATGGTCCAGCAGCGCTGCCCGGAGTGGAGCGACCACAACGTCTCCGACCCGGGCGTCACGCTGATCGAGGCCTTCGCGCACATGACGGACCAGTTGATCTACCGGCTGAACCGGGTGCCCGACAAGAACCACCTCGCCTTCCTCGACCTGATCGGCCTCACCCTCTACCCGCCCGCCGCCGCCCGGACCGACGTGACCTTCTGGCTCTCGGCGCCCCAGCCGGAGACCGTCCTGGTCCGCGAGGGCACCGAGGTGGCCACCCACCGCACCGAGACCGAGGAGGCCGTGGTCTTCTCGACCGCCGTCGACCTGGCCGTCGTCCCCGTCGAACTCGCCGTCCTGGCCACGCAGTCCGCCGAGCCGGGCGCCCCGGCGGCCGAGCGCGGGCCCGAGCTGGCCGGCGGGCGGGGCGTGCCGTGCTTCCAGCCGGTGCCGCGGCCGGGGGACGCGCTGCTGTTCGGCCTGTCCCGGCCCGCGCCGGCCTGCGTGGTGGCGCTCCGGCTGGACTTCCCGGTGGCCGGCCACGGCATCGACCCCGAGGACCCGCCGCTGCGCTGGGAGGCGTGGACCGGCGAGGAGTGGACGCGCTGCGAGGTCGACCGGGACGGCAGCGGAGGCTTCAACCGCCCCGGGGACGTGCTGGTCCAGCTGCCGCCCGGCCACACCGCGTCCGTCGAGGCCCGGACCCGGGCGGGCTGGCTGCGCTGCGTGGTCACCGACCGGGTGCCGGGGCGGCGCGCGTACTCGGCGACGCCGGAGCTGCTGGCGGCCGAGGCGTTCACCGTCGGCGGGACCGCGCCCGCGCTGCACGCGGAGCGGCTGGGCGAGGAACTGCTGGGCGTCTCCGAGGGCGTGCCCGGGCAGGTGTTCCGGCTGGACCGGGCGCCCGTGGTCGAGGGCGGGCCGCCGTTCGTGGTCGAGACACCCGGTCGCGAGGGCGCCTGGGAGAGCTGGGAGGTGGTGCCCCACTTCGCCGAGTCGGGGGAGCGGAGCCGGCACGTGCGGCTCGACCGGGCCACCGGCGAGGTCTCCTTCGGGCCCGCGGTACGGGAGCCCGACGGGCGGCTGCGGCAGTACGGGGCGGTGCCCGCCAAGGGGGTGCCGGTCCGGGTGCGCGCGTACCTGGCGGGCGGCGGCCGCCGGGGCAACGTGGCCCGGCGCGCGCTGTCGGTGCTGCGCAGCTCCATCCCGTACGTCGCCCGGGTGGAGAACCGCCGGGCCGCCTCCGGGGGCGTGGACGGCGAGGACGTGGCCAACGCGCGGCTGCGGGGGGCGCTGGCGCTGCGCAGCCGGGAGCGGGCGGTGACGGCCGAGGACTACGAGTACCTCGCCCGGCAGGCCGCCCCGCAGGTGGCGCGGGTGCGCTGCGTGGACGCGGGCGGTGGCGGGGTGCGGGTGCTGCTGGTGCCGGCGGCCGAGGACGACGGGGAGGGGCAGCTGGAGTTCGGGCAGCTGTTCTGTCCGCCGGCCCTGCTGGCGAAGGTGTCGGGGCAGCTGGACGAGCGGCGGATGCTGGGCACCCGGCTGGTCGTGGAGCCGCCGTACTACCAGGGCGTGACGGTGGTGGCCGAACTGCTCGCCGCGCCCGGCCTGTCGCGGGCGCGGGTGCGGCGGGACGCCCTCGCGGCGCTCTACCGGTATCTCAACCCGGTGACCGGCGGCCCGGACGGCCGCGGCTGGCCCTTCGGGCGGGCCGTGCACAGCGGGGAGGTGTACGCGGTGCTCCAGCAGGTGCCGGGGGTGGACGCGGTGGAGGGCGTCCTGCTGTTCCCGGCCGACATGGAGACCCTGCGCCGGCTGGACCAGGTGGAGCGGGTCCCCCTGGACGCGGGCTCGCTGGTCTTCTCGTACGACCACCAGATCCGCGTGGACGGCGGCCGGTGACGGCGGCAACCCCCGCGCGCGAGCGGCACACCGGGGCCGGGGCCGCCGCGACCACGACCGCTGAAACGACGACCGGCAGGGGGTCGTCGTGAGCGGGCGGCGGCTGGTGCCCGGGCTGGTGTCGCGGTACCCGCTGGGCGCACAGCTGCCCGCCGTGTACGCGGACGACGACAACGCCCAGCGGATCACGGAGGGCCTGGACGAGGTGCTGGCGCCGGTGCTGGCCGTACTGGACTGCCTGCCCGCCTACCTCGACCCGCGCCTGGCACCCGAGGACTTCCGCGCGCTGCTCGGGGCGTGGGTGGGCGCGGAGGGCCCCGAGGTCGCGGGAGCGGTACGCGGCCACGCCCGCCGCGGCACGGCCGAAGGCCTGGCGGAGGGCATCCGCCGGGCCTTCGGGGTGGAACCGGAGATCCAGGAGAGCGGCGCGGCCACCTGGTCGGCCACCGCCCGCACCCCGCTGCCGGGGGCGGACCGCCCGTACCTCACGGTCCGCCTGCGCGTCCCGGACCCGTCGGCCTTCGACACGGCCGCGGTCACGGCGTACATAGACCGCAACCGCCCGGTCCACCTCCCGTTCCGCGTGGAGGTCGTCCCCCTCCCGCCGAGACCCCCGGCCCCACCCCCCACCCCGGCCCCGCCCGACCCGCCCGACCCGCGCCGCTGACGGCTAGGAGATGCGGACGAACTCCAGCGAGGCGGCGCTGCCCAGCGCCGTGCGGCCGCCGAACCCGCCGGTGCCGTTGCCCGGATTGACCCAGGGGTGCCCGGTGGTGTCCCGGGAGACCAGGTCCGGCTTGCCGTCCCCGGTCACGTCGAGGCCGCCGACGACGTCCTTGTAGGAGGTGCCCCAGTCCTTGAAGACCAGGGCCCGCGGCTTGAAGGTGCCCCGGCCCGTGCCGCCGAGGCGCCAGAGCTCGTTCGAGGAGTCCAGGCCGAGCAGGTCCGCGCGGCCGTCGCGGTCCAGGTCGCCGCCGGCGATCAGCTTCTCGTACCCCTTCCAGGCGGACGCGGCCTTCACACGGGCGGCGAAGCCGCCCTTGCCGTCGTTGGCGTACACGTAGACGTCGCCGGTGGCGGCGGACCGGGCCAGCAGGTCGGCCCTGCCGTCGCCGGTCAGGTCGCCCGGCGAGACGACGGCGTCGTAGCCGCTCCAGTCCGACGAGATCCTCCGGTACGCGGAGCCGGGCGAGGGCAGGCCGCCGCAGACCGGCGTGTGGATCCGGGCCTCGCCGCCCGGCAGCCGGACGAACACGTCGTTGCAGCGGTCGCCGTCGAGGTCGCCGAAGGGCAGCACCAGCGTGCCTTTGGGCCAGCCGGGCACGGTGTGCGCGGTGGTGACGCCCTTGGCGCCCGGCTTGAGGACCTTCAGGTTGCCGTTGGTGGACAGCCCGAGGAGGTCGGCTCTGCCGTCGTCCGTGAAGTCGCGCCCTGCGGGCAGCGCGCGGGGGAGAGTGCTCGCGGTGAACGGGACTGCTCCGGCGTGGCCGGGCACGATCAGCTCGAAGTAGACGTACGGGAGGCCCTTCCCGTCACTGCCCAGTGCGAGCTTGCGGTTGTGCTGGCCCTTGCCGTTGTTCAGCACGGTCGGCGCCGCCCAGCTGCCGTTCCTGTACGTGGAGGTCTTGGCGAGCCAGGGGCCGCTGCTGCCCTGGGACCACGCGACGACCACGGAGCCGTCCGGACCGGGCGTGCTGCGCATCGTCCCGCTGACGGCATGCGTGTCGGGGAAGCGCTGGCCGGTGGTCCACCGGCCGGTGGCCGCCGAGCGGACCCGGTAGAAGGGCTTGCCGTCCGCCCCGACGACGAACACATCGCCGTTGGGCAGGACGACCGGGGCGTTCGCCCGGGCGGAGTTCCCCGCGCCGATCGCCTCCGCGGCACCCCAGGCGGTTGCTCCGGCGGCCTTGCGCCCGTACCGGAATCCGGCCTGGTTCTGCCAGACCATGTGGAAGCCGCCCTTGGGGTGGGCGGTGGCGCGGACGTCCGTGGGCTCTGCGCCGAGCGCCAGGTCGGCGGGCTTGCCCCAGCCGGCGGCGGTGTTCTCGATGGCCCGGTACTGCCGGGTGTACGTGCCGTCCGGCCGGCTGATCCGGGCGTCCCAGGTGACCAGGGCGGTGCCGTCGGCGGCGACGGCGAGGGAGAGGTCGGCCGTGCCGCGGGTGACGCCGTACGTGTCGATCATGACCGGCTCGGACCAGCCGCCGTCGGCCGTGCGTTCGGCCGCCCAGATGCCCTTGTTGGCGTACCAGGCGGCCATGACCCGCCCCGCGCCGTTGCCGGCGACCACGGGCTTGGGGCTGTTCAGGGTGTGGACCCACTCCTCCCCGGATGAGAACTGTGTCGCCCCGGGCGCGAGCATCGCCGTCCTGAGGCGGTTCCAGTGGCTGTCCGACCTGTCGAGCCAGGTGAGCTGGACCGAGCCGTCGGGGAGTGCGAAGAGCTTGACCTCCCACCAGTTCTCCAGCGGCGGGTGGAAGCCCGTGTT
This sequence comes from Streptomyces sp. NPDC101132, assembly GCF_044759225.1. Taxonomy (NCBI): domain Bacteria; kingdom Bacillati; phylum Actinomycetota; class Actinomycetes; order Kitasatosporales; family Streptomycetaceae; genus Streptomyces; species Streptomyces sp. NPDC101132. The sequence goes on from NZ_JBIVYX010000002.1 coordinate 334,294, forward strand.
CTGCCAGCCGCTGGCGCCGGGCCGGCGGATCATGACGCCGACACCGTCGAGCACCACCTGCGTGCCGTCCTTGGTGACCACGGCGGTGCCGGGGTCGGCGTGCCCCTGGAAGGTGGCGGGTGTTCCCCAAGGGCCGTGCTGTGCCGGGACGGTGGCCGCCGCGGAGGCCCCCGGGGGCGTGGCCGCCCCGGCGACGGCCGGCGCCGGGCCGGCCACGGCGGCGGCCGCGATCAGGGCGGCCAGGCAGCGCCTGGAGCGTGCAGGGACGGGCAGTTGCATGTTTCCCCCATGGCGAAAAGACGATCAGTCCGCAGGGGAGACATGCGGCGAAGGCCTGAGGTTGTACGGCGGTCCGCGCCGGTGGTGGGGGGCGGGCGGACGGACCGCCGGGCGGGGCACGGCGTTGGGTGGGGCACGGCGTTGGGCGGGGGCGCGGCGTTGGGTGGAGCGCGGCGTTGGGTGGGGGCACGGCGTTGGGTGGGGCACGGCGTTGGGCGGGGGCACGGCGTTGGGTGGGGCACGGCGTTGGGCGGGAGCGCGGCGTTGGGTGGGGCGCGGTGCCGGGTCCTGCGCCCCCGGAACCCGTCAGAGGTACTGCGCCAGCTCGTCCAGGGCCCGCAGTACCTCCGGCTCCTCCGCCGACGGGAGCTGGGCCACCACCTCCCCGATGCCCAGGTCCGCGAAGTGGGCCAGCTTCCCGGCCGTCGGGTGGACGGCGTACGGGACCACCTGGAGGTCCTTCGGGTCTCGCCCGGCCCGCTCCCAGACCGTGCGCAGCACCGGCAGCGACTCGGTCAGGCCCCGGCCGCCGATCGGCATCCAGCCGTCCGTGTACTCGGCGATGTGCGCGAACAGCTTCGGCCCGGCCGCGCCGCCGAGGAGGGTACGCGGGCCGTGCAGCGGGGCGCCCCCGGGCAGCACGCGCGCGGCCCGGGCCGGCTTGGGGAAGGCCGCGGAAGCCCGTACCGAGCCGAACTCCCCTTCGTAGGCCGTCGGTTCGGGGGCCCACAGGGCCCGCATCAGGGCCATCCGGTCGCGCACCAGCTCCCGCCGCGTGCGCCACTCGACGCCGTGGTCGGCGGCCTCCTCGGCGTTCCAGCCGTAGCCGAGGCCGAGCGTGAAGCGGCCGCCGGAGAGGTGGTCGAGGGTGGCGATGCCCTTCGCCAGGTCGATCGGGTCGTGCTGGGCGACCAGGGTGATCCCGGTGCCGAGGGCGATCCGCTCGGTCACGGCGGCGGCCTGGCCCAGCGCCACGAACGCGTCCAGCGTGCGCCCGTACTGCTCCGGCAGCTCCCCGCCCATCGGTGCGGGCGACTCCCGGCTGACCGGGATGTGGGTGTGCTCGGGGAGGTAGAGGCCGTCGAAACCGCGCTGCTCCAACGCGCGGGCGAGGCGTACCGGGGTGATGGTCCGGTCGGTCAGGAAGATCGTGGTGGCGATGCGCACGTGCTGACACCTCCGTCGGCTGGGGAGTCGGCTGGGGGAGCACACAACGTACGGGGTGCGCGTGCAATTGCCGAGAGGGGCGCAGGTGTTGTCAGCCGTGCGCCGATTAGGTAATGAGTTACTCATCCATTGCGGAGAGTGAGCACCAATCCTTGACCTGCTCGTCGGCGGGGGAGGAGGTCATCGATGACCGTGCGGGACCGGCTCGTGCCCGGACTGATCGGCGGGGCCGCGCCGTTGGCGCTCCTGGTCGCGCCCGCCGGGTACGGCAAGACCACCCTGCTCACCCAGGCGGCCGCCGCCTTCGCCGGCAAGGTGCTGCACTGGCACCCCTGCCGGGACACCCGCGGCGCGCCCGCGCTGCTGGGCCGGCTGGGCCGCCGGCTGGAGATCCCCGACCCGCCCGAGCAGGTGACCGTCGAGTCCGTGCTGCTGGCCGTGGAGCGGTACGCGGAGCCGGTGCTGCTGATCGTCGACGACGTCCACCTGGTGCACGGCAGCCCGGCCGAGGGGGTGCTGGAGGAGCTGGCACGGCTGGCCCCGGAGAACCTCCGGCTGGTGCTGGCCGGCCGGCGGATGCCCGCGCTGAGCCTGGCCCGGGCGGAACTTGCCGACACCCAGGTGTTCACCGCGCTGGACCTGCGGCTGCGGGACGCGGAGATCGCCCGTGCCTTCCCCGACGCGAGCGGGGAGCTGGCGGAGCTGACCGGGGGCTGGCCCGCCGTGCTGCGGCTGAGCGCGCCGCTGGTGCTGGCGGGGCGTGACCCGCTGGGTTCCGGCGCGCTGCGCACGTACCTGGAGCGGGAGGTGCTGGGCGGCCTCCCGTCCGGCTTCGCCGTCGAGGCGCCGGAGGCGCTGGAGGAGTACGGGATGACGGCCGTGCCGCTGCTGCGGGCGTTCGCGGAGCGGGTACGGGGTTCCGGGGGGCCGGGCGCTCCGGGGGGCCTGGGGGCTCCCGGAGCCCCGGGGACGGCGGATGTCCCGGGCGGCCTCGGCGCCTCCGGCGTGCCGGGGGACCTCGGCGGGCCCGGGGGACGGGAGGCGGCGGGTGGTGCCGGCCACAGGTCCTGTGCCGGGGCGGTACGGGCCCCGGCCGCCCCCCTGTCGGTGCGCTGCTTCCGGCGGTACGAGGCGACGCTGGGCGGGCAGGCGCTGGACTGGTCCGCGACGCGTCCCCGGGTGCGCACGCTGGCCCGGCTGATGTCCGTACACGCCGGACGGCCGGTCCACCGCGAGGAGTTGATGGCCGCCCTGTGGCCCGAGAGCCCGGCGCGCACCGCGGGGCGCGGGCTGCAGGTCGCGGTGTCGGCGCTGCGTACCTTCCTGGAGCCGGGTACGGGCCGGGGGCGGGCGCAGGTGCTGGTGCGCCAGGGGGAGGCGTACATGCTGGTCCTCGACCCCGGCGGCAGTTCCGACGTACAGGCCTTCGAGTCGGCCGTGGGGGAGGGGCTGCGGGCCGCGGCGCGGGGCGAGGCCGACCGGGCGGCGGCCGCGCTCGGCCAGGCCCTGCGGCTCTACACCGGCGAACTGCTGCCGGAGGACGGGCCGGCGGAGTGGGTGGTGCCGATCCGCGAGCGGTACCGCGTCCAGGCGGTCCAGGCCGCGCAGGTGCTGGCGGAGGTGGAACTCGGCCGGGGCCGTGCGGAGGCGGCGGTGGCCGCGGCCTCCCACGCCCTGGCCGTGGACCCGTTCCAGGACGCCGTCTGGCGGCTCCTGATCGCCGCCCACCTCCGTGCCGGTGACCCGGTGGCGGCCCGCCAGGCGGAGCGCCGCCACGCCCGCATGCTGGACTCCCTGGGCGTACCCTCCCCCTGACCGGCACCCGGTACGGGACCCGCACCCGGTACGGGACCGGCACCCGGCACGGGACCCGCGTCACCGGCGTTTGAAGAACTCGGCCTCCGCCAGGGCCACCCGCTTCGCGGGCCCCGTCCCATAGGCGGACCGCACCGTCAGGCGGACCCGCACCGCATCGCTCACCGGCACGTGAAAGGTCTGCTTGCCCGGCTCGTCCGCGACGCGAAGCGTCTTCGTCGTGACCTTCCCGTCCCCCGCCGTCACGGCGACCAGCACCTCCCGCGGCCGCCCCTGCGTCAGGAACCGCTCGGCGACCGGCGCGACGCCGGGGTACAGGACCAGGTCGACCAGCCGTACCGGCTCCGCGAAGACGGCCTCCAGGAACTCCCCCTCCCCGCCCCCCGGTTCGGCGGGCGCCCAGTAGCGGTCCGTCGTGCCGTCCACGGCCAGGGAGGCCGGATGACCCTCCTGGGCGCTGGAGGCCGTGACCTTCACCGCGTGCACCTGCTCGGTCTTCGAGGTGCGGTCGCGTACGGATTCCAGTGCCTCCCCCGCGTGGGAGCGCAGCGCGTACCCGACGCCCAGCACCACGGCGATCACGATCAGCGGCACGAGGCAGCCGGGCCGCCGCCACTGCCGCCGCGCCGGCCGGTCGCCGGCGTTCGGCTGCTGCTGCGGGCGGCGCGTGAACAGCCGCTTCCACCAGGGGGGTTTCGGCACCGCCCGGGCGTCGACCAGGGAGGATCCGCAGCTCCGGCAGAAGCGGCGGGTGGGGATGTTGCCTGCGCCGCACTGCCCGCAGATCAGGTCGCCCGCCTGCGGCGGCGGTTCGTCGCGCTGCCGCTCGCGGTGCGCGGGCGTGGGGCGCGGGTCGGCGGTGGGCTGCACGGCGCGCAGGGGCTCGTGCGTGGGCCGGGGAGGGGCGGCCGGGGCGCCGGGACCGGGCAAGGGACGGCCGGCGCCGCTGCCCGAGCCGGGCCCCGGGCTTCCGGCCCCGCCCCCGGAGCCCCCGGACGCGCCAGAGCCAGAGCCAGAGCCCGTACCCGGCCCCGTACCCGGACCCGCCCCCGCCCCTCCACTCGGCACCCCCGCACCAGACCCCCCAGAGCCACCAGACCCCCCAGAGCCACCAGAGCCCCCAGAGCCACCAGAGCCCCCAGCCCCCTCAGACCCCCCGGCCGGCGTGCCCTCGAACTTCAGGAACGCTCCGCAGTTGCCGCAGAACTTCTCGTCCGCCCCACAACGCTGCCCGCACCGCTTGCAGTTGACCACGCGCCCCTCACCCCCTCCCGGGGCCCATGCTCCGCCGTGCGCACCGGACGGGCCATTCCCGTAAGGGCAGGCGGGACGGGGACGCGCCCTGCCCCTTCGGGCAAAGTCCCTGAGGGGCGCGGCGCGGTTACGTCAGGGAGCGGTCAGGACCGCGGATACCGCGCCAGCCACCCCGGCGACGCGACGGCCGGCCCGTGCAGCGCCGGGCCCTGGGTCATCTCCATCGCGAAGTCGTCGGCCAGTTCCAGCACCGTGGCCCGCCCCTCCAGCTCCGCCAGCCAGGCCGGCGGCAGCGCCGTCTCGCCGTGCAGTGCGCCCAGCAGCGCCCCGCACAGCGCGCCCGTGGCGGTGGAGTCCCCGCCGTGGTTCACGGCCAGCCGCAGCCCGTGCCGCAGGTCCTCGGCCACCAGCGCGCAGTACACCGCCACGGCCAGCGCGTCCTCGGCGTCCCGCCCGTCCCCCGGGGAGAGCGACTCGACGAGCTTCGGCGAGGGCAGCCCCTGCCGTACGGTGCCCAGCGCCCGCTGGAGCGCGTCCGTGACGGCCTGGTGGCCCGGCCGGCTGCCCAGCATGCCGAGGGCCCGCTGTACGGACGCGTCGAGGCCGTCGCCGCGGGCGAGTCCGTGCACGATCACCGCGAAGGCCCCGGCCGAGAGGTAGGCCGTGGGGTGCCCGTGGCTCTGCGCCGCGCACTCGACGGCGAGTTGCAGCACCAGGTCGGGTTCCCAGCCGACCAGCAGCCCGAACGGCGCCGAGCGCCCGGTGGCCCCGGCGTCGCGCGCCGTCGGGTTCTTCGGCTTGTCGAGGGTGCCGAGGATCTCGTCCCCGAAGCCCGTCATGCAGGCCCGGTCCGGGCCGCGGCGGGCGTACAGCCACTCCTCGCGGGCCAGCCAGCCGTTGTCGGTACGGCGCTCGTCGGGGCCCCAGTCGTGCTGGGTGGCGGCCCACCGGAGGTACGCGCGGTGCACGTCGGTCGGCGGGTGCCAGGCGCCCGTGTCCCGGCGCACGTGGGCCCGTATCAGGCCGTCGACGGTGAAGAGGGTGAGCTGGGTGGACGCGGTGACGGTGCCGCGCCTGCCGTAGGCGGGGGCCAGTTCGGTCAGGCCCTCCAGGCCGTGCTTCTCGCGGATGCCGTCGAGGGAGAGGCCGGCCACGGGCGCGCCGAGGGCGTCCCCGATGGCGCCCCCGAGGAGCGTGCCGCGCACCCTGCTGCGGAAGTCCTGCTGCTCGGTGCGCCCCCACACGGGCGTCTTCGTCACTGTCGCTGAGCTCACGGACCCCCCAACCCTCTCCGGACGCAGCAGGTTAGTGGACGAGGGCGGCCGGATCCGTTCGGCGGTGGAGAGGCGGCGAGTAAGTGGGCGGAGAACGGCTGGAATGCGAAGATCCGCGGGCGCACGCCCGGCTGAGTGGCACACTTTGCCACCTGGCTGGCCATCGAGCCGGTCGGTTTCGGCCACGTCCCGTTCAGCGCCGGTTCTCCAGTGGCACGGATTGTCAGCCCCATGAAGACCGCAGCAGCCGCCACCACCGCGCTCGCCCTCGCCCTCACCGCGGCCACCTCCCTCGCCGCCGCCACCGCCAACGCCGAGTCGTACGGCGGCGAACCGGGCCGGGACCACGGCCGCCCCGGGGTCCACCACGGGCACCCCGCCGCCCACCACCCCCGCATCCCGTTCACCGAGGCCACCGTCACCGCCGGCGCCGACGGCTCGTACACGCTCAAGTGGGCCGCGGAGGGCGTCCGCCGCGTCGAGGTCCGGGCCGGCGGCCGCGTCGTGGCCCGGGGCACGGAGCGCGGCGAGGCCGTGGTCACCGGCCTGCCCGCCGCCGACCGCCAGTGGTTCGACTTCCGCGCCGACCACGGGCAGCCGCTGCGCCTCGCCGACCGGCTGGTGCGGCTGGACGGCACGGTCAACCTGCGGGACGCGGGCGGCTACCGCACCTCCGACGGCCGGTGGGTCCGCATGGGCGAGGTCTACCGCTCCGACGCGCTGAACCGGCTCACCGCCGACGACCAGGCCACGCTGCGGCGCCTGGGCATCCGTACCGTCTTCGACCTGCGCACGCAGGGCGAGCGCGACAAGGACCCGGACCGCGTCCCGGCCGGCACCGCGTACACCGTCGCGGACGTCTTCGCGGACTCCGGCGCGTTCTCGACCATGCCGCGCACGCCCGACGAGGCGGTTCGCGCCATGATCGACGCCGAGAAGGCGATGGTCTCCTCCCCGGCCGGCAGGAAGGCGTACGCGCAGGTGGCCGAGGGACTGGCCGCGGCGGACGCCCGCGGCGAGGCCGTCCTCTTCCACTGCACCGCGGGCAAGGACCGCACCGGCTGGGCCGCCGCGGCCCTGCTCACCGGGCTGGGCGTGCCGCGGGCGACGGTGGAGGCGGACTACCTGGCCAGCAACGACTACCGGAAGGCCGCGAACGACGCGCTCCTGGGCCACCTGCCGCCCGCCCAGGCCGCGGTGTACAAGCCGCTGCTCGACGTCCGGCCCGAGTACCTGAACGCCGGCTACGAGGAGGTGGCGGCACGGTACGGCGGCTTCGACGCGTACCTGCACGACGGCCTCGGCCTGAACGACCACACCCAGCACCGCCTCCAGAAGTCCCTCCTGACCGACTGACCCCACCGGCCCTGCGCGGCCCCCGGCCACCCCGGGGGCTCCGCCCCCGTACCCCGCGCCTCAAACGCCGGCGAGGCTGGAGGCGGCGGCACGGGTCCCCCCAGCGGTACCTGGGGGAGGGTCAGGGCGAAGCGCGGCATGGGACCCCCGGCCCCCACCGCCACACCCGTACGAAGGACTTTGCGGGCCGCCCGGCCCAAGCGCCGCGCCCCGCCCGCTCCGGCCGGGCAGTCCTCCCCGGTGTCGCCACGAACCGTCGGAGGAGGCCCCGAATGGCACGCATCACCACGGCACGCGCCGTCACCACGGCAAGAACGGCAACCGCCACCACGGTCATCGCCACCACCGTCACCGCCGCCATGGCCGCCGCCGCGCTCATCGCCCTGGGACTCCACGCCCCCGCCGCCACCGCAGCCGCCCCACCCACCTGCTTCGGCATCCCCGCCACCCTCACCGGCACGGGCACCCTCACCGGCACCCCCGGCAACGACGTCATCGTCGGCTCCGCCGCCGCCGACACGATCGACGGCCGCGGCGGCACCGACCTCATCTGCGGCCTCGGCGGCAACGACCGCCTGACCGGCGGGACGGGCAACGACCGCCTCGACGGCGGCGCCGGCAACGACATCATCCGCGGCGACGCCTCGGCCGACAGCGGCGACGTCCAGGGCGGCGGCCACGACGAACTGCGCGGCGGCGACGGCGACGACGACCTGGTCGGCGACTCCTACACCGCGGGCGGCAACGCCCGCGGCGGCGGCAACGACCTGCTCGACGGCGGCTCCGGCGCCGACTTCATGGTCGGGGACTCGGAGAGCGACGGCGCCGGGAACGCCATCGGCGGCGGCCACGACCGGATGTACGGCGGGGACGGCGACGACGAGCACATCACCGGCGACAGCGTCGCCTTCGAGGGTGACGCGGCCGGCGGCGGCCACGACCTCATCGAGGGCGGGAACGGCGACGACGGGCTCCTCGGGGACTCCGCCGCGCCCTTCGAGGGCTCGGGGACCGGCGCGGGCGACGACGTCCTGCGCGGCGGTCTCGGCGCCGACAACGTCGTCGGCGACAGCGAGGGCGTCACCGCGGCCGTCGGGGGCGGCGGAGACGACCTGCTGGACCTGGGCACCGACGGCGGCGTCTTCGCGATCGGCGACCACAACATCAACGACCCCGGCCTGGCCGGCCAGGCCCGCGGCGCGGGCCACGACCGGATCATCGGCGGCACCGCCGACGAGATCCTGATCGGCGACAGCTCGGTCGCGGACGCGTCCGTCACGGCCGCCGGCCACGACCGCATCGACGCCGGAGGCGGCGCCGACACCGTCTTCGGCGACAACAGCAACTTCGACGGGGACGCCACCGCCGGCACGGCCGGCGGCAACGACACCCTCCGCGGCCAGGACGGCCCCGACGCCCTCCACGGCGGCCCCGACGACGACGTGCTCGACGGCGGCGCGGCCGCCGACAGCTGCGACGGCGGAACCGGCACCGCGGACATCGCGGTCCGCTGCGAGACCGTCAGCAACGTCCCGTAACGCCGCGGGCCCCCAACCCCCCGACCCGAACCCGAAGACAGGGCCTAGTCCAGCACCGGCAGCAGCTCCGGCAGGTGGCCGTCCGAAGCGGCGGCCGCCCGCCGCCGCTCCTCCGGCACCTCCCCGTACAGCGTCGTACGGGGCTTCGCCGGGCGCCCGGCGGCCTCCGCCACCGCCTCCAGGTCCCGCACGGACTTGTACGAGCCGTAACCCGACCCCGCCATGCGGGAGATGGTCTCCTCCATCAGGGTGCCGCCCAGGTCGTTCGCACCGGAGCGGAGCATCTCGGCCGCGCCCTCCGTGCCCAGCTTCACCCAGCTCGTCTGGATGTTGGTGACGTACGGGTGCAGCAGCAGCCGCGCCATCGCCGTCACCGCCCGGTTGTCCCGCATCGTCGGCCCCGGCCGGGCGATCCCGGCCAGGTAGACCGGCGCGTTGGTGTGGATGAACGGCAGCGTCACGAACTCCGTGAACCCCGCGACCCCCTTCTCCCGCGCCCTGCGCTGCACCTCCACCAGCGTGCGGAAGTGCCCGAGCCAGTGCCGGGGCTGGTCCACGTGCCCGTACATCATCGTGGACGAGGAGCGGATGCCCAGCTCGTGCGCCGTGGAGATGACGTCGATCCAGTCGGCGGCCGGCAGCTTGCCCTTGGTCAGCACCCACCGGACCTCGTCGTCGAGGATCTCGGCCGCCGTGCCCGGGACCGAGTCCAGGCCGGCCTCCTTCGCCGCCGTCAGCCAGTCCCGTACCGACATCCCGGTGCGCGTCGCGCCGTTGACGACCTCCATCGGCGAGAAGGCGTGCACGTGCATGCCCGGCACCCGCTCCTTCACCGCCCGCGCGATGTCGAAGTACGCCGTCCCCGGCAGGTCCGGGTGGATGCCGCCCTGCATGCACACCTCGACCGCGCCGACGTCCCAGGCCTGCGCGGCCCGGTCGGCCACCTGCTCCAGGGACAGCGTGTACGCGTCGGCGTCCGTGCGGCGCTGCGCGAAGGCGCAGAACCGGCAGCCCGTGTAGCAGACGTTGGTGAAGTTGATGTTCCGCGTCACGACGTACGTGACGTCGTCGCCCACCACGTCGCGGCGCAGCTCGTCCGCGATCCGGGTCAGGGCGTCCAGCGCCGGGCCGTCCGCGTGCAGCAGGGCCAGCGCCTCGGCGTCGGTCAGCCGGGTCGGGTCGTCGGCGGCCTGCGACAGTGCCGCCCGCACGTCGGTGTCGATCCGCTCGGGTGCCATGCCGGGCGCCGCGGCCTCGCGCAGGGCGTCCCAGTCCCCGTACACGGCGTCGAAGTCGGCCCGACGGTCCCCGGTCCGTCCCTCGGTGTCGATGCTCCGGTGCAGATCGGTGCGGCCGCTCGGGCTGAACACCTCCTCGGGCTCCTGCCACGGCCGACCCTCGACCACCGCGTCCGGCCGCGCCAGCCCGGTCTCCGGATCGGCGAGCGCGCGGACGTGCGGCAGCAGCCGCGGGTCGAGCCAGGGCTCGCCGCGCAGCACGAACTCCGGGTACACGCACAGCCGTTCCCGCAGCTCGAAGCCGGCCGCGGCGGACTGCTCCGCGAGCCGCTCGATCTGCGGCCAGGGGCGCTCGGGGTTCACGTGGTCGATGGTCAGCGGCGAGACGCCGCCCCAGTCGTCGATGCCGGCGCCGATGAGCCGCGCGTACTCGCCGTCGACGAGGTTCGGCGGCGCCTGCAGGCACCCGGCCGGGCCCATGATGTGCCGCGCCACGGCGACGGTGGCCACCAGCTCGTCCAGCTCGGCGTCCGGCATGCCGCGCATCGCCGTGTCCGGCTTGGCGCGGAAGTTCTGGATGATCAGCTCCTGGACGCCGTGGTACGCCCGGGACACGCGGCGCAGCGCGAAGAGGGACTCGGCGCGCTCCTCGTACGTCTCCCCGATGCCGATCAGCAGTCCGGAGGTGAAGGGCACGGAGGACCGGCCGGCGTCCTCCAGCACCCGCAGCCGCACGGCGGGCTCCTTGTCGGGGGAGCCGTGGTGCGGCATCCCCGGCTCGGACCAGAGCCGCTCGGCGGTGGTCTCCAGCATCATCCCCATGCTGGGGGCGACGGGCTTGAGCCGCTGGAAGTCGGCCCAGGACATGACGCCCGGATTGAGATGGGGAAGGAGCCCGGTTTCCTCCAGTATCCGCACGGAGATCGCCCGTACGTACGAGATCGTGTCGTCGTACCCGGCGGCCTCCAGCCACTCCCGCGCCTCGGGCCACCGGTCCTCGGGCTTGTCGCCGAGGGTGATCAGCGCTTCCTTGCACCCGGCGGCGGCTCCTCGCCGCGCGACGTCCAGCACCTCGTCGGGGGACATGAACATGCCGTGCCCGTCCCTGCGGAGCTTGCCGGGGACGGTGGCGAAGGTGCAGTAGTGGCACCTGTCCCGGCACAGCCGGGTGAGCGGGATGAACACGCTCTTGCTGTACGTGATCACCCCCGGCCGCCCGGCGGCGGCGAGCCCGGCGTCGCGCACCCGTGCCGCGGAGGCGGCCAGGTCGTCGAGGTCGGCCCCCCGGGCCTGGAGCAGCACGGCGGCCTCGCCGACGTCCAGCGCGACCCCGTCGCGGGCCCTCCTGAGGGCCCGGCGCATGGCGTTGGTGGTGGGTCCGGTGCCGGGGCTCATGGTCATCCCTGGAGCATACGATTCGCCGCCCCACCCGCTACCGCCGATGTCCCTTTCCCTTCCCCCGGGGCCCCTGCGGGCCACCTTCCCCTTGCGTCCCCCCCACCGCGCCCGCCCCCACCAGGCACGGGGTACGGGCGCCCCCGGCACGGGACCGGTGCCCACCCCCCACCGCCGACGGAGCGCTACCGCATCAGCTCTCCCGCGTTCACCAGCACCGACTGCCCCGTGATGGCCCGCGCACGCGACGACGCCAGGAAGGCCACCGCATCCGCCACGTCCCCGTCCGTCGCCAGCTCCGGCAGGGCCATCCGCTCCGTCAGCCGTCCCAGCACCTCCGCCTCCTCCACGCCCTCGCCGTGGGCCGTGAAGGTCACGTACGCCTGCACCGGCGGCCCCCACATCCACCCCGGCAGCACGGTGTTCACCCGGATCCGGTGCGGCCCGAGCTCCCGGGCCATCGAGTACATCGCGGACGTCAGCGCGCCCTTCGACGCCGCGTACGCCGCCTGCTGCACCTGCGACGGCGCCGCCACCGCCGACTGGGTGCCGATGATCACCACCGACCCGCCGCCCCCCGCCTTCAGCGCCGGCAGGCAGGCCCGCGTCATCCGCAGCGTGCCCAGCAGGTTCACGTCCAGGATCTGCTGCCAGGTGCCGAAGTCGGCGTCCTCCAGGCCCCCGAAGTACGAGTCCCAGGCCGCGACGTGGACCACCGCGTCGATCCCGCCGAACCGCTCCACCGCCAGCGCGGCCAGCGCCTCGCACTGCGCCTCGTCCGAGATGTCGGTCGGCCGGTACGCGGTGTGCCGCCCGTCGGGGTCGATCTCGGCGGCGGATTTGGCGAGATTGGCCTCCGTGCGTGCGCCCAGCACCGCGTTCCCGCCGTCCCGCACGACGGTCGCGGCCACCTGGTGCCCGAGCCCGGCCCCGACCCCGGAGACCACGACGGTCTTCCCTTGCAGCAGCATGCGTGCTCGCCTCCCGGCTCCAGCAAAAACTGATGGCGCGTCAGATTAGGCCGCCGCCCGCGCGGATGGAAGCCCCGCGACCGCTTCGTCCGACGGACCCGCGCGGCACGCACCCCCGCACCCGCGGCCCTGTCCGGAATCCGCCGCCCCCTGGCCGAACGCCGTTCACCGGCCCCGCAAACGCATCGAGACCCAAGATCACCGCATTGAGGTAATGCCCCCGGCTTCCGTGCGCCCACCCGGCGCGCGGCCGTCTACTGTGCTCCCGGATCCGGTCGGAATGCCCGGAAATTCCGCCCCTGTCACACGAAGGAGAGCCCGCCCGATGACGGTGGACGCCAGTCCGGACGCGCAGTTGGAGCCGACCCCGCCGAGCCGCGGCCGGCAGGCCGACGCCCCGCACACCAGTCTCGGCACGGCCGCGGCCCGCAACCTCGCCACCACGACCAAGTCCGCCCCGCAGATGCAGGAGATCACCTCCCGCTGGCTGCTGCGGATGCTGCCCTGGGTGGAGACCAAGGGCGGCACGTACCGGGTCAACCGCCGCCTCACCTACACCGTGGGCGACGGCCGCATCGAGTTCGTCCAGGACGGCGCCGACGTCCGCGTCATCCCCCGCGAGCTCGGCGAACTCGCCCTGCTGCGCGACTTCGACGACGTCGACGTGCTCACCGAGCTCGCCGCCCGCTGCGTCCGGCGCGACTTCCGGCCCGGCGAGGTCATCGTCGAGGCCGGCACCCCTGCCGAACGGATTCACCTGATCGCCCACGGCCGGATCCGCCAGACCGCCACCGGCAAGTACGGCGACGAGCTCGCGGTGGCCGTCCTCGCGGACGGCGAGCACTTCGGCGAGCACGCCCTGCTCGACCCGGACGCCACCACCGAGACCACCGCCACCGCCGAGACCGCCGGCACCCTGCTCACCCTCTCCCGCGACGACTTCGCCTCCGTACTGGACCGGACCCCGCACCTCCGCGCCCACGTCGAACGCTTCGCCTCCCTGCCCCGGCAGCGGCAGAACCGTCACGGCGAGGCCGAGATCGCGATGTCCGCCGGCCACACCGGCGAGCACGAACTCCCCGGCACCTTCGTCGACTACGAGCTCAAGCCGCGCGAGTACGAGCTGTCGGTCGCCCAGACCATCCTCCGCGTCCACACCCGGGTCGCCGACCTCTACAACGGCCCGATGAACCAGACCGAGGAGCAGCTCCGGCTGACCATCGAGGCGCTGCGCGAGCGCCAGGAGTACGAACTGGTCAACAACCGGGAGTTCGGGCTCCTCCACAACGCCGCCTTCAAGCAGCGGATCCAGCCCCACTCCGGCCCGCCCACCCCGGACGACATGGACGAGCTGCTCTGCCGGCGCCGCGGCACCCGGTTCTTCCTCGCCCACCCGCGGACCATCGCGGCGATCGGGCGGGAGTTCAACGCCCGCGGCCTCTACCCGGACCACGTGGACGTCGGCGGCCAGGCGGTCCCCGCCTGGCGGGGCGTACCGATCCTGCCGTGCAACAAGATCCCCATCAGCAGGGAGAACACGAGCTCGATCCTCGCGATGCGCACCGGCGAGGACAAGCAGGGCGTCATCGGCCTCCACCAGACCGGCCTGCCGGAGGAGTACGAGCCCGGCCTCTCGGTCCGCTTCATGGGCCTCGACGAAAAGGCGATCATCTCCTACCTCGTCACCACCTACTACTCCGCGGCCATCCTCGTGCCGGACGCGCTCGGCGTGTTGGAGAACGTGCAGATCGCCCGTCGGCACGATGAGTAGGACCTGCCCCGCCCCACGGCCACCACAGCCCGGACACCCCTGGGCCGGCCGACCGTGCCCGGGTCCCGGGACAGCCCACCCCCGCCTCATCTAGGAGCCACGGATGCCCGAGCCAGGGCTTTCGCCTCTGCCCACCACCACACCCCCGTCCCTCCCGGATCCCACGCCCCCGCCGACCCCCGAGGCCGCCCCCGCGGCCCCCGGCAACCCCGCCCTCGACCGCATCCTGCGCGGCCCCAGCGGCCTCGGCACGGCGGGTCTCTTCCTGACCCCGCGCGAGGCCCCGCCCGTGGCGACGCCGGCAGCGACGCCGGAGCCCCCGCAGCTCCCCGCACAGGCCACCGAGCCGCCCACCGAGACCACCGCCCCCCAGGGCACGCCCATCCCGGGCCTCTACCACCACCCCGTCCCCGAGCCCGACCCGGTCCGCGTCGAGGAGGTCAGCCGCCGCATCAAGACCTGGGCGGTGGACGAGGTGGAGCTCTACCCGCCCGAGTGGGAGGACCAGTTCGACGGCTTCTCCGTCGGCCGCTACATGGTCGCCTGCCACCCGGACGCCCCCACGGTCGACCACCTGATGATCGCGACGCGCCTGATGGTCGCCGAGAACGTCGTCGACGACTGCTACTGCGAGGACCACGGCGGCTCCCCGGTCGGCCTCGGCGGCCGCCTCCTGCTGGCGCACACCGCCCTCGACCCCGTCCACACCACCAAGGAGTACGGGCCGGACTGGGCGGAGTCCCTGCACTCGGACGCCCCGCGCCGCGCCTACCGCTCCGCCATGGAGTACTTCGTCCGACAGGCCAGCGCCTCCCAGGCGGACCGGTACCGGCACGACATGGCCCGGCTGCACCTGGGCTACCTCGCCGAGGCCGCCTGGGCCCAGACGGAGTACGTCCCGCACGTCTACGAGTACCTGGCGATGCGGCAGTTCAACAACTTCCGCCCCTGCCCCACCATCACCGACACCATCGGCGGCTACGAACTCCCCGCCGACCTGCACGCCCAGCCGGAGATGCAGAAGGTGATCGCCCTCGCGGGCAACGCCACGACCATCGTCAACGACCTGTACTCGTACACCAAGGAACTCAACAGCCCCGGGAAGCACCTGAACCTCCCCGTGGTGATCGCCGAGCGCGAGGGCGTCTCCGACAAGGACGCCTACCTCAAGGCGGTCGAGGTGCACAACGACCTCATGCGCGAGTTCGAGGCCGCGGCCGCCCGGCTGGCCGCCGCCTGGCCGGTCCCGATGGTGCAGCGCTTCCTGCGCGGCGTGGCCGTGTGGGTCGACGGAAACCACTACTGGCACATGACGAACACCTACCGCTACAGCCTGCCCGATTTCTGGTAACCCGCCTTCTGCCAACCCCCCTTCTGCTTAAGAGGAATGGATCTCTCAGTGACCAGCACCGTCAGCACCAGCCCCTTCATCCCCGCTCCCGCCGCCACCCCCTACCAGGGCGACATCGCGCGCTACTGGGACGGCGAGGCCCGTCCGGTCAACCTGAAGCTGGGCGACGTGGACGGCCTCTACCACCACCACTACGGCATCGGCGCGATCGACCACGAGGCCCTCGGCGACCCCGAGGAGAGCGAGTACGAGAAGAAGCTGATCGCCGAGCTGCACCGGCTGGAGTCCGCGCAGGCCGAGGTGCTGCTCGACCACCTCGGCGCCATCGGCCGCGACGACCTGCTGATCGATGCCGGCTGCGGCCGCGGCGGCTCGTCCGTCATGGCCCACCAGCGCTTCGGCTGCAAGGTCGAGGGCGTCACCCTCTCCGCCAAGCAGGCCGAGTTCGGCAACCGCCGCGCCGCCGAGCTGGGCATCGCCGACCACGTGCGCGCCCGCGTCTGCAACATGCTGGACATGCCCTTCGAGAAGGGCTCCGCCGCGGGCTCGTGGAACAACGAGTCCAGCATGTACGTCGACCTCGACGACCTGATGGCCGAGCACTCCCGGGTCCTCCGCGTGGGCGGCCGCTACGTGACCATCACGGGCTGCTGGAACCCGAAGTACGGGCAGCCGTCGAAGTGGGTCTCGCAGATCAACGCCCACTTCGAGTGCAACATCCACTCGCGCCGCGAGTACCTCAAGGCGATGGCGGACAACCGCCTCGTCCCCCAGGCCGTCATCGACCTGACCCCGGACACCCTGCCCTACTGGAAGCTCCGTGCCACGTCCTCCCTGGTCACGGGCATCGAGGAGGCGTTCATCAAGTCCTACGAGGACGGCTCGTTCCAGTACGTCCTGATCGCCGCCGACCGCGTCTGACGCCCGGCCCCGGGCCGCCACTGGTCAGGAGGAGCCGTCGTACGCCTTCCAGATCAGCGGCGGCAGGGCGCTCCCGCGCTCGGAGCCCGGGCCGCCGACGCCCTGCATGGGCAGCAGTTGCGTGACGCCGGGCTTCGTGCGGAACATGCCGATCGAGGTGCTCAGCTCCGGCGTCATGCCGATGTACCAGGCCGACCTCATCCGGTCGTTCGGCCCGGTCCTGCCGGCCCAGGACGGCCGGAAGGACCCCGGTGTCTTCGGGGGCCCGAGGACGAGCCGGCTCACCTGCTGGAGCGCGGTGCCGACGACGTCCGCGGTGTACGGCCCCATGGCCTGCCGCGGCGCCGGCCGGCCGAGCCCCTTCACCGCGACGCCGTCCCGCACCACCTTGGCCACGGAGTACGGCTCGGTGGCCCGGCCGTGGTTGAGGAAGGCGGTGTACGCGCTGGCCAGGCGGACGGCGCTGGGGGTGGAGGTGCCGATCGCGAAGGTCGGCTCCAGCTCGGCCATGCTGTCCTCGCGCAAGCCCGTGGCCACGGCCAGCTTCTTCACCTTGGCCAGGCCGACGCGCTTGCCGGCCGTGACGAACGGCGTGTGGTCGGAGGCGACCAGGGACGAGTGCAGGTCCGTGAGTGCGCTCGGCGGCCCCGCGAACAGGGGCAGCGGAAGCGGGGTGGTGCTCGGGGTCGGCTCCTCGGCGGGGTTCCCGTTCCCGAACTCCTGCTCCAGCGCGGCGGCGTACACGAAGGGCTTGAAGGCCGAGGCCGCCGGGACGCCGGAGGTGTCCGCGTTGTTGCTGAAGTGCTTGACGGCGTCGGAACCGCCGTAGACCGCGACGACCGCCCCGTCCTTCGGGTCCACGGACGCGGCGCCGACCTCCACGTACCGGTCGTCGGCGCGCTTCACCGGATCCAGCTTCTCCTTGCGCACCTGCTCGACCGCCTTGGCCAGCGCCGCCACCCTGTCCTTCCGGAAGGTGGTGTGCACGCTGTAGCCGCCCCGGGCCAGGTCCTTGTCGGTGAGGCCGGTGCGGCTCTTCAGGTACTTGTTGGCGATGTCGACCAGGTAGCCGATCTGTCCGGCCTGGCTGGTCGGCTTGACGGGCGCCTTCGGCTCGGGGAACTCGGTGTACTTCGCCCGTTCCTCCTTGCTCATCGTCCCCGTCTCGACCTGCCGGTCGAGGATCCACTCCCAGCGGTCCACCGCGCGCGCGTGGTTGGCGGCGCTCAGGGACGGGTCGTAGCCCTCCGCCCCCTTCAGCACGGCCGCGAGCAGGGCCGCCTGGCCGGGGTCCAGCTTCGCGGCCGGGATGCCGTAGTAGGCGTAGGCGGCGGCCTGCACGCCGTACGCGCCCCGGCCGAACCACGAGGTGTTGAGGTAGCCCTCCAGGATCTCCGCCTTGGGCATCCGGTTGCTGACCTTCACGGCGAGGAAGAGCTCCCTGACCTTGCGCTCGGCGGTCTGGTCCTGGCTCAGGTAGGTGTTCTTCACGTACTGCTGTGTGATGGTCGAACCGCCCTGGACCTCCTGGCCCTTGGCGATGTTGACGGCGGCGCGGAGGATCCCGGTCGCCGAGACGCCGGAGTCGCTGTAGAAGTCCTCGTTCTCGGCCGCGATGACGGCCCGCTGGACGGACACGGGGATCCGGGAGAGGTCGACGTCCTGCCGGTTGACGTCCCCGACGCTGACCATCCGGCTGCCGTCCGCCCAGTAGTAGACGGTGGCTTGCCGGCGCGCGACCTCCTGCTCGTCGGGTATCCCGATCCGCAGGTACACGACGGTGACGAGGGCGGCGAGGGCGCAGCCGAAGAGGAGGAACAGGCCGCCGGTCAGCTTCCAGGAGGGCGTCCACCGCCGCCACCCGCGCCGCCCGCGCCGGGGGTAGTCGATGCGCCTGCGGGACATGGGCCTCCTCGGTGCCGGTGTCGCGTGGGGGCAGCGACGCTCCGACCCGGAGGATGATCAAAACGCGTACGGGGTTCGGTCCCGTACGGAAGTTCCCGCACGCGGCGGTACGGCGTCAGTGGGAGGCGGCGTACGCGACGAACCCGGCCCAGGCGGCGGTTCCGAAGGCCAGCTGGGGTCCGGGGACGGCCTTGGAGTCACGGACGTGGACGGCGGTGGGGGTGGCGGCCACCTCGACGCAGTCTTCGCCGTTGCTGCTGCTGTAGCTGCTCTTGGACCAGGCCACTTCGATGCAGTCGTCGCCTTCGCTGCTGCTGCTGTAGCTGCTCTTGAACCACTCCAGCTGAGGCTTGTGGATCATGTCTCTCCCAGCACGTGCTCGATGAAGGCCAGTGACTCCCTGGGTGGAAGCGCCTGGGCTCGGATGATCCCATACCGAAGCTCAAGGATCCTGAGCTGCCTGGGATCGGTGACGGGACGGCTCGCGAAGGCGCCCTCGGATCGGCCCACCCCTGTGCCGTCTTCAAACTTCAGCAGCTCGATCAACCCGCCCATTCCGGCGTGGTCCTCGCGGTCCGTCGGCATCACCTGGATCTCGACGTTCCGCAACTGGCCTACCTCCAGCAGGTGTTCGAGTTGCCTGCGCATCACCATTGTGCCTCCGATCGGACGGCGAAGGGTCACCTCCTCCTGCACGAAGCTCATCGAAGGTGCGGGGGAGCGCTCGAAGATGACGCGGCGAGCCATGCGGGCAGCGAGGTTCCTGTTCAACTCATCGGAGGAGTAGGCGGGCCTGCGCATATCGAACAGCGCACGGGCGTGCTCCTCGGTCTGCAGCAGACCGTGGATGTTGTGGTTGTTGTAGGTCGCGACCTCGACCGCGCGCGCCTCCATCTTCGCCAGGTCGCGCACGCGCTTCGGGTAACGGACCTGCTCCACGTCCTTCTTCATCGCCGCGATGCGGCCGTCCGCGTTCAGGACGTTGTCCGCCCTGTCCAGGTACTCGGGGCGCGGAATCCGCCTGCCGGCCTCCACCTTGCGGACCTGGTCCTCGCCGTAGCCGATCGCGGTGCCGAAGTCCGCGACCCGCATGCCGGCCATCTCCCGCCAGACCTTCAGCTGGCGGCCCACCGCGGCCACCACCGCCACGCCCTGCTCGTCGTCCGGGTCGACTTCCCAGCCTGGCTCTTCCGCACCCTCGACATCCACGCTCATGCCCGCGCCACCTCCGACGTGCCGACACTCCTCCAACGCCGCGTACCCCTCCCGGTGGGCCGGACAGGCAGGACAGGACCGGACAAGCACCGGACAGTCTCCGTACGCACGGGCGCTGTCGCTGTCCACGGTAGGCACGGGTCGCCACGCTGAGTGACATGAATCTCGAAACTCCCCGGCTCCTCCTCTTCAGCGTGCAGCTGTCCGCCACCCCGCGCGGCGCCCGCCTCGCCCGCCTCCTCGCCGTCGAGCAACTCCGCTCTTGGGGACTGCCCTTGGAGGATCCGGCGCAGGTCGTCGCCGAGCTGGCCGTGAACGCGATCACGCACGGCCGCGTGCCAGGCCGGGACTTCCAGCTCGGGCTGGCCGTGTACGCGGACACGCTCCGTATCGAGGTGGCCGACACCCGTGCCGACCGGTTGCCCGACGAGGGACGGCCGGGGTGCGGTCTGGCGCTCGTGTCGGCACTCGCGGACCGCTGGGGAGTCGCCCTCGGACCCGCCCCGCGCAAGACCGTGTGGGCCGAACTGGTGATCGGACCGGGTCCTGGGAACCTACGTCCCGGTGGGCCGTGAGGCAGCTCGCCCCGAGGTCTGTAAAAGACAAAGAACCGGGGGAAAACACCAGACCAAAACCCCTCCAGCCCCCGCTCCCCGGCTCTTCGCTCGGTCGGGTGAACTCTGCGAACTCGGCTGGATTCGGGCCCGGTTGGCGGGCATATGCTCGCGCCACAAGCCAACAGACATGAGACGGCCCCCGGCGGGACTGGCATCCCGGCCGAGGGCCTGATCCACGAGGAAGAAGCACCTTCCCGATGGTCTTCCAAAAGCCTAGCGCGGGCCTGCCCGCGCACACCCGCAATCGCGCGGGAACCGCCCGATCCGGTGGCCTGGCCGGAGTCGTTCACGCGAACGTCCCCCTCACGGCGCGGTTCACCGTGATCGGCAACCAACTCGCCCAGCACGAGACCCTCTCGCTCCTCGCGATCGGAGTCGCGGTGCACATCCAGTCGCTGCCGGAGGGCGCCCCGGTCAGCATCCGGGCCCTCGCCGAGCGATTCCCCGAAAGCGAGCACCGCATCGGCCGGGCCCTCCGCGAACTGGAGGCGGCGGGCTACCTCCGCCGCTCCCGCCTCCGCCTCGTGACCGGCAAGGTCATCACCCGCACGGTCTCGTACAACGTCCCCACCTGCGAAACCCCACCCCCGGACCCGACGCCCGAGGAAACCCCGAATCCGGCCCCGACCCCGGCTCCGGCCCCACCCCCACCCGCTCCGGCCCCACCCCCACCCGCTCCGGCCCCACCCCCGCCGGCCCCGACCCCCGAACCACCCCCCGCACCCGTGCCCCCACCCACCCCCTCCCCCCTCGAACGAGAGGCGGCGGACCTGCTGGCCGGACTACGGGCCCGGGATCCCCGCCTGCTGCTCTCCGAGGGGGACATCCGCCGCCTCGCACCCGGCGTCGTGGAATGGCTGGTCCGCGGCGTCCCCCCGGAGGGCATCCGCCGCACCCTCACCGCCACCGTCCCGGACCACCTCCGCAACCCGGCAGGCCTCCTCGCGTACCGGCTCCGCGACCTGCTGCCCCCGCTCCTCCCGGCACCGCTCCACGCCCCGCCCCCACCCCCGACCCGGGACCGCCCCCACCACCCCCTCCAGAACTGCGACGGCTGCGACCTGGCCTTCCGCGCCCCCACCCCCGGCCGCTGCCGGGACTGCCGCTCTGCTCCCGCCAAGGCCGCCTGAGATGCCGGATCCCGCCTACCTGGCCATGCGTACGTTCATCGAGTCGCTCCGTTGAGGGGTCTCCTGCGCGCACGGCAGCAACTTGGCCACGTGGGGAAGTCGCCTCCCACCCTGGGGTACCCCTCCAGCAGGTGGGTGTGGGCCGTGGTCGCGCCCGACGCCAGCGCGCGTTCCGCCGCCTGCCTCACCACCTCCAGCGGACTCCGCCCGAGCAGCCCGTGGGCTCCCGACCCCGGGCCGGCCGCCGGGCCGACCAGCCCACCCGCGCCGAGCACCAGCACACCCGCCACGAGTGCGGATCGCAACAGCCCCGCCGTCCCCGCTCGTCCCCGTCAGCCACCCCGTTGCCCTCTTGATCAGGAGCCTCGACCCCAACCCGGGCCTGACGATCAGGCCAGGGCCGTGCGCAGCCGGTGGAGGCCCTCCGCTATCTCCTCCGGCGTGTGGGTCGTGAAGGAGAGGCGGAGGGTGGAGTGGTCCGGGGTGGTGGCGAAGAAGGGGGCGCCGGGGACGTAGGCGACGTCGTGGGCGACCGCGTGCTTCAGGAGGGCCGTCGCGTCGCGGTCGGCCGGGAGGCGGGCCCAGAGGAACATGCCGCCCTCGGGGCGGTTCCAGGTCGAGCCCTCGGGGAGGGCGTTCGGCAGGCCCGCCAGGAGGGCGTCGCGGCGGGCGCGGTAGGCGGTGCGGACCGTCGTCAGGTGGGTGGTGAGGTCCGTTGCCGCCAGGTAGCGGGCCGCCGCTATCTGGTCCACCGTCGACGTGTGCAGGTCGGCCGCCTGCTTCGCCGTGACCGCCGCCCGCCGCAGCGACGCCGGGGCGCGCAGCCAGCCCAGCCGCAGCCCGGGGGCCATCACCTTCGAGAAGCTGCCCAGCAGGGCCGTACGGTCCTCCGCGCCTGGGTGCGCGGCGATCCACGGCACGTGCTCGCCCTCGTAACGGAGTTCGCCGTACGGGTCGTCCTCGACCAGCCAGAGGCCCAGCCGGGCGGCGGTCTCCGCCACCGCCCGCCGCCGTGCGGCCGGGAGGGTGCGGCCGGTGGGGTTCTGGAAGGTCGGGATCGTGTAGAGCATCTTCGGGCGCTCCCGGAGCACCAGGTCCTCCAGGGCCGCCGGGTCGAGGCCGTCCTCGTCGCAGGGGACGGGGACCACGCGGGCGCCGGCCAGCCCGAAGCACTGGAGGGCCGCGAGGTACGTGGGGTTCTCGACCAGGACCGTGTCGCCCGGTTCCAGCAGGGTGGCCGCGATCAGGGTGAGGGCCTGCTGCGAGCCGGTGGTGATGAGTATGTCGTCGGGGCTGGTCGGCAGGCCCCTGCCGGTGGCCCGGGCCGCCACGGCGGTCCGGAGCTCCG
Source organism: Streptomyces sp. NPDC101132 (assembly GCF_044759225.1). Taxonomy (NCBI): domain Bacteria; kingdom Bacillati; phylum Actinomycetota; class Actinomycetes; order Kitasatosporales; family Streptomycetaceae; genus Streptomyces; species Streptomyces sp. NPDC101132. The sequence goes on from NZ_JBIVYX010000002.1 coordinate 356,839, forward strand.
GCGCGCCCTCGGTGGTCGAGTACTGGAGGGCGCGGGCGGCGCAGTCGGTGAACGCGGCGTCGTACGCCGCCCGGAGGCCCTCCGCGTCGAACAGCTCGGGCGCCGGCAGGCCGCCCGCGAACGAGATCACCCCGGGGCGCTCGGTGAGCGCGAGGATCTCGCGTACCGGGGAGGAGGCGACCGAAGTCGCGCGGGCGGCGAACGCGGGCGGGGTGGCGGTGCGGCGCATGGGGACTCCTCGGCGTGGGAGGCGGGAGGCGGGGGCGTGGGGCGGTGCGTGGGGCGGTCACCACCGGCCGGTGGGGCCACACCCTAGCGGAAAAGGGTGTAGCCGCCACCTATTTGTTCGCTCTCCGGACTCCCGCGCTAGAACGCCCCGTTGAGCCCACCCCAGGTCCGGTCGGAGACGTACCCCGGGGCGAGGGTGCCGTCGCCGCGGCCCGGGTACCGCAGGAGGTTGCCGCCCGTCGTGACCGTGGCGATGTCGAGCTTGCCGTCGCCCGTGACGTCTCCGTTGGCGATGATCGACGACATGGAGTTCCAGCCCCCGCTGCCGATCAGGCGGCGCGGCGCGAGGGCCGACGAGCCGCCCGGGTACAGCCACAGCCTGCCGGTGGCCGCCTCGCGGGCCAGCAGGTCCGGACGGCCGTCGCGGTTCAGGTCGCCCGCGCCCACCAGGGCGTTCATCGCGCCCCAGCCGCTGCCGCCGATCAGGCGGCGGGTGCCGAGCCCGCCGGTCGACGTGCCGGGGTAGAGCCAGAGCCTGCCGGCGGCGGTCTCCCGGGCGATCAGGTCGTTCCGTCCGTCGCCCGTCAGGTCGCCGAACGCGGTGATCAGGGACATGGAGTTCCAGCCGACGCTGCCGAGCACGCGGCGCGGGAGGAAGTCGCCGTCCCCGGTGCCGGGGTAGAGCCAGAGCCTGCCCGTGGAGCGCTCGCGGGCGATGAGGTCCTCGCGGCCGTCCCGGGAGAAGTCGCCGTGGCGGGTGAGGGCGTTCATCCCGTTCCACCCGTGCGTGCCGGCCAGGAAGGCGCTGCCGTTGCCGGAGACGAACCACAGGGCACCCGTCTCGTCGCGGACCAGCACGTCGGAGCGGCGGTCGCCGTTCAGGTCGCCGAAGCCGGCCGCCGTGGGGTTGGCCTCGTCCCACCAGAAGGGATAAGGGGGCAGGGTGCACTCGCGCGCGGTGAGGACGAACTTCAGCGAGCTCTTGTCGGTGTGCGCCGTGCCGCTGTAGCCGGTCCCCGCCGAGTGGGGTCTGACCACCTGGTAGCTGCCGGTGGGACCGGTCGTGATCGTGTGGTTCCGCCCGTCGTACAGGCAGGCGACCATGGAGGTCCGGTTGGTGAAGGAGCGGATCCGGTTGTCGTACGTGGAACCCAGCCAGGGCATGTCCGTACGGGTCTGGAGGCGCGAGCCCGTGGCGGACTCGTTGGTCCAGGCGCAGAAGTAGCCGGCTGCGCAGTCCCCGAAGCCGGCGGCGGAGTCGGCCTGGGCGGGGGCGGCCGACAGGGTCAGGGCGCCGGTGAGGAGCGCGGCGGCCGCGGCGATGCCGCGCAGAAATCCCTTACGCATGAGCTGGGTTCCCTTCCGGTGGGCGGTCCGGCCGGGAGCGGTCCGGCCACCAGCGGGGATGCGCGGGGGTCCGGCCGGAGTTGCGGCGCCGGGACCGCTGTCGCCTGATCGGCACAATGTCCGTACGGCGTCACGGCCGTGGGGACCGGCGGTGCCGCGGGGCTCCCCATCTGACGTTTCATCAGCTACACCGGTCGGCATGGCGAACACGGAGCACACACCACAGGACACCCGGCCCCAGGCCTACGCCGAGCTGGCCGCCGTAGGCCCGTACGGGGTGCACCCGGGGCACGCGCTGATCACCATGGTCGAGCCGCACCCGGGGCACGAGTACGCGTACAACCGCTGGTACGAGGACGACCACTACATCGCGGGCGCCATGGCCATGCCCTGGATGTACGCGGGCCGGCGCTGGGTCGCGACCAGGGAGCTCCAGGAGCTGCGCTACCCGGAGAAGTCGGCGGTGGCCCAGCCGGTCACCGCGGGGTGCTACATCTCCACGTACTGGATCACCGACGGCCGGTACGACGAGCACATGAAGTGGACCGTCGGCATCAACAAGCGGCTGAACGTGGACGGCCGGGTCTACCAGGACCGCACCCACGTCTTCACGTCCTTCCAGGACCACCAGGCGACGGTCTACCGGGACGGGGCGGCCGGGCCGCGGGACTTCCACGCGCTGGACCACCCGTACGCGGGACTGGTCGTCCAGGTCGTCGACGCCGAGGGGCCCGAGCAGCGGGCCGAGCTGCTGACCTGGCTGCGTACGAAGCAGCTGCCGCGGCGGCTGGCCGGCGGGCCGGCGGCGATGGTGACGGTCTTCCGGCCGACCCCGCTGCCGGGGGACCGGATGACCTACGTCAAGCAGGTCGAGGGCATGGACACCCGGCTGACGCTGCTGTGGTTCCTGGAGGCCGATCCGCGCGAGGTCTGGGCGGACCGTTTCCTCGGCCTGGACACGGAGGTCGCCGAGGCGGGCCTGGGGCGGGTGGAGCTGGTCGCGCCGTTCATCCCGACGCTGCCGGGCACCGACCGGTACGTCGACCAGCTGCGCTGACGTACGTCGGCGCAGCTGCGCGCTGACGTACGTCGACCGGCCGGGCCGGCCTGTACGGAGCGGCCGCGCTGACGCACCCCGGCCGGCCGTGCCGGCGCCCGGGCTGTCCCGGCCGCCGCCCCCGGTCACGGGCGGCCGGGACGCGGCCGAGCCCCCTCGGCCGGGACGGCGGGCCAGTCGAGAGGGCTCATCAGTACCGCACGGTGGGCGGCTGTCCGGGTGTGGTGCTCCCGGACGTTCAGCCGAGGTGCCCAAGCGGGCCCCGGGTCACGCCGGCGACGAAGGAGGTCCACGAGGTCGGGGCGAAGGTCAGGAAGGGACCTTCCTGCACCTTGGAGTCCTGCACCGCGATCTCGCTCACGGCGGGGGACTTCACCTCGACGCACGCGCCGTTTCCAGCGGAATACGAGGACTTCGTCCAGGCATCCGTGGCGCCCTGAAGAATAGCCATGTTCTCTCCGGTCTAGCGGGTTCCGTTGATGTGGCGCCAACCTGCTCTTGATTGGCGTGATCGACGCTACTCGCAAGGCCGCCCGGGTGAAGAGACCTTTCACTCGACCGGATGGCATATTCCAGTGGGGACTTCCCTGGTCGGGCCGTCACGGTGTACGGTGCGGCGCTTTCTGGCGCACACCCGGCTCACGCCCGGCGTTCGCCCGCTTTCCGCCCGTTTTACCCCGCAATTACTGTGCGCTGTCCTTGGCGTGCTCCTCGATGACCCCGGCGATGAAATCCCGGGTCTGCTCGACATTCAGTGCCTGGGCGCGCAGGTGCTCGTACATGACGCTGTACCGCTGCACGTCGTTGGCCTTCTCCAGATACAGGTCGCTCGTGACGCCTTCGATGTAGACAACGGTCGAATCCGAAGCATCCGGAAATTCCAGAATCGCGTACTGACCGTTCACGCCCGGATGCGCGCCCATGCTGAACGGCATTACCTGCACGGTCACGTGCGGCAGCTCGGACTGCCGTATCAGGTGCTCCAGCTGCCGGATCATCACCGTGGTGTCCCCGACCCGCCGGCGCAGCGCGGCTTCGTCGATGACCGCCCAGAGGCGCAGGGGGCCGCGTTCGTTGTCGCTTTCGGTCTCGGAGACACGTTCCTGCCGTCGGATACGGACCTGTACGCGTTTCTCGATGTCCTGCTGCGCGGTTTCCGGCAGCGCCCCGCGGATGATGGCCGCGGCGTACTCCTGGGTCTGGAGCAGGCCCGGGATGATCTGGGGCTCGTACACGCGCAGCGACGCGGCGTCCGTCTCCAGCCCGATGTACACGCTGTACGGGATGTCGCCGAAGGCGTGCCACCAGCCCTGCTGGCGCGAGTCCTTGGCCATCTGCATCAGCGAGTCGACCAGCCGCCGGTCGTCGACGTCGTAGACCTCGCACAGGTCGCGGACGTCGCGCTGGCTGATGGAGCGACGGCCGTTCTCCAGACGGCTGATCTTCGACTGGGAGACGAGGAGGCGTTCGGCGACCTGCTCGGCCGTCATGCCCTTGTCCTCGCGGAGCTTGCGCAGCTCCATGCCCAGTCGGCGGCGTCGGACGGTGGGATTGACATTGGTCGCCACGGGAACGGCACCTCCGGTCTGTCTGTTCATCAGTTGCGGTCTGCTTGTGGTGCGTCAGCGGTCTCTCTGTGTATCCGCCGATGAGCAGACTGCCACCGAAAGGCGCGTTGCCGCTGGGAAAGCGGGAGGAATGCAGACGCGGGGGGGGGGGGGGGCGGGGGCCCCGCCCCCCCCCCCCCCCCCCCGGGGGGGGGCGGGCCCCCCCCCCCGGCCCCCCCCCCCGGGGGGGGCGCGGCGCCGCGGGGGCGGCGCCCCGCCGGGC